>NZ_CP152276.1:0-315000 GCF_038719015.1 Nguyenibacter vanlangensis
AGGTGGCCCCATTCGTTCGGACAGATTGTGAGGTAAAATAAGCTATTGCCCGTTGTTGCTATGCTGCCAATTTCTCGCTGTTGCTGACCGACACCATTGCCGGGGTTAACCCCGGCAACGGTGTCGGAGCGGATCCATGATACGCCTCATCGGGCGTGCATCCAGTGAGCGCCGAGTGTGGGCGCTGGGCATTATAATGACCAATCCATTTCGCCAGGCCGGCCCGGAGTTCCGAGCCGGTCTCGAAAGCGTGGAGATACACGCATTCATATTTCAATGACCGCCAGAGCCGTTCGATGAAGACGTTGTCCATCCAGCGGCCGCGCCCGTCCATGCTGATGCGGATCTGCCGCTCCTGCAGCACTTCAGTGAAGCGCGGCGTGGTGAATTGGCTGCCCTGATCCGTGTTGAAAATCTCCGGCTTTCCGTAGCGGGCCAACGCCTCCTTCAGGGCCTCAACGCAGAAGTCCGCATCCATGGTATTGGACAGGCGCCAGGCCAGAACCTTGCGCGTCGTCCAGTCCATGATCGCCGTCAGATACAGAAAACCCCGGCGCATCGGAATGTAGGTGATATCCGAACACCAGACCTGATTGGGTCGGTCGATCGTCAGGTCCCGTAGGAGATAGGGATACGTGCGATGCTCCGGGTGGGGCACCGTCGTGCGCGGTTTCTGGTAGATCGCAACCAGCCCCATCCGGGCCATCAGCCGTCCGATCCGCTTGCGACCCACCTCATGGCCCAAACGACGAACGTGCCGCGCCATCTGCCGGGTGCCATAATACGGCGTTTCCATGAACTGCTCGTCGATCAGCCGCATCAGCATCAGGTTGAACGCGCTTTCTGGCGCAGACTGATAATACACGCCCGATCGATTGAGCCTCAGAAGGGCACATTGCCGGACGACCGACAGGCGAGGAAGCTGCGGGTCGATCATTTCCCGCCTCTGGTCACGCCCAAGCGAACAGAGGCATCCCGCAAAAAATCCCGTTCCACCAAAAGCTGGCCGATCTTCGCATGAAGCTTTTCGACCTCGGCTGCACTCGTCGCAGGCTCCGCAACGGCCTTGCCCGAAAAGGTCGCGGCCATGCCCTCGATCGCCTGGCGCTTCCACTGGGCGATCATCGTCTGATGCACACCGTGCTTCGACGCCAGTTCCCCCAGCGTCTGCTCGCCACGGATCGCCTCAAGAGCCACCCGCGACTTGAACTCGCCCGAATACCGTTTCCTCGTAACCTTGCCCATCAGTCCCTGTCCCTATCCAGGTCCGGGATAGCCTATCATCCTGTCCGATTTTCCGGGGCCACCTCTGATATCAATCAATTTATGCGGCGGACGAGTAATGGAAACGGCTTGGTTGGAGGATTTCATCAAGCTAGCCGAGGAAGGCAATTTCTCGCGGGCCGCCCAGGCGCGTAACCTCAGCCAGCCCGCCTTCAGCCGCAGGATCAAGGCACTGGAGGAATGGGTCGATGCCACGTTGATCGACAGGGATACACATCGTATCGCCCTAACGCCCGCCGGCGCTGCTTTCCGAAGCGTCGCAGAAGAACTGCTGCGCCGGTTGGCGCTTGGCAGGGACGAAGCGCGGGCACTCGGCGCCGCGCAGACGAGCACGTTGCGCTTCGCATCGACCCATGCGTTGTCGGTGACTTTTTTCCCGGATTGGCTGCGCGGTTTCGAGGAAGAAAGCGAGCTAGGGCCCGTCAGTCTCATTGCCGACCACATGGCGGCCTGCGAGCGCATCATGCTCGAGGGCACTGCCGACATGCTGCTTTGTCACCACCACCCTTCAGCGCGGCACAGGCTCGATGAAGGCAACTTTCGGTCTGTCTCGCTGGGCGATGACCAGCTGATCCCGGTCTGCGTGCCGGACAGCTGCGGTACGCCTCTTTTCCCGCTTCCGGGAAAGGACGGCGAATTTCTTCCCTATCTTGAATTCGACGAGCATTCCGGGATGGGGCGAATCCTTGCGGCGTGCCAAGTGATCGAACGTGGCGGTGCTCAGCTTCGCCCGGTGTTCCGCTCGCATCTCGCCAGCGTCCTTCTAAGGATGGCGCGAGATGGCAAGGGCATAGCCTGGGCGCCGATGAGCCTCTGTGCGGGCGACCTGGCATCCGGCCGCCTGATGAAAGCCGCCGAGGGCTGGGACGTGCCGATCGAGATCCGCATCTTCCGCCCCCGACAGCGTCGTAGCACTGCCGTCGAGGCCTTCTGGAGACGTCTTCCAGCAGCAGAGTAACGCGCTCACATGCCGGCCGCATACTAGCGTTCGTGGACAAAGGTGGTCCAGAGGAAGGCTGAGGCGATGGAGACGAAGCCGAGATAAGATTGTGCGGTCTTGTCGTATCGAGTGGCGACACGCCGCCAGTTCTTGAGCTTGTTGAACATGCGCTCGATGCGGTTTCTTAGCTTATAAGCATGCCGATCATGGCTGGCGGGGTTTCGTCTCCCGCGTTTGGCGGGGATCACGGGCCGCGCGCCGGTGTATGAGATGTCGGCCCGGATCTGGTCGGCGTCATAGCCACGATCCGCCAGAAGCCTATCGAGACGACCGCCGATGGCACGGAACAACGGTTCAAAGCCTTGCTGATCGTGCGCCTGTCCAGGCGTCAAGACGAAGGCGAGCGGGAGGCCGCGTGCATCGCAGCGGGCGTGGAGCTTGGTCGAGAAGCCGCCGCGCGATCGGCCGAGCGCCTCGGCCGGGCCAGCGCCTTTTTTATCCCGGCAGCGCAGTGATGGGCGCGCACGACCGTGCTGTCGATCATGTCGGCCGACCGGTCGCGGCCGACCAGTTCAGCCAAGGTTTCCAGCAGGGCCTCGAACACGCCCTGTTCGACCCAGCGGCGATAGCGCCGGAACACGCTGTTCCACTTGCCGTAGCAGGGCGGAAGATGACGCCATTGCGCTCCCGTCCGCGCCATCCACATCATGCCGTCGAAAAAGCGGCGATTATCCCCCGCAGGCCGACAGCCCCCGGCCTGCCTCAGCCGGAAGTAGCGGGCCAATCAACGCCCACTCCGCATCCGTCGCCCCGATCGTCCCGTCCAACGCCGCCTCCAAATGGCAGCGTTGAATCAATCCCACTCAGCCCCGTCAAGCTTTGTCCACGAGCGCTAATGGACCCGGATCACCCGTCCGCGGTAGCCCATTTCCGGGCACTGACATCCGCTAGCGCCTCGAATATGGCCGGCGTGCGTTCCAGACGGGCGATCGTTCGCGCGCCTTCGAGGGCTGCGACCAGTGCGGCGGCGGTAGCGGATGCGCGCGCGGGAGCAAGGCCGCCCCCCCTGAAATGCTCGGCAATGATCTCGGTCGATTCGACGAATCCGCGCGCAACCCGCTTGGTGAGCTCGGCATCGATCGCGGGCAACTCGTTCGCCAGATTTTGCATGAGGCATCCATACTGGAAATCGGCGGCGACCATTTCGGCAGCGAATGCGCTGAAAAGCCGTCGAACAAAACTCACAGCATCTCCCGTCGTATCCGCGGAGATATTCCGCAAAACCGCAATTCTGCCTGCGATGTAATGATCGATTGCCTCTTCGGCGAGCTGGGCCTTGCCGCGTGGAAAGTGGAAGTAGAACGACCCTTTAGGCGAGCCGCTTTCTTCCAGGATCTGGGTCAATCCAGTCGCGGTATAGCCTTGGATGCGGAACAGCCGTTCGGCCGCGGCGATCGCACGAGCGCGCGCGTCAGTCTTACGTGTCATCCCGGCAATATAACACGCCTCGCTTGACGCATCTATGGTGATCACCATACTATGGCGATTGCCATATTTCGGAGCCTGGCGATGCCCCTCTATCAATCCAAGCCATCGCCGTCCCGACGCACCGTCCTGGCCATGGGGGCGGCCAGCCTGGTTGCGGCGTCGCTTCGGCCCGCCCGCGCAAACCCTATGGGAGGAACTGATTTGACGACGCAGCCATATGGCGGGGGAACGCTTCCCAAAGAGATCCGCTCGCGCATGATCCGTGGGGTCAACGGCCTCGACGTCCATATTCTCGAAGCCGGTCACGAACGCCCTGGCCGGCCGCTCGCGCTGCTTCTGCACGGCTTTCCGGATCTGGCTTACGGCTGGCGACACGTGATGCCGATCCTGGCCGATGCCGGGTACCATGTCGTGGCGCCCGACCAGCGGGGCTATGGCCGCACGACCGGATGGGTCGACGGCTATGACGCTCCGTTGGAGCCCTTCAGCTTGTTGAACATGACGCGTGATGTCCTCGGACTGGTTTCGGCCTTGGGGTATCGACGGATAGCGATGCTGGTCGGGCACGATTTCGGCTCGCCCGTCGCGGCCTATTGCGCGCTCGCCCGACCGGATGTCTTTCCCTCGGTGGTGCTGATGAGCGCTCCGTTTCCCGGTCCGCCGACATTTCCGTTCGATACTGCGGAGCAGGAAGAACCCTCAGCTCGACCGAACACCGACAATCAAAAGCTGGCGGCCGCGCTGGCGGCGCTCGATCCGCCGAGAGAGTATTATCAGCAATATCTGAGCGCACGGCAGGCAAACGATGACCTATGGCACCCGCCTCAAGGTCTGCACGGGTTTCTTCGAGCGTTTTTCTACGTCAAAAGCGCCGACTGGCCGGGAAACAAGCCCTATCCGTTGAAGGGCCGAACCGCCGCAGACCTCGCGCAAATGCCAACCTATTACGTCATGGAGCTCGGTAAGACGATGCCCGAGACGGTGGCCCCATTTGAACCGTCCGCCGCCGAGGTCCAGGCCTGCAAATGGCTCACCGAGCCGGAACTGGGCGTCTACACGGACGAGTATGGCCGCACCGGGTTTCAGGGCGCCCTGCAGGCTTATCGCGTCGTCTCCGATCCTGGCCTGAATGCTGAGTTGCGGCTGTTTTCGGGCAAGAAGATCGATGTCCCGTCGCTCTTCATCGGAGGCAGGAGCGACTGGGGCACCTATGCGGCGCCGGCCGCGCTCGATCTAATGAGGACGAAGGCGACGACGAAGATGGGGGAAATTGAGCTGATCGATGGTGCGGGTCACTGGATTCAACAGGAGCAGCCAGCTCGGCTCGGCATGCTCCTGCTCGCCTTCGCCAAGGAGGTTGGCGCGGTGGATCGCGCCAGCCGTTAGGCGTTCGCCACGAGGGTCTCGTGTACAAGGAGGTCCACAATGGAGATGGACCGACGCGACTGAACTCCGCGGCCTACTGGCGCCAAGCGAATGGCAATCCGACGTTAGCGCCCTTCTGGCTGTCCTCCGTCAGCGCTACCCAGACCTCTCGAACAGTAGCTAGGTGGCGAGATGTCCATCGGTATCAGCTTGATCGTCCTGCTAGCCGCGCTCTTGCATGCGAGCTGGAATGCATTGTTGCGCGCCGGTTCTGACCGTCTCTGGTCAATGACGATAATGTGTGTGGCGATCGCGATCGTTTGCGCGGGGTTGGCTCCCTTCGTTCCAGCTCCGGCAAAAGCCAGCTGGGAATATGCGCTCCTCTCGGCGCTGCTCCATGTCGGCTACAATCTATTTTTGGTGCGAACTTACCGGAGCGGAGATCTCGGGCAAACCTACCCGATCTCGCGCGGCTCCTCGCCAGTTCTCGTATCGATCGGAGCGATGCTGTTCGCGGGCGAATTCCCCGATCCAATCGGCGCTTTCGGCGTAATGCTCGTTTCCGGAGGGATCGTATCGCTCGCTTTACAGGGGCGAACAATCGGATGGGGCAGCCTTCCCTACGCGTTTGGAACGGGATGCTTCATCGCTGCCTATAGTGTGACCGACGGCATCGGCGTCCGTCTGTCCGGCTCGCCGATCGGTTATACGGTCTGGATGTGCCTGCTGTGGGGCGTGATGGCGCCGCCCGTCTATGCGGTCTTGCGCGACTGGCGCAGCCTCATGCGCGATCGACGAGAGACGGCGATCGCCGCCGGTGGCGGGATCGTATCGCTCGTTGCCTATGGTATTGTGATCTTTGCCATGTCGTGGGGGCCAATGGCATCGGTATCGGCGCTCCGTGAAACCAGCGTCGTATTCGCCGCGCTGATCGGCCGTATCTTTCTGAGCGAGCGGCTAACGACCTGGCGCATTGTTGCCTGCTGTGTGGTGGCGCTCGGCGCGATTCTGATCAGCCATGACGGTACCGCCGGGTCCGCTGCCCCGGTTGCTCACAGGTCTGATTTGCACTGGATGGGGACCGGCATGCAATCTGACCCCGTAGCGAAATAGATGCTCGCGAACACGGCGGCTGCGCATCGCACTGTCCAGGCGCGCGCTCACGCGGACTAGGTGGACGAGCGAAGGCCACTGAGAAGGAGCTTAATACCCGCAAGAAAGTCTGCGCGGTCATCATGATCTGGTAACTGATCAGCAACATCACACGTAAATGGATAATCTTTCCGATCGAGTTGAGACCATGTGATCGCCAGAGACTCTAGGAGAGTAGACCTGTAGAGACCGCGCGCGCGCGTGAACTGCGCATTGGCAGCATTCTGACGACTGACGCCCACGATGTAGTTGAGCAGGGCACATACCGCCTGCCACTCGTCTCCATCCCTGACGTGAAGAGCGCGAACTTGCTGGCCAATGCGTTCAAGAATGCGAACCACGGGCATTTGCCCCGGAGCGTGTGTGAGCGCCGCTCCAACCCACGGATGGGCGTCGATTGCATCGAACAAGCTCAGCGAGAGCGTGCAGATGGCGTCTTCCGGCGGCATCCCGAGCACTGGCGCATCAACCGCATGGGCGACGATAGCGTCACAGGCAGCGGTTAGCAGTTCGCTCTTGCTGTCGATGTGCCAGTAGATTGCTCCTGGGCCAGTGGCTAGGCGGCCGGACAGGGCGCGGAATGTGAGGCCCTCCTCGCCGTCGCTGTCGAGGATTTCGATAGACGCCTCGATGATACGCTCGCGAGAGAGCGATTCCTGCCGCCGTTTGGCGGTGCGCGTTGTCTTGCCCATCCCCCCTTTATGGCAGACATGGAATGCCGTTCCAAGTTGACAGAAATGGAATTCTGTTCCATCGTGGAATGGCGTTCCACATCTGTCGCCGCCGTTCGAATGCGCCGGTTCATGAAGGATCAAAGCAATGACTGCGAGCCGTTTCCGTATCGGCATTGCAGGCCTCGAGCCGGGCAGGAGTTGGGCCGCGCGCGCTCACGTGCCGGCTCTTAGAGCGTTATCTGACAGCTTCGAGATTGCGGGCGCCGCCAACACCAGCTTGGAAAGCGCCCAGCGTGCCGCTGCTGAGATCGGTCTGCCGAAAGCATATACGAATGTTGCCGAATTGGTGGCGGATGCCGAGGTGGACATCGTCGCCGTCACGGTGAAGGTGTCGCATCACTTCGAAATAGCCAAAGCGGCAATCGAGGCAGGCAAGCACGTCTACTGCGAATGGCCGCTCGGTAACGGCCTTGCCGAGGCGGAGGAGATTGCAGCGCTCGCCAAGGCAAAAGGCGTGCTGGGCGTTGTCGGCACGCAGGCCCGTGTCGCGCCCGAGATCCAGTATCTGAAGCAATTGATCGTTGATGGTTTCGTCGGGGAGGTGCTGTCGACGACGTTGGTAGCTCGCGGTGGCGGCTGGGGGGGTATCGTGCCGGACAAGAAAAATGGCGCCTACCTTCTCGACAATGCCAGTGGCGCAACCATGCTCACAATTCCGGTCGGGCATACACTTGCCGGATTAACAGAAGTGCTGGGCCCAATCGCACAGTTGTCGTCGGTATTGGCGACCCGTCGCACGGCCGCGGTCGTCGCAGGAACCGGCGAGACGCTGCCCGTCACCACCGCTGACCAGGTGCTGGTTAGCGGCGTCCTTGTCAGCGGCGCGCCCATTTCCGTCCACTACGTCGGCGGTATGCCGCGAGACGGCGCGGGCCTGTTGTGGGAGATCAACGGCACGCAGGGAGATATCCGGGTGAAGGGTCCGTTTGGACACGCCCAGCTCGTGCCCCTCACGATTGAGGCGGCACGCGGTGACGAGAAAGCCTTTCAGCGGCTTGAGGTTCCCGCTTCATATCTCGGTGGCCTGCCGTCGGACCCCGCGCATGGAAACGTCGCGCGCAACTATGCGCGTATGGCACGTGATCTGCGCGACGGCACCCGTACAGCGCCGACGTTCGACGATGCTGTTTTGCTCCACCGCGTCATCGCAGCAATCGAGACAGCGGCGACACACTCGATAGAGCCGTGATTACGAGCGAACCAAAACGTCCCTTCGGCCTCGGCGAACGCCTCGGAAGAAAGGATAAATCCATGACTGAAGCGACACCGTGGTACGCAACATGGACGCAAGCCGTCACCGACTTTCGGGGCGAGGCGGACGAGCGAGGCTTCACCAATGTCACGGTTCGCCTGACCGTGCCGGCGAGCCTCGGCGGCAGCCGCGTTCGCGTGGAACTGAGCAATCGTTTCGGCGATGGGCCTGTTCGGATCGGACGAGGTGCGATCGGGATCGGCGACCGTTTCTCCAAAGTCGCGTTTGACGGGCTCTCCTCAACTGAGATCCCGCCCGGCGCGTCCCGGTGGACCGATCCCATCGGCTTGACCGTCCGCCACAGTGACGAGATCGTCGTCGATCTCTACCTCCCCGAGCCGACACCCTATACTACGGTGGCGGGATTCAGGTTTAGCCGATCTTCACCCGGGGACTTCGTGGGCGCGTGCCCGTTCCCGCTTGAAGGCGGGTCGCCGGAAACCATCAATGAATCCCGAGAATTTCCGGCCGCGAATACCGGGGCGGAGGACGAGCCTGATGGAACAGGCTGGTCGCTGCCTCCGGGAGGTCCATTTCTGCGGACGATCGAGGTCGCCGGGGTTGAGGCCAAGGCGGTGATTGTGGCCCTCGGGGGTTCGAGCACAGCCATGGGGTGGCCGCAGTACACGGCGGCCTTCCTTCCGGCCGACGCAAAAATCGCCGTCGTAAATCGGGGTATTGCGGGCAACCGCATTCGTCTGGATGCACCACCGTCGACGCCTTCGTGGGGGCGGTCGGGATTGTCTCGTTTCGATGAGGATGTGCTCGGAACCGCCGGCGCCACGCATCTGGTAATCGCCTATAACAGCAACGATTGGGGCCTTCCGGGTCGAATTACGCCCATGGCTGAAATGCCTTCAGTCGATCAATTGATCGCGGGATATCAGGAACTCATCGGCCGCGCCCAGGCAGCAGGACTGCAGGTCATCCTCGCAACCGTGACGCCACTCGCACCCGAACTGCTGGCTGAACCCGAACGAGAAGACATGCGCCTCGCATTGAACGCGTGGATTCGGGCGTCGGGCCACGTAGTCGTCGACTTTGATGCTGCGGTTCGCTCTGAATCAGATCCCTCTCGCCTCGCGGCCAAATACGCGGCCCCCGACGATACGCATCCCAGCGTGAACGGGTCGAAGCGCCTCGCACAGGCGATGGTTGAAGTTATTCAGCGATTGAAGCTCTGGCCCATGGAGGGCGCATGAATACTCCCATCACGATTATAGGCGCCGGACTCGGCGGCCTCATGCTCGCTCGCGTTCTCCACGTTCACGGTATCGCTTCGACGATCTACGAGGCGGAGGTCTCGCCCGACGTGAGGGCGCAGGGCGGCCAACTCGATATTCACGACTACAACGGTCAGGTCGCGCTCAAGGCCGCGGGCCTTTTCGATGAATTCACCGCGATCATCCACGCTGGTGGCGAGGCGACGCGTGTGCTCGATAAGCACGGGACCGTCTTGCTGGATGAACCCGATGACGGGACAGGTAACCGCCCCGAGGTTCAGCGGGGGGACTTGCGGCGGCTCCTGCTCAACTCGCTTCCAGCCGACACAATCCGATGGGGACATAGGCTCGCGTCGGTGTCCTCGCTTGGGAACGGACGGCATCTGCTGACTTTCAGCGATGGCCGGACGGTAGAAAGCGACATGCTGGTGGGCGCCGATGGCGCCTGGTCGAAAATTCGGCCGCTTCTTTCTGAGGCGAGACCGGCCTACGTCGGAACTTCATTCATCGAAACCTACCTGTTCGACGCCGACATCCGTCACACGGCCAGCGCCGAAGCAGTTGGCGCCGGCGCCTTGTTCGCACTTGCTCCGGAGAAGGGAATCCTCGCTCACCGTGAGGCGAATGGTGTGCTGCACACCTATGTGGCGTTGAACAAACCAGAAGACTGGCTGAACTGTATCGATTTCTCGGATGCGAGCACCGCTTTGGCGCGGGTCGCGGAGGAATTCGAGGGATGGGCTCCTGAACTGACAGCGCTCATTACCGATGGCGAGACTGACCCCATACCGCGCAAGATTTATGCGCTTCCGATCGATCACACCTGGGGCCGAGTCCCTGGCGTTACTCTCCTCGGCGATGCAGCACACCTGATGTCGCCCTTCGCGGGGGAAGGGGCAAACCTCGCGATGTTGGATGGCGCTGAACTCGGCAAAGCCATAGCTGCAAATGCTGGAGATATGAAAGCCGCGCTGCGCGCCTATGAGGCAGAGTTGTTTCGCAGAAGCGCATCCGCTGCCGCGGAGGCGGAGCAGAACCTGAAGCTGTGCTTCGACGAAAGCGCTCCTTACAGCTTGCTGAACCTTTTTTCCCAACCCTCAACGAATCAATAGGCTCTGATGTCTGATAGCGAGCCAGCGCGACGGCGGGCCGCACAGGCAGGGGGTGAGAGCAAGCCGCCCCCGCGGACTAAGGATGTTGTCAAACGAATTGAAGAACTGACCCCTTTGGCGAAGCGAGGAACTGACCCCGTCATGAAGTGGTTGTCTCGGCTTCTCTGATGGACGCTCCGGCCTTCTGCAGAAGGCCGGAGCGTCGTTTCTCCCGCAGACGGTAGCTGTCGCCGCGGATGGTGATCACGGTGGAATGGTGCAGCAGGCGGTCCAGGATGGCGGTGGCCACCACCGGGTCGCCGAAGACCTCGCCCCATTCTCCGACCGAGCGATTGGAGGTCAGCAGGATCGAGCCGCGCTCGTAGCGCCTTGAGACGAGCTGGAAAAACAGATGCGCGGCGTTGGCTTCGAACGGCAGATAGCCCAGTTCGTCGATGATCAGCAGCTTCGGTCGCGATAGGAGCGCCAGTTGCTTGTCCAGCGCGCCGTCCGCATGCGCCTTGGCCAGCATGGCGACCAATGTCGCGGCGGTGACGAACTGCACGCTGTAGTTTCGCCGGATCGCCTCGCGCCCGAGCGCCACGGCCAGATGCGTCTTCCCCGTTCCCGGCGGCCCCAGCAGCAGGATCGTATCGCCGTGCGCGACCCAGCGGCACTCGGCCAGATCGCGGACCTGCCGGGGATCGAGGGACGGCTGGGCGTCGAACTCGAAGCCGTCGAGTTCCCGCACGAACGGGAACTGCGCCATCTTGCTCGCCATGGCGATGCGGCGCTCGTCGCGTCGCGCGATCTCGCGCCCGACCAGGAATGCCAGTGCCTCGCGTAACGTCATGTCCGAGCGCGCCGCCTCGTCGAGCAGCGTGTCCAGCTGGTCGCGGATCGCCGTCAGCTTGAGCCGGTCCAGCATCCCGACCAATGCCGCATGGTCCACGCCCGCCATCACCAGGCCCCTCCCGCGACAGCCTCATATTCGGCCAGCGGCCGGAGCAGGTCGGGCAACAGGGTCGGTAGCCCGGCAAGTGATGGGCCGTTCGCGGCCGGTCCGCCGACCACGCCGGCGAGATGGGAGCGATCGACGATCCGCTGCCGGCGTCCCGCGCAAAGCGGATGATCCGCCACGACCTGCCCGGCATGACGCACGACGACGCGTCCGCCCAGCACCACAATCTGGACGCTCTCGCCGATCAGCCGCCACGGCACGGAGTAGCTGTTGGTGTCCAGGTCGATCGCGCAATCGGCCTGAACCTTGCGCACCAGATCGCGCAACTGGCCGAACGGCGCGCGTCCACCGAGCGGGCGCAGGGCCTCGGCCTCGCCGGCGAAACGCTCCGACGGTGCAACGCCCGTCGTGCCATGCACGCGCCGGTCGGCAATCTCGCGCGTCCATTGGTCAAGATGCGCCTCGAACATCGCCCAGTTCGCGAAACGCCGTCCCGCGACCGCGTTCTTCTTGACGTAGCCGACCCCGCGCTCGTCCTTGCCCTTGGTCCGGGCGCGATACGGCGCGCAGGCACGCGGCGCAAAGCCCCAATACCGCGCAAAGGCGTGCAGCCGCCCATTGAAACGAACCTCCCGCGTCGTCGCGTCGTGATGCTCGACCAGAGCTTTGGCATTATCGAGCAGGATCTCCGCCGGAACCCCGCCGAACCGCAGGAATGCGCCCTCCATGCCCGCGAACCAGTCCGCCTGTCCCTGCCTCAGCGACGCGCGGATATGCAGGCGGCGCGAATAGCCGAGCGTCGCCACGAACAGATACACCCGCAGCCGCTCATCGCCGATCCACACCCGCGTCTCGCCGAAATCGATCTGCAACTGCCGCCCAGGCGGCGTCTCGAAGCGAACCGTCGCCCGCTTCCGGGCCAATAACTCCCGCCGCCACGGCCGGACCTTCAACTCGACCGAGCGAAGCCCAATGACGATCCCATGCTCGCTCGCCAGTTCCTGGCGGATCACGTCGGCATTGCCGTCGTGCCGGAAGAACCGCTCCCGAAGCCAATCGTCCAGACCATCGAACGCCGACCGCCGCTCAGGCTGCCGATACGCGATCGCCCCGCCAGCACGGACATATCGTCGCGCCGTGTTCCGCGAACAGCCAAACTCCCGCGCCAGCCGCTTGGCTCCCCAGCCAAGCCCGTGCAGCCGCATCATCGCGGCAACCTCCTCGGGTTGCAGCATCCCCGTTCCCCGCATCGTTCCAGACAATGCGGAAATCATGCTCTTTTCTTCCGTCATCGGTGCCCCTTTCAAAAACGAAGGGGGGTCAGTTCCTCATTGCGACAGGGGGTCACTTTCTCACTTCGCCTGACAGATGTTGATGCGGAAGTTCCGGCACGAGCCTCGACGGACCTCGTCGAGTTTCGAGATTTGAGATTGGCAGTCATTACGTCTCAGCATCGCAGCCTAAGACAGGCAGCAGAAGCCATCAATATTCGTCAGTCCACTCTTAGCCGTCGCTTGCGAGATCTCGAATATTGCCTCGGGTCAGTGCTCTTCGAGCGCACCAACGGTGGAACGCGACCAACCGTCGAAGGCCAAGAGTTTCTCGAAGCGGCGAAACGCATCATCGAAGAAGTGAATGCGATCACTGTCCGGTTGAAGACCCGATCGCGCGGTGAGAGTGGCCGGTTGACGATCGGGGTTCATACCTCCCTGGCCGCGGGCAATTTACGGGCGACGCTGATCGAATACAGACGGCGTTTCCCGGAAGTGGAAGCTCAACTGGTCGACGGTTCAGGTGAACACCTAATTTCTGACCTCGCCGATGCAACGATTGATGTCGCATTCGTGGCTGAGAGCGAACCGAGCTGGCAAGACAGGTCATTGTCGGTCTGGAGCGAGCGCGTGGTCGTGGCGGTGCCCGACACTCACCCGTTCAATGACCAGGAGGTCGTGCATTGGCACGATCTGAAGCGGGAGCCACTGCTGTTACCGTCACGTGGCCCAGGACCGGAGTTCAACAAGCTTCTACGCAGCAAGGGAGGCGCGTCCGACTCGTTGCGCCTCTTTCGACACGACGTAAGCCTCGACCGCCTGCTAACGTTGGTCAGCCTCGGCTGGGGTCTTCTGCTGGCGCTCGAAGGGGCGATCGGATCCGCCCAAAGCCGCGTGAGCTTTCGCGAGGTGCATGATTTGGACGGACCGATGCGCTTCACTTTCCGGGCCTATTGGCGGCAAGCAAACAGCAATCCGTCCCTGTCTACGTTCTTGGAGATGCTACGCGAACGCTATCCTGATCTTTCCGCCGATCAGCCCCTGATCTGACTCTGGTCGCGCCGAGCCTTGGTGAACGCTCGATCGGTCGCCATGAATCGCGTGATCATCGGGACAATCAATCTCACCGGATCGGGCACAGCTTGACCTGTTGTCCTGCCAAGCGTCTCAGCATAGGCGACGAGATCGCGGTGGACTCCAGCGGGAAGTTCAACACTGACTTTGACGGGCTTGTCCTCTGTGAGGGGTCCGAGTTTCAGCTTGGTCATGGCGCTCCTCCTTGTCCGTAGGGTGCCAACACCAGATCTCGCGTCACGATGACCCGGACGGGGAAGCCGGGACGGATCGTGAGCGTCGGCTGGATGTTGAGTTGGCGCTGGACGATCTGCGAGCCGGTCTGGCTGATGCTGGTGGAGGCGCCGCTGCGAATCGCCTGCACCAAGTTGTTCTCATCCTGGCTCGTGCCCGCCTCGGCGCCGACGCTGAGCAGCGTCGAGAGCACGGCGGCCTTGAACAGCATGCCCCAATGGTTGTCGATCTCATCCTCCAGCCCGGCATAGCCCTGCGTGTCGGCTCCAGGCTGGCGCTCGAGCACGATGGAATTGCCGTCCGGCATGATGATGCGCGTCCAGACCAGGAGGATGCGACTCTGGCCGAAGGCGACCGAGCTGTCGTACTGGCCGATCAGCTTCGCACCCTGCGGGATCAAGAGAAACTGCCCGGTCGGACTGTCGTAGACGGCCTCGGTCACCTGGGCGGTGATCTGGCCGGGAAGGTCGGATCGAATGCCGGTGATGAGCGCCGCCGGGATCACCGTTCCGGCCTGCACGACATAGGGTGAGGCCTTGGCTTCGAGCCGGTCGGAACTGACGGTGCGCTTGTCCGGCGTGGCGTTCAAGAAGGCGGACTTGCGATCCTGCATGTTTTGCGCCGAGCCAGCGTCAACAGGCGGCGTGGGCGTCGGACCGCTCTGTGTCGCAGTCGCGGGCGGAGAGACGAGGCTCACCGGCTGCGGCTGCTGGTTGGTTTGAGCAAAGAGGCGACTGACGCGCGCTGCCTCGGTCTCCTGCGCAAGCCGCTGGGCCGCGGGATCGGGCGTGGGTGCCGGAGCGGTTGTGTTCGATGCGGCGCCGGTATTCAGGATCGGCTTGCCGAGATCGCCGGGCAGCGGCGGCCCGAGCGGTGGGGCTTGGCGCGGCAGTCCGGTGTAGTCCTTCGGCAGTCCGGCCAGGCCCTCGGCCGAGGGCCGGTTCTGAGTGCTGAGCAGCTCCTGCCCCGGCTGTCCCTTGTTGTGGGTCTGGAGCGCGTAGCCGAGCGCGCCGGCCACGGCGAGCGCGGACATCCCGCCGAGCGTGATCAGCACCTTGCGCGAGAGACGGGTGACGCGTGGCCGTTCGCCCCTAAGGCGGAGGTCGGGCGGCACGACGGGCGTGGGCGCCGGCTGTTGTTCTTCCGGCTCGTCCGTCATGACCGCGGCCTTCCGTCGGTGCGGACGATGCGGACCCGCCGCTCGCTGTCTTTATCGCCGAGGCGCAACTCGGCCGCGGCGAACAGGCGATCGACGATGTAGTAGTTCTGCCTGACCCGGTAATTCACCAGCTCGGAGCCGCCGGCTGGACCGATGACGAAGAGCGGCGGCATCTCGCCCTGGCGGATGCCCGACGGGAACTCGATGAAGACCTTCTGGCCATCGTCGAAGGCGCGCAGCGGCCGCCAGGCGGGACTATCGCCCTCGATCGCATAGCGGAAGTTGATCGCGACGAGGTCGACGCCGGTGGCGATCGGCGCGGCCGTCTCGGCTGCGGCATTCTGCTGGCGCAGCGCGATGAGCTGATCTTCCGGGTACTGCCAGGAGACCGAGGCCATGTAGGTCTTCTCGGTCGAGCGCAGCTCCAGCAGGTAGGTCCGACGATCGGTGTTGATGACGAGGTTCGTCACCAGCTCGGGCCGGATGGGCTTCACGAGGATATGGACCTTCTTGGTCGCACCCGCGCCGCTTTCGGTGTCGCCGATGATCCAGCGCACCGTATCGCCGGCCGCGACCGGACCTGTGCCAACGAGCTGCTCGCCCTCCTGCAGGGCGATGTCGGTGATCTCGCCGGGCGCCGTGTAGGCCTGGTAGAGCGCGCCCGCCGAATAGGGATAGACCTGCACGGCGTTGATGAAGCCATTGCGGACTGGCTGGATGCGAGCGGCCGCATTCGCCTGATTGACGCGCACGGCGGGATCGGGCGCTTCTGGGACGGGCTTACCCGTGTTGAGCGGCTTCAACTGGCCGGGCAGCGGCAAGGGCTTCGGCAGCTCGACGATCTTGACCGGCGCGGGCGGATCGACGGTGAGCTTCGCCGGCACGGCGCTGTCGTAGTTGATGTCCGGCGGGATGAACTTATGCGCGCAGCCGCCGAGCGCTGAGACGGAGAGCAGCAAAGCCGCAAGGCCGGCTTTACGGAAAGGCGCAATGCCTCCTTCCCGCTTCTGCTGAGAGACTGAAAGACGTGAAGCCGGACCGCCGGCTTCCATGGAAATCGGCGGGGTCATTGTCCCAGCTCCTTCGACCAGTTGATGGCGGTGACGTAGATGCCGAGCGGGTTCTTGCGGAGCACGTCGGCGGAGGTTGGCGTTTGGATCGCGACGGTGAGGATCGCGGTCCAGCGCGAGTTGTCGGCGAGCGCGCCGTCCTGGTAGCGGTGCTCGACCCACTCGACGCGGAAGCTCGACGGCGAGGCGCGGATGACGCTCGAGACGTCGATGGCGATCTGCTGATGGCCGAGCTTGCCGAACGGGTCGTTCGCGCGGGCATAGTCGTTGAGCGCCTGGGATCCTGAGGTGCTGGTGAAGTCGTAGGCCTGGAGCCAGTTCTGCCGCACGATGATGGGATCGGCCGGCAGCGAGCGGACCATCTCGACGAAGTGGGCGAGATACCAGGCGATCTGGGGATCGCTAGGGGTATAGTCGGGCGTGGCGGCCGTGACCGCTTGCGCTTGGCCCAGCTTGTCGACCTGGACCACCCAGGGGACGATGCTGCCATGGGTCGATTGCCAGACGAGGCCGCCAGCGAGGCCCATCGAGAGCGCCAGCGAGCCGAAGGCCATCAGGCGCCAGTTTTTCGCCTGCACGCGGGCCGAGCCGATGCGATCGTCCCACGCCTGCGCAGCGCGCTGATAGGGCGTTTCGGGTTCCGGCGTGCGGCCGTAACGGACGGTGGATCGGCGGAAGAGCGCCATTGTCTATTCTCCCGAGAGATCGACGGAATGGCCGCCGCCATGGCTATCGCCGGACTTGAGGACCTGGGCGGCGGTCTGGGCGCCGCGCGCCATCGACTGGTTCTGCTTCATGCGGCGGGCCCAGGCGGGCGGGCCTGACGGGTTCGAGCCGGCATCGGTCGCGCCGCTGCCGCTTGCCTTCTGCTCGCCGCCAACCGTGCCTTGGGTGGATGAGCCGCCGGTGACCGCGAAACTGGAGCGGGCGCCGGCGGCGAAGCTTTCACGCATCGAGCCGGCGGCACGGCCCGCCGCGCGCCGAATGGGCGCTGCCGCAGACGATGCGGCGGCCCGGCCGACACCGCCGAGGCCGGCGGCCACGCCCGAAGCGCCGGACCGGCCTGCCGAGGCCAGGCTGTAGGCCGAGGATGCGCCGCCGGCCATCGCAGCGCCGCCACGGGCGGCGGCAGCCGTGCCCGAGGCCGCGGCCATCGCTCCCCTCCCGGCCAGGCCGAGCGCACCCGCGCCGGCCATTGCCGTGCCAGCGACCGCGAGTCCGGTCCCGACCGCAGCGCCGGCGCCGAGCTGGGGCGCGCCGGAGACGAGGCCCGTGGCGATGCCGGGTCCAAAGATGCCAAGGCCGAGCATGGCCAGCGCCGCGAGCACCACGGAGAGCGCCTGCTCGATCGTCGGCTGGCCGCCGGCATAGGTCTGGGTGAACTGCGAGAAGAGACCCGTGCCGATGCCGACGATAACGGCCAGCACCATCACCTTCACGCCGGAGGCGACAATGTTGCCGAGCACCTTCTCGGCCAGGAAGGCGGTCTTGTTGAAGAGCGCGAAGGGAATGAGGATGAAGCCGGCGAGTGTCGTCAGCTTGAACTCGATCAGCGTGACGAAGAGCTGCACCGCCAGGATGAAGAAGGCGATCAGCACGAGCAGCCACGAGACCATCAGCACCGCGATCTGCACGAAGTTCGCGAAGAAGCTGGTGAAGCCCATCATCTGGCTGGCGGCGTCGAGCAGCGGCTGGCCCGCATCGAGGCCGACCTGGGCGAGCTTCCCCGGTCGGAGAAAATCAGCCGTCGAGATCGACGAGCCGCCGGCCTTGAGGCCAAGCCCGGCGAAGCTGTTGAAGACGATGGCCGAGAGGTTGTTGAAGTTGGTGATGATGAAGGCGAAGAAGCCGATGTAGAGCGTCTTCTTGACCAGGCGCTGGAGGATGTCCTCGTCGGCGCCCCAGGCCCAAAAGAGGCCCGCCAGCGTGATGTCGATGACGATCAGCGTCGAGGAGAGATAGGTGACCTCGCCCTTGATCAGGCCGAAGCCGGAATCGATGTAGGTCGTGAAGGTGTTGAGGAAGGTGTCGATGACGCCGACGTTGTTCATCGCGCGTCTCCTGACGATGGGGTGGCCGGCGCGACGGCGCCCATCGTCGTCGTGGGGGGCGGTGATGGCGGCAGCGGCCGCGCCGGCCTGCCGAAGAAGCGCCGGCGGTTCTCCTCCCAGACCGCCACGCAACGCGCATCCTCGGCGTCCTGGGGCCCGAGCGCGCTGCAGCGGCGCAGCTCGGCCGTGAGGTCATCGGAAGCGGGCGGGGCAATGGTTGGAGCGATCTCCGCGGCCGGCGTGGAGGGACGCCGGTTGATCGCGAAGAGGGTCGCGATGAAGGCTGCGATCAGCACGACGATCGCAGCGGCGCGGAAGATCTCCGACCGGCCCAGCATCGCGGTGCCTCAATTGCCGGAGAACATGGTGACGTTGCCGGGCTGGTAGCCGCTGCGCGTCGAGAAATTCTTGTAGTTCTGCTGGCCCTGCGCCTCGGCGGCGGCGACGCGCGCCTGCTCCAGGGCATCGGCGCGGCTCTTCGCGGAAAGCACCGCCACGACGTCGGAGAGCTGCTGCGATTGCAGTGCGAGGAGCTGGTTGCCGGCCTGCGCGGCCTGCAAGGCGCCGGTCGCACTCTGGCTGGCCGTGACCAGCGAGGTCATGGCGCTGGAATTGGTCGTGATGTTGCCGACCACGCCGGCCTGGATCTTGAGCGAGTCCTCGAACGCTGCCACCGAGTTCTGCCAACGCGTTTGGGCGTTGGCGACCATGGTGGCGGTGGAACCCGTGCCTGCCGCCGAGCCGTAGCTGGTCGAATAGGCCGTCTGGATGCGCTGCACGTTGAACGAAATGTTCTGTGCCTGGCTGAGCAGCGACTGCGTCTGGGCGATCGACGACTGAAGCTGGGTCAGCGTCGACATCGGCAGGTTGGCGAGATTGCGGGCCTGATTGATCAGGCTCGTCGCCTGATTGTTCAGCATGGTGATCTGGTTGGTGATCTGCTGCAGCTCGCGGGCCGCGGTCAGCACGTTCTGGCTGAAATTGGTCGGGTCGTAGACGATCCACTGCGCCGACGCCGGCGGCGCGGCGATGCCCAACGACAATGCGACGGCGCTTGCCGCCGCCAGAAGGTGCCGCTTGATCATGATGACGTCTCCAGGTTGGTCAGCTCGGGGATGAGATCGGCCGCCCAAAGAAGCTCGCGATCGGCGAGCCAGGTGGGCGTGAAGGCCTCACGGCCGCTCTCGGCGATGACGCGCTCGATTGCGGCGTGGTCCTGCTTGGAGGATGCGGCGCAGAAGGCGAGCGCGACGGGTCCAAGCCCGAGTTCGAACAGGCGATTGCCGCGGCGGGATTGGCAGTAGTAGTCGCGCTTTGGCGTCGCCCGCGCGAGGATCTCGATCTGGCGGTCGTTAAGACCAAAGCGCCGATAGATCGCCGTGATCTGCGGCTCGATCGCCCGCTCGTTCGGCAGGAAGATGCGGGTCGGGCAGCTCTCGACGATGGCAGGTGCGATGTTGCTGCCGTCGATGTCGGAGAGCGACTGGGTGGCGAAGACGACGGAAGCGTTCTTCTTGCGCAGCGTCTTCAGCCATTCCCGAAGCTGCTGCGCGAAAGCCGGATCGTCGAGGACGAGCCAGCCCTCATCGATGATGAGCAGCGTCGGCCGACCATCGAGGCGGCCCTCGATGCGATGGAACAGGTAGGTCAGGACTGCGGGCGCCGCGCCGGCGCCGATCAACCCCTCGGTCTCGAATGCCTGGACTGACGCCGAGCCAAGCTGCTCGCTCTCGGCGTCGAGCAACCGACCGGACGGCCCTCCAACGCAATAGGGCTGGAGCGCCTGCTTCAGCGCCGTCGATTGCAGCAGCACCGCCAAGCCGGTGATGGTCCGCTCGCCCACCGGGGAAGAAGCCAGCGACGTCAGCGCCGACCAGACATGCTCCTTTGCGGTCGGGTCTATCGTGACGCCTTCCTTGGCGAGGATCGCCGTCACCCATTCCGCTGCCCAGGCCCGCTCGGCCTGATCGTCAATCCGCGCCAGCGGTTGAAGCGAGACCGAATGCTCCGATCCCGCCGACAGACTGCCGCCGAGATCGTGCCAATCGCCGCCCATGGCGAGCGCGGCGGTGCGGATCGAGCCGCCGAAATCGAAGGCGAAGATCTGGTTGTTGCGATAACGGCGGAACTGCATCGCCATCAGCGACAGCAGCACGGACTTGCCGGCGCCGGTCGGCCCGACGATCAGGGTGTGACCGACGTCGCCGACATGCAGGCTGAGGCGGAACGGCGTCGAGCCTTCGGTCTTGCCGAAGAGCAGCGGCGGCGCCTGGAAATGCTCGTCGCGGGCTGGACCGGCCCAGACAGCCGAGAGCGGGATCATGTGCGCCAGGTTAAGCGTCGAGACCGGCGGCTGGCGGACGTTGGCGTAGGCGTGGCCGGGGATGGACCCGAGCCAGGCCTCCAGCGCATTCACGCCTTCCGGCATGCAAGTGAAGTCGCGGCCCTGGATTACCTTCTCGACGAGGCGGAGCTTCTCGGCGGCGAGGCCGGGGTCCTCGTCCCAGACGGTGACCGTGGCGGTGACATAGGCCTGGCCGACATCGTCGGAGCCGAGTTCCTGCAGCGCCAGGTCCGCGTCGGCCGCCTTATTGGCCGCGTCGCTGTCGACCAATGTCGAGGCCTCGTTGGTCATCACCTCCTTGACGATCGCGGCGATGGACTTGCGCTTGGCGAACCACTGCCGACGGATCTTGGTCAGCAGCTTCACCGCCTCGGTCTTGTCGAGGAGGATCGCGCGGGTGGACCAGCGGTAGGGGAAAGCCAGCCGGTTCAATTCGTCGAGGATGCCCGGATGGGTCGCGGTCGGGAATCCGACTACGGTGAGGGTGCGCAGGTGATGCGATCCGAGACGCGGCTCGAGGCCACCGGCGAGCGGTTCGTCGGCGAGCAACGCGTCGAGGTGCATCGGCGTCTCGGGGACGCGGACGCGCTGCTGGCGGGTCGAGATGGTCGAGTGCAGATAGGTGAGTGTGTCGCCGTCATCTAGCCAGGCGACCTCGGGCATAAAGCCTTCGACCAGTTGCAGGACGCGGTTAGTCCGATCGATGAAGCCGCGTAGCAACTCCCACGGATCAACGCCGCTCTGCGAACGGCCTTCGTAGAGAAAGCCCTCGATGCGGGACGCGTCCTCGGCTGGTGGCAGCCAAACGAAGGTCAGGAAATAGCGGCTCTCGAAGTGCGCGCCCGCCTCTTCGAAGGCGTCCTGCCGTTCGAGATCGACCAACGCCGATGCCGGATCGGGGAAGGTCGAGTGCGGATAGGTTTGGGCGGCAATCCGCTGCGCCTCGACGAAGATCGCCCAGCCGGAACCGAGGCGGCGCAGCGCATTGTTCAGCCGCGCGGTGACGCCGACAAGTTCGGCCGGCGTCGCGCTGTCAAGATCCGGCCCGCGGAAACGGGCCGTACGCTGGAACGAGCCGTCCTTGTTGAGGACCACACCCTCCTCAACGAGCGCGGCCCAGGGCAGGAAGTCGGCGAGACCGGCGGGGCGATGGCGATATTCGGCGAGGTTGAGCATGGCCGCCTCAGACCCCCAGATGTGCGGGATAACGAAGGTGGCGGCGCACCACGTCTACAAACTGCGGGTCGCGCTTCGCCGCCCAGACGGCGGCGGCATGCCCGACGGCCCAAATGAGCGCACCGGGGATCCAGAGTCGGAGGCCGAGCGCGATCGCCGCCGCCAGCGTGCCGTTGGCGATCGCGACAGTCCGTGGCGCCCCGCCCATCAGGATCGGGTCGGTAAGTGCGCGATGGACCGGCGCGAAGAAGCCGGGCACTTCGGGATCGACGATCGCGGCCATCAGACCAGCGCCCCGCCGCTGAACGAGAAGAACGAGAGGAAGAAGCTTGACGCCGCGAAGGCGATCGAGAGACCGAAGACGATCTGGATCAGCCGGCGGAAGCCGCCCGAGGTATCGCCGAAGGCGAGCGTCAGGCCGGTCACGGTGATGATGATCACCGAGATGATCTTGGCGACCGGGCCTTGCACCGACTCCAGGATCGAGTTGAGCGGCGTCTCCCACGGCATGGAGGAGCCGGAGGCATAGGCCGCCGGAGCGAAAGTCAGCGAGAGCGCAGCGAAGGTGATGACGTCGAGAGCGCGCCGATGCATCCTGCGGCCGGTGGCGAGAACACTGATCATGAGGGGTCTCCGAGATCGCCGCCCGCCTCGGCGGGTTGGACGCGGTAATCGCCGGTGGCGGGATCGAGACCGGCGATGAGGGCGAGTTCGGAGAGGCGGCGTTCGCTGCCGCGACCGCGCAGCACCGCGACGAGATCGATGGTCTCGGCGATGAGCGCCTTGGGGACGGTGACGACAGCTTCCTGGATGAGCTGTTCGAGGCGCCGGATAGCGCCGAGCGCGGTGCCGGCGTGGATCGTTCCGATCCCGCCGGGGTGGCCGGTTCCCCAAGCTTTGAGCAAATCCAACGCTTCCGCGCCGCGCACCTCACCGATGGGGATGCGGTCTGGTCGTAAGCGCAGCGAGGAGCGAACGAGGTCGGACAGCGAAGCGACCCCGTCCTTGGTCCGCATCGCCACGAGGTTCGGCGCTCGGCACTGCAACTCGCGCGTATCCTCGATCAGCACCACGCGGT
Source organism: Nguyenibacter vanlangensis (assembly GCF_038719015.1). NCBI lineage: Bacteria > Pseudomonadati > Pseudomonadota > Alphaproteobacteria > Acetobacterales > Acetobacteraceae > Nguyenibacter > Nguyenibacter vanlangensis. The sequence goes on from NZ_CP152276.1 coordinate 22,948, forward strand.
CGCTCGTGCCGGCGATCTCGGCCAGCAGCGCGTTGGTGAGCGTCGTCTTGCCGGTGCCGGTGCCGCCGGCGACGAGGATGTTCTTGCGCGTCGCGACGGCGGCCCGCAGGGCGGCCGTCTGGCCAGCGGTCATAGTGCCGGCGGCGACGTAATCGTCGAGGGTGAAAACTGCGACGGCGGGCTTGCGGATCGCGAAGGCCGGCGCTGTGACGACGGGCGGCAACAGCCCCTCGAACCGCTCTCCCGTCTCGGGCAGCTCGGCCGAGACGCGCGGCCTGTCCGCGTGGACCTCGGCGCCGACATGGTGCGCGACCAGGCGCACGATCCGCTCGCCATCGGCGGGCGACAGCGTGCGACCGCTATCTTCGAGGCCACCCGACAGCCGGTCGATCCAGAGCCGGCCGTCGGGATTGAGCATCACCTCGACGATCGACGGGTCTTCGAGGAAGGCGGCGATCGCCGGGCCGAGCGCGGTGCGCAGCATGCGCGCGCCGCGTGAGAAGGCCTCGGAATGGAGCGGAGCTGCCGCCACGATCGTCCCCGTCATTGGCCAATCGCGACGCGCGATTGGCGACGGGGATGATTAGAAAAGGCAGGAAATAGGGCAGTTCAACAAGTATTCAGGCGGCGTAGGAGGCCAGCGTAGCGCAGGGAAAAAAGACTTGCTGGGTGCGAAGTGATTCTCCATCGATGCCGGCATTGGTTCTAAGTTGCTCAAGCCGTCAGCTTTCAATGTATCAGTGCCCCTGGGAGGGTCCGGTTGTTGGAGCCGGTCCGACCTTCGCCGCGGCTCGGTTTCCACAATCCGTAGCCAGAGATCGACTGCTAGGATTGCTGCATGCAGGGGCGCTGCGACCGATCGCGGGATTGAGGCTCCCGCCGGATGTCAACCTGTGCTATTCGACGTGCGGGAGGTGTCCAGAATAAATGAAAGAATACAAGGACGTTGGGCCGCGCGGTTCCGAGTGGCGCAAATGGGATCTTCAGGTCCACACCCCCGCGTCGCACCTCAACAACCAGTTCGGCAGCGACTGGGACGTCTACGTCCAGAACCTTTTCCGGATGGCGCTCACTAAGGGCATCGCCGTCATTGGCCTCACCGACTATTTCACCATAGACGGTTACAAGAAGGTCAAGGAGGACTACCTCGCCAACCCTGCCAAGCTGAAGGCACTGTTCAGCGCGGAGGAGATCGAACAGATCGCGGGGATGCGCGTCCTCCCCAATATCGAGTTCCGCCTGAGAACGCTCGTCGGGCCGAATCGCATCAATTGCCACGTCATCCTGTCGGACGAGGTGGCGATCCGCGACATCAAGGAGAATTTCCTACACGACCTGACCTTCACCAATCAGGCCAAGCCGCAGGCGACCGCCGAGACGCACAAGCTGAAGGTCGAAAATCTGCGGCAGTTCGGCGAGCGGCTCATCAAGGAGCATCCACCGTTTGGTGAACAGGGGGACGCGCTGTTCGTCGGCATGACCAACGCCGTGGTGGACGACAACCATATCCTTCAGGCGCTTCAGGACAGCAGGTTCAAGGATAAATTCCTGTTTTGCGTCGTGGCGGACGAAGATCTACCCAAGCTCAAGTGGGACTCACAGGACCATCATACTCGCAAGCTGCTGATCCAGCGTTCCGATGCGCTGTTCGCGGGCAACCCCGCCACGCGCAACTGGGCGCTGGCCCGCGAGCCGCAATACACCGACGGCGAAGAGCATTTCCTCAGGGAGTTCAAGACGCTCAAGCCCTGCGTCCACGGCTCTGATTGCCACGGCTATCCCGAAATCGGGCACCCCTGCGCGAAGAGGGGCAAAAAGGGCCACGATTGCGCAGCGGTGCCGGCGGAGTGCGAGCTTCGCTATTGCTGGATCAAGGCCGACACCACGTTCGAAGGCTTGCGCCAGATCCTCCACGAGCCCGCGGACCGCGTCTACATCGGTGCCTCGCCGCCGGTGTACTATGACGAGGCGCGCGTCATCTCCCGCGTCACTTTGAGCGACGGCAAGGGATGGTTCTCCGACGTGTCCATTCCACTCAATGCGGGGATGGTTTCGATCATCGGCCAGAAGGGATCGGGGAAATCGGCGCTTGCCGACTTGATCGCGTTCGCTGCTGGAAGCTGGGATCCTGCCGAAAAGGACTGCTTCCTCAAACGTTCCAGCGGCCACCTCGACGGCATGAAAGTCACTCTTCATTGGGCTGACGGTCATACATCGGAAGGCATAGTCGGTCGGGATCGCCGTCCCACGAATGAGGTCCACTACCTCTCACAGAACTATGTCGAGCGCATCTGCGCTAAGGACGGCATCACCAAGGAGCTGGTCCGCGAAATCGAGAAGGTCGTCTTCCACTACCTCGACCCGACCGACACGCTGAACGCGTCCGACTTCGAGGAACTGCGGCTCATCAAGACCGAGGGTGTCCGCGAAGAGGGCAACCGTCTGCGGGACGAGATGTATGCGGTCATTCGCGACGAATGCGCGTTGCGGGACCTGATTGCCAAGACCCCAGAGAAGCAGGCACGCGTCAAAACCTTAACCGAGGAGCGGGAGGGTCTACTGAAGCAATTGCCCGCGCCTGCCTCGGAGGCCGAAGCCAAGGTTCAGGAGGAATTGCAGCAGAAGCGGCAGGAGCTGACTAAGGCCCAGCAAGGCGTAGCTGCGCACAAGCAGAACCTTCAGCGTATCGCAGACATCCGGACCCGCACCGGCGCGTTCCGAGTGCAGATGGAGCGGTTCTTCGAACAGTTACAGCCGACGCTCCGTGAGGTCGGTGTGCCCGAAGGCGAATGGAAGAAGTTCCGGCCAGATTTCCCCGCCGAGATCGAGCCGCCGCTAGCCGCGCGAGAGAAGGCCGTCAACGAAGCCATCGCTGTGGTCGAGGGCGGCGAACCTCCAGCTGCTGGCACGATCCGCAAGCTTCTGGCAGAGATAGACGAGCTGATGAAACGGGAGACCGCGGACAAGGCGCGCCAGGAGCGAACGAAGCAGATTCAGAACCGCGTCGCCGTTATCAACACCGAGGTCGAACGGCTCAATGCCGAGATCAAGAACGTCGAAGAAAACGGCTCGGCGCAGATCGCGACTTTCGGGACCAAGCGTCTCGACGCCTATGTGGCGTACTTCGCAAACCTTAAGCTGGAACAGCAAGCGCTTCAGGGGCTTTACGATCCGATCAGGGAGCGTCTGACCAAACAGGCCCTTCTAAAGGGCAGGGAACTTGAGTTCGCCATCCGCTGGGCGGCTGACGTTTCCACATGGATCGAGCGCGGCGCGGCTCTGTTCGACCAACGGCGCGCCGTGCCTTACGGCAGCGTCGAGCAATTAGGCAAGGCGGCGAACCGCATCCTTCTCCCGGCATGGGCGAGCGGCGATCCGGAGCGGATCCGGACTGCCTTTGAAATCTTCATGGGTGAATTCAGGAAGAAGGAGCTGCCGTGGAAGAGCTACGTCCGGAACGGCGTCACGCTTCAGGATGTGCTGAACTGGCTTTATGAGGTCAGCCATATTCGCCTCGAATACGGCCTCAAGTTTAACGGCGCCGAACTAGAAAGCCTGTCCCCCGGCACCAAGGGCATCGTGCTCCTGATCCTCTATCTCGGCATGGATATCGAGGACAGCAGGCCGCTGGTTGTCGACCAGCCCGACGAGAACCTCGACAACGAGTCAATCTATAACCTTCTGACTCCATACTTTCGGCTGGCAAAGGTGAGGCGACAGATCATCGTCATCACACACAACCCGAATCTCGTCGTGAACTCTGATTCTGAGCAGGTGATCGTCGCCACCGGCGAGAAGCAGGAGAACGGCCTTCCCATCATCAGCTACAATTCCGGTTCTCTTGAAGAGAACCACCCCCCCGAGACCGGCATGCGTCAACAGGTCTGCAATATACTGGAAGGCGGCGACGTCGCCTTCCTCAAGCGCGAAAGGCGTTACGCGATCAGAGAGAAGTAGCGCTATGCGGTCGCGCGCAGCACCTCTATGGCCCACACGGCATCGCATGATCTCGGTGGCGTCCGCAACGAATCTATCGTCCGACCCTGATCGCCGATCTTAGTCGCACACAGTCCGCTCGACCGTGTCTTCTGCGATCTCCTGCCTTAGCTTCGGACCTTCGTTCAGACGCCGGCCAAGCGTGGCGACAAAATTGTCATAGCGCGCCCCGGCCTGCGCACGAGCGGCCTTGGCCGCCGGCTCCGGCAGCGGCGGCGTCGTGTTGAGCCAGAAGCGGATGAACAGCGCCAGCGTCTCGACACCGATACCGACATCGCGTTCAAGCCGCGCCAGGCGCCGATCCTGCTGGTCGAGCCGCTTCGCGATAGCAGCCTCCCTCCGCTCGTCCGCATCCGGCGACAGGAATGACGCGATCGCGGCTTCGGCGATCAGCGACATCGAATGGTCCCGGCGCGCGGCATAGGCCGACAAGGCCTGCATGACATCCGGGTCGAGGTAGACGGAAAGCTGGGCCTTCTTCTTTGCCGTGACCATCAGCGCCTCACATCCCCAGATCGTCGCCGGGATCGAGCGAGGCTTGCTGGGCGAGGCCCTGCATGAGGTCGTTCATGCGGCCGATGCGAGGCGCGTCCTCCTCCATCTCGTCGACCTGATCGAGCGCGAACTCATTCTCGATCGGAGCTTGCTTCTCGACGGAGCCTTGGCTGAGTTCCGGCTGCTTGCGCCGGTCAGTGTTCTTCGGATCCTCGTCGTCGGTGTCCTCGCCATCGACTCCAGCCGGCGCCGGTGGTCGGGGCGGCAGCGGGCGCGAACTCCAATCATCTGGCCGCCCCTCCTTCGGTCGCGTGAGCACGGGCGGCGCCATGATGCGCTCCTGAAACCGTTCATCCTCGTAGTAGCGCGCCTTCTTCGCGCGGATCGGGTGGACGCCCGACACCATGACGATCTCGTCAGTGGGCGGGAGCTGCATCACCTCGCCTGGCGTCAGCAGCGGGCGCGCGGTCTCCGAGCGGGAGACCATGAGGTGGCCGAGCCAGGGCGACAGTCGGCTGCCGGCATAGTTCTTCATCGCCTTCATCTCGGTCGCGGTGCCGAGCGCGTCGCTGACCCGCTTTGCCGTCCGCTCGTCGTTGGTCGCGAAGCTGACCCGCACATGACAGTTGTCGAGGATCGAGTTGTTGGGGCCGTAGGCCTTCTCGATCTGGTTCAGCGACTGCGCGATCAGGAAACTCTTGATGCCGTAGCCGGCCATGAAGGCGAGCGCGGATTCGAAGAAGTCGAGGCGGCCGAGCGCCGGGAACTCGTCGAGCATCAAGAGGAGACGGCGTCGCCCGGCCTTGGCCTGCAGGTCCTCCGTCAGCCGCCGGCCGACCTGGTTGAGGATCAGGCGGATGAGCGGTTTGGTCCGGTTGATGTCGGACGGCGGCACGACGAGGTAGAGCGTCGTCGGCCGATCACTGGCCACGATGTCGCCGATCCGCCAGTCGCAACGACGCGTCACCTCGGCCACAACTGGATCGCGATAGAGGCCGAGGAACGACATGGCCGTGCTCAGCACGCCGGACCGTTCGTTGCCGGATTTGTTCAGCAGCTCGCGCGCGGCAGAAGCGACGACGGGATGGACGCCAGCCTCGCCGAGGTGCGGCGTTCGCATCATCGCCGAGAGCGTCGACTCGATCGGCCGCTTGGGATCGGAGAGGAAGGACGCAACACCGGCGAGCGTTTTGTCCTCCTCGGCGTAGAGGACGTGCAGGATGGCGCCGACCAGCAACGCGTGACTGGTCTTTTCCCAGTGATTCCGTTTCTCAAGGCTGCCTTCCGGGTCGACCAGGATGTCGGCGATGTTCTGGACGTCGCGAACCTCCCACTCGCCGCGGCGGACCTCGAGCAGTGGATTATAGGCTGACGACTTCGCATTGGTCGGGTCGAACAGCAGCACGCGGCCGTGCTGCGCCCGGAAGCCCGCAGTGAGCTGCCAGTTCTCTCCTTTGATGTCATGAACGATGGCCGAACCCGGCCAGGTCAGGAGCGAGGGGATGACCAGGCCGACGCCCTTGCCTGATCGGGTCGGCGCGAAGCATAGCACATGCTCCGGCCCATCATGGCGGAGGTAGCTGCGGTCATGGCGGCCCAGCACCAAGCCATCGGGGCCGAGCAGGCCAGCTTCGGCGATCTCCTTCGGTTGCGCCCAACGTGCGGAGCCGTAGGTCTCGACGTTCTTCGCCTCGCGCGCGCGCCAGACTGACATGCCGATGGCGGCGGTCGCGGCGATGAGCCCGCCGGATGATGCGATGTAGGCGCCCTCGATGAAGATCGACGGCGCATAGGCGTCGTAGGCGTACCACCACCAGAAGAAGGCCGGAGGGAGGTAGAACGGGAAGTGTAGGATCTCGAACCAGGGCCGCCCCAGCTCGGGCTGAAAGCCGAGCCGCCAGGCCGTCCATTCGGTAGCGGTCCAGATCGCCAGCAAGACGATGGCGAAGACGGTGATGATTTGACCCCAGAGAATCTTGGTCGCAGGCATCGTAATTCCCTTCGGCTCCATGAATTCGTCGAGCCGGTTTGGGAATTGCAAGTCCGATACTTGTGAAGGGGAAGCCCAGCGCGATACGGCGCAAAAAGACTTAAAGGCGCGTAGGTAGTTGGTCGGAGGTCAGGATACTATGACGAGATTGGCGTCCGGTCTTGGGCGGCTTGGGCCGTCCGTTGGATTCCCTCAGCCACCAATCCGTATAACTGTGGTGGCAGTTCGTGTCCCATGCCCTCTACCATCATAAGTTCGGAACGTGGCACCGAGGCGGCGGTATCTTCGCCGCAGGCCGGAGGGATGAGAGGATCATCCTTGCCATGGATGACGAGCGTCGGCGCCAAGATCGTCGCCAGGCGCGAACGCCGATCGCCGGCGACCGCCATAGCAGCGATCTGTCGTCCCGCGCCTGTCGGATCGTAGTCGCGCTGTAATTCCTCCCGCACGAGCGTTCTGTGTTGGCCCTCGTCAAAAGCGCGGCCGGTTCCGGCAATCAGACGCGCGAAGGCCGAGCTATGCACGAGAAAACCTTCCTCGTCCGCAAAGGGGTCGGGCCCGGGGCCCATCATCGCCGCCATCACCGCGGGTGCGGCCTGCGGGAGGGACGGATTGCCAGTGCTCGACATGATCGAGGTCAGGGACAAGACCCGATCAGGATATTCGCTCGCCATGACCTGCGCGATCATCCCGCCCATCGATCGCCCAACAACGTGAGCGCGAGCGATCGACAAAACATCCAGCAATCCTACGGCGTCCGCGGCCATGTCATAGAGGGTGTAGGGCACATCGGGGCGCTTGCCAGCCGCCAGCGCCGCGCCCAGCATGCTGAAATCCGGAGGCGCGGATTGGGTGAAATGAGTCGAGCGCCCAGAGTCCCGGTTGTCGAAGCGGATGACGCGATAGCCGCGGTCGACGAGCGCCGCGCAAAATGACGCCGTCCATCGGATCATCTGGGTGCCGAGTCCGCTGATCAACAGGATAGCTGGGCGACTCTCGTCGCCGAAACTGTCGTAGGCCAACTCGATGCCGTTGGCGCTCACGATGGTCATGGTTCGCTCCTTCGAGATTGCGCCGGCAAAGGCAGCTCGGTCAGGGGAAGAAGACGCGAGTCCTCGATCGCGGCCGCGCGATGGCCGAGCCCCGCTCGGTATGCCTCGTTCGTGGCGAAGCTCAGAAATGAAGCGACGCTGCTTTGGCGGACGAGCATCGCCAAATCCCACCGTTCATCATCCGGACCGATCAGGAAGGGTCCGCCGGCCCCCAGGAAGACGACATCGCCGCCGCTCTCGCGAAGAAAGGGAAGCGTGTACCGAATGTAGCTGTCGAAAGCGTTCGCGCCGCTGATGGGAGCCGCCGGCGCCAGGTCGGGATGATCGGTGTAATCCGCTGTCGCCCGAAAGCGCAGCAGGTTGAGCATGAGCACCGGGCCGCCGATGTCGCGCTGGATAAAGCGCAGGCCCGATTCTTGTGTCGGCTCGAGATGCGGGCCGCTGGCGTGCGCGGTCATAGTGTCCTCCGTTCAATCGCGGGAAGCGGCCCGGCCCCCGAAGGCCAGGTCCAGAATGTGAGCGCGAATTGCGTCCGGCCACGCCGCGATTGACTGTTCCAGCTTCGATCGGTCGTCGGCGAAGAGCGCGCGCGTCGCCTCCTCGTAGCCCGGCCGATTGCCTGCCATCGCCAGCATGAAGTGATAAGCCGCCTCTTGGACGGCGCGACGGCTCGCACCGGGACCAGCCGTTCGCCTCGCGTCCTCGACGAGCCGCCGTAAGGTCGCCGAGGCGCCTCCCGGTTGCGTGACCAACCAGTCCCAATGCCTCGGCAGCAGCGTCACCTCGCGCGAAACCACGCCCAACTTGGGCCGGCCCCGCGCTCTCGATTCCGGATCCGCAGGCGAAGATCCGGCTGGTTCCGTCGGCGCTGATCGATACCGGCCCACATAGGTTTCTAGCGCTCGCGAGAGCCGATCGATGATGTCCGCCTTCGTGCCACGAAGATCCAGGTCGATGACTTGGCCCGTCTTGTCGTCGAAGACGAGGACCAGTGTCGAAGCACCCGAGTCGCTGGCCGCTTTGACTGCCAACGCCACTTCGAGCAGCGGCCCCCTCAGGAGCAGGTGCTCGCCCTCGAACGCGGTACAGGGTTTTGAAGCTTCGCCGGACATTGGCCATCCAAGGCGAGGATTATTACCCGGAATAAAATGGCACGGTCAATTATACCCTGGTAAATATATTTGATCGCCAACGCATGGCCAGGGCACTCGACCGAACCAGCGATGAGCGGCGGCATCGCGCTGGCAGGCACACCGATCGGCGCCCCAATCGTCGGATAGGCGGCCGGCCTCTACGGGCCGCGCTGTTGCTCGGCATCGGCGCCGCCTCGGCTTCGCCGCCGCCGCCGCCGTCGCGGCGCTAGTCGCCGTCTAGGCTGGGAGCATCGCCCGGGCATATCTGATCGGCGGCATCCCGACATGGCGGGTGAAGGCGGTGCTGAACGTGCTCGCCGAGGCGTAGCCGACCTGCGCGGCGACATGCTCGATCGCCAGCTCCCGCGTGCGTAGCAGCCGCTTGGCGAGTGCCATGCGCCAGGTCAGCAGATACTCGATCGGGGGTAACCCGACGACGCGGCTGAAGCGCGCAAAGAAGGCGGACCGCGACATCGCCGCCTCGGCGGCGAGATCGGCCACGGTCCAGCCATGCGCGGGCCGCGCATGCATGGCGCGCAAGGCGGACACCAGGCGATCGTCCGACAGCCCCCGCGCGAGGCTCGGCACCGACAGGATGTCGGCCCCACAGCGTAGCGCCTCGATGAGCAGCACCTCGAGCAGGCGCTCCAGCACCAGCTCCCGCGCCGGGCGGGCGTGGCGCGTCTCGTCGCCCACAAGCTGAAGCAGCAGGGCAAGCCGCGGCTCGTCGCGGGCGACGATCATCGCCGGCAGCAGCGAGACGAGCAGGGCGGCATCGGGCGAGGCGAAGCTGCAGACCCCGACCTGCATCCTGAGATTGACCGGCTCGCTGGGCGGCCCGACCCGGAATCGTCCCTCACCAATCTCCGTCGGCGTCATCGCGATCCCGTGCGGCGGCGCCTCGATGCTCTCGACGACATGATCCTTGGTCACGGGCGACAGCACGAAATCGCCCTTCCGGACGATGATCGGCGGCCGGCCGGACGATACGACCCGACACGCGCCCTCCAGCACCGCGAAGAATACAGGCTTGCCCGCGATGTCGCGGCGGAGGCGCCACCGGCCGGCATATTCGACGAGCTTGGAATAGCTGGCCGAGGGCTGGAGCAAGGTCACGATCTCGGCAAGTGGGTCGACGGTCATGGCAGGACGATCGCAAATGTATCACGGACTTCCGACCATAGGCGGTCTCATCACCCTTCGCCATATCCAGGTGACCACCAACCAACTCGGAGTGCTTCCATGTCCACCGTCCTGATCACCGGTTGTTCCTCGGGCTTCGGCCTCGAAACCGTGAAACTGTTCCTCGAGAAGGGCTGGAAGGTCGTCGCCACGATGCGCCAGCCCAAGGCCGACATCCTGCCCACCTCCGCCAATCTCGTCGTCCTGCCGCTGGACGTCACCGACCCGGGCAGCATCGCGCGCGCGCTCGACCAGGCGGGTGAGATCGACGTGCTGGTCAACAATGCCGGGTTCGGCGCCGCCGTGCCGATCGAGTTGATCGAGCCGGACACGGCGCGGCAACTGTTCGAGACCAATACGCTCGGCACGCTGGCGATGCTGCAGGCGATCCTGCCCGGCTTTCGCGAGCGCCGTAGCGGCGTGGTCATCAACGTCACGTCGACGGTGACGCTCAAGCCGCTGCCGCTGGTCAGCGTCTATCGCGCGAGCAAGGCGGCGGTGAACGCGCTCACCGAGAGCCTCGCGGTCGAGATGGAGCCGTTCGGCGTACGGGTGCATATTGTGCTCCCCGGCCGCTCGCCGGAAACGAACTTCGGCAACAACGCGATGCCGCATCTGCGCGGGCTCGATAACCCCGACTACAAGCCGCTGATCGAAGGCATGATCGCCCGTTTCCGCGACGACACCGGTCCGGTGACGCATGCCGCCGATGTGGCTGTGGCGGTCTGGCGGGCGGCCACTGACCCGCACGCGCCGCTCAGGATCCCGGCCGGCGAGGATGCGGTGCAGTGGATGGCCGAGGCGGAATAAACCTGGCTCGGTAGAACGACTGCTCTCGATGAAGAGTAGTCATCGCCATGAGTCTCGCCGTTAGCGCTCGTGGACAAAGCTTGACGGGGCTGAGTGGGATTGATTCAACGCTGCCATTTGGAGGCGGCGTTGGACGGGACGATCGGGGCGACGGATGCGGAGTGGGCGTTGATTGGCCCGCTACTTCCGGCTGAGGCAGGCCGGGGCTGTCGGCCTGCGGGGGATAATCGCCGCTTTTTCGACGGCATGATGTGGATGGCGCGGACGGGAGCGCAATGGCGTCATCTTCCGCCCTGCTACGGCAAGTGGAACAGCGTGTTCCGGCGCTATCGCCGCTGGGTCGAACAGGGCGTGTTCGAGGCCCTGCTGGAAACCTTGGCTGAACTGGTCGGCCGCGACCGGTCGGCCGACATGATCGACAGCACGGTCGTGCGCGCCCATCACTGCGCTGCCGGGATAAAAAAGGCGCTGGCCCGGCCGAGGCGCTCGGCCGATCGCGCGGCGGCTTCTCGACCAAGCTCCACGCCCGCTGCGATGCACGCGGCCTCCCGCTCGCCTTCGTCTTGACGCCTGGACAGGCGCACGATCAGCAAGGCTTTGAACCGTTGTTCCGTGCCATCGGCGGTCGTCTCGATAGGCTTCTGGCGGATCGTGGCTATGACGCCGACCAGATCCGGGCCGACATCTCATACACCGGCGCGCGGCCCGTGATCCCCGCCAAACGCGGGAGACGAAACCCCGCCAGCCATGATCGGCATGCTTATAAGCTAAGAAACCGCATCGAGCGCATGTTCAACAAGCTCAAGAACTGGCGGCGTGTCGCCACTCGATACGACAAGACCGCACAATCTTATCTCGGCTTCGTCTCCATCGCCTCAGCCTTCCTCTGGACCACCTTTGTCCACGAACGCTAGTTGGGACGCGAAACAGACCGACGTCGGGAAGCGATCATGGGACCAGGTGGCAAAGCAAAGCCGCCTGGGTCTCCACGCTGCCCCCCGATGACCGTTGCGGGCCCCGGGAAGCTCCTTTACAGTTTACACGTCGGAAAAGGCAGGCTTGGTCTGGTCAGCCCAAGTCCTTTCGGTAACGAAAGCTCTGGTCTTTGGCCTCGTGCCGAGATCCCCACGACGAACATCGGACGCTCTGAGGGCGCCCGGCCGTTCGTCCGTGCGGTCTCCAACGCGAGGAACGCTCCGGTCGAACACCATCGACACAGGAGCGTGACATGCCGATCTCCCACACCCACGACGTTATCATCGCCGGCGCCGGCCCGGTCGGGCTGTTGCTCGCCTGTGAGCTGAGGCTCGCGGGTGTTTCCGTACTTGTCCTGGAACAGGCCGACGATCCGCATTCGCCACTGAAAGTCCTGCCCTTCGGCATGCGCGGTCTGTCGACGCCGACGCTCGAGGCCCTCGACCGGCGTGACCTGCTCGACGATATCAAAGCTGCGAGCCAGGCGAACGCCGCGTCTGGCGCGACCAAGGCATCCGCCCATTGGATACAGCAGCGGCAGTCACGCCGGGCCGCGGGCCATTTCGCCGGGATCCAGTTCTTCCACGAGGACGTCGATGCCTCGCAGTGGCCTTACCGGCTGCCGAGCCCGACCGGATTCAATCTCGCGGTGGACATGCAGTCCCTCGAAAACCTTCTGACCGTCCGAGCGATCGCGACGGGGGCGGAGATCAGGCGCGGCGTTGCGGTCGAGGGTTTCGAGCAGACCGACGAAAGCGTGATCGTCCGCGCCACCGGCCAGAATTTCCATACGGGTTGGCTGATCGGTTGCGATGGCGGCCGCAGCACGGTGCGCAGGGCCGCCGGCTTTGAGTTCGTCGGTACCGATCCTGAATTCACCGGCTACTCGGTCGAGGTGGAACTGGCCGACCCGGACGCACTCTGCACCGGACGCACCTACACGCCGACGGGCATGTACACCTACGCGAAGCCCGGCACGATCGCGATGGTCGACTTCGACGGCGGTGCCTTCCACCGGACCCAGCCGATCACGCTCGATCACGTGCAGGCGGTGCTACGCCGCGTTTCCGGCACGGGCGTCACCGTGACCGCGCTCCGGCTCGCGACCACCTGGACCGACCGCGCCCGCCAGGCGGCAGCCTATCGTAACGGCCGGGTGCTGCTCGCTGGCGACGCCGCCCATACCCATTCTCCGCTCGGCGGCCAGGGGCTCAATCTCGGCCTCGGCGACGCGATGAACCTGGGTTGGAAGCTGGCGGCCACGATCCGCGGCGATGCGCCGGCCGACCTCCTCGACAGCTATTTTACGGAACGACATCCCGAGGGCGCACGCATCCTCGACTGGTCGCGCGCGCAGGTCGCGCTCATGCGTCCCACCCAGGACACGCGGGCTCTGGCGGAGATCATCCGCGATCTCATCGGGACGCGCGACGGCGCGACCTACTTCGCCGAAAAGCTATGGCGCGTATCGCTGCGCTATGACCTCGGCGGTCGACATCCGCTCGTGGGCCGGAGCGTTCCCGACTTCGCGCTGACGGACGGGCTCAGGCTCGGCCGCCTTCTGCGGGACGGAAAGGGGCTGCTGCTGGATTTCGACGCCGGCGCGCCATTGCGGGCGGTCGCGGAGCGCTGGCAGGGCAGGATCAACACCGTTTCGAGCAGCGCCGAGAACCGGCTTGGATTGAGCGCGGTGCTCGTCCGCCCCGACGGCTTTGTCGCCTGGGCGGCGGACAGCGCCGAAGATGATGAAGGCTTTCGCCAGGCAGCGACACGCTGGTTCGCTGAACCTAAGCCGCCAGTCTGAGAGACTGGTTAGAGCCGTGATCCCATGCTGCAGGCGTCGGGCGCTGCAGCGGCTGCGATCGCGCTCCGCGCAACCTTGACTGAGGCCGACGTCAGCGTACTCACCATCTGTTAGATGAATGGCTGAACCGCATCGCAAGCAATCATAACTCTGACTGCAGACAGCCGTGCTTCCATCGGTCTGTCCCCCTAGGGATGTTCAGGCGTTGCGAGATCGTTGGGTCTCTCGATGCAATCACAGACGCACCACGGTCAGGTTGAAGGCGCCGGCATGCGCCGAGGCATGATCGATCGCCTGCTGGATGTTCTCGATCGTGAATTCGGCTACCCTGAAGTGATCGAGTTGCAGGAGTCCGCTGCGGACGAGGGCAATGCAATCGGGGATGATCTCGCGCGGATACATCCACTGACCCGACACAGTGATCAAGTTTCGCATGATCCAGGGATAGGGCAATGCGAGTTCCTCACCGCCCAGCATACCAACGCCGCCCATCAGAACGACCCGGCCGTAAGGACGCACAGTCATGAGCGCGGTGCGTACTGCCGAGGCTGGAGCGGACGGCGGTAGGAAGTCGAGCACGGCGTCGATTTGCTGCGGACTCGCCTTATGTATGGCAGCAGCGTCCATCTCGGCGTCTCCGGTCAGATGAACGGAGCATAGACGCTTTCCGAAGCGGCGCTCGAGTTCGGCCAGAACTGCGCCATTGCGACCCACTGCTACGACGCATCCGGCGCCCATGGCGAGGGCCAGGGCGATCGTGGCGCTGCCGAAGTTCCCGGTCGAACCGCTGACGAGTAGGGTCTCGCCGGCTTGCAACTGCATCCGGCGAAGGCCGCCATAGGCGATCAGCAGCGTTACCAGTGCGCACCACCGGCCCGCTTCCTCCTTCTGGATTGTCCCGATCGGAACAGCGTTCTCTGTCGGCAGCCGCATCCGGCTCGCGTATGGGCCGTCACCAAAATAGTCCTGTAGCTTCAGACCGCTTTCGCCTCGCGCGCTCCAGCCCTGCAGCGTGATGTCGGGCATCCGTGCGTCGTCGCGGGATCGGACCGTCGGATCGCAGAAGACCCAGTCGCCCACCGAGAGCTTGGTCGCATCTGGGCCGAGCGCAGCGACGCGGCCGATGGCACCGCAGCCGGGGATCGTCGGCAGCTTGAGCGCATAATGTCGCTCGCCACTGAAAACCTCATCGGCATACGACAGGACGGGCGCGGCTACCACGTCGACGATGACCTCGCCCGTCCCGATCTCTGGATCGTCGACGTCGCACACCTCCAACGCCGTCCCGAACGCCTTCAATATCGCTGCCCTCAACGCCGCCTCCATCGTGGTGTAGAGGCAGAATGGAGGCTCTCGACAACCCGTGCCAGAGCCGGCAGGATACTAGGATGATACTATATCATGTTCATGGGGTGCCATGACGGCCGCCAACGTCGAGCTTGGCGATTTCCTGCGGGCGCGTCGCGAGAGGCTTGTCCCGGACAACGCTGGAGCGGTGCGAGGCCGTCGGCGCACGCCGGGACTACGCCGCGAGGAGGTCGCCGAGGCGGCGGGGATCAGCACCGAGTGGTACGTCAAGCTGGAGCAAGGCCGAGCGGTCGCCCCTTCGCTCACCACCATTGACGCTCTCGCGAGAGCACTCAAACTCAACGCGGTGGAGCGTGCCCATCTGCGCCGTCTGGCAGATGCGAAGAGCCAACCCGCCTTCTCTCCCGAAACGGTGCCGCCCATCATCAGCAGGTTCGTCGTCAGCCTGCCGCATCCCGCCTATGTGACCGGGCGACGCTGGGACATTCTCGCTTGGAATGATGCGGCAGCCGAGCTCTTTGATTTCGGCGCGATGCCGCTCGAAGACCGAAACTTGCTTCTCTACATCCTCGCGGACCCGCGGGCCCGCCGGGTCTTTGGCGACAGCTGGTCGACCGAGGCACGGAGGATCCTCGCGCTATTCCGGCCGACCTACGACGTTTGGGCAAATGACCCTGCCTTCGTCCAGCTGCTGCATCGTGTGCAGGCGGGGTGCGGGGAATTCGAAGGTTGGTGGAAAGACCACGCGATTCGATGGCCTTCATCGGGGACCAAACGACTTCACCACCCGACACACGGTCAAACCGCTTTTGAATATACGACATTCCAAGCCAATGACGACGTCGGGCTGAAGGTGGCGGTGTATTTACCGATCGCTCACAGCTAGGGCGGCCCCGCTGCGGGCCTGGACATTACAGCCGCTCCGCTTGTGGAATTGGAACGGCCGCCTCTCTCCAAGAGGTTTCGCGGTCGGTGACGTTGCTCGCAGAGGGGTTCGATCTACGCGCTGATTCGGTAAACCTGGGTCGTCAGTCGGCGGGAATGGCTAAAGGCCAATTCCTCTGTTGCGGCCGAAGCCCCAGTCGATCCCGCCATCGTCGCGCGCGACGCCTGAGACATGCCGGCCGAGCTGCTTCTCGAGGGACGGGGTCCAGGGCACCAATTGGAAGCCGAGACCGTCGTCGATCATGGCGAAGCGCCCGGAGGCGAGCGCGAAGCGCTGGCGGTACGACCCGGCGACGTACTCGCCGGAGGAGGCCTGGTTGAAGGCCTGGCCGGTGTCGGCGGCAAGCCGCTCGCCCAGGGCTTCAACCTCCCGGCGCCGCAGCGTGCCGATCAGGCCGTGGGAGAAGGTGATGCCGCGCGCTTGGCGCTCGGCGAGACCCTGCTCGATGAGTTGCTCGGCCCGCCGGTCCAGCGCGTCGCGGACCTCGGCGCCGAAGCCCGACTGGCCCAGCGCCACGGGATCGCGCGCGACCGCCTGCCGGTCGAGCCAGGTCGCGCCGCTGGCCGTCACTTGATCCTCGATGGCGAGGTCCGACCGCACGGCCAGCGCCACGCGCCGGCGCCCTTGCGCGTCGTCGAACTTGCGCAGCTCGACGACAGAGCCTGGCGCGCTATCGCCGGTCGCGTCGAGGTCGGGGAATTTGATGTGGTGGGTGCGGCCGTCGACGCCGTCGACGACGGCGTAGGCCGTGCCCTTCAGCTCGTCGTCGAGACCGCGATCCACGAGCCGGCCGATGACGGGCACATCGAGGCTCTCGCTGGCGAGCACATAACTTGCGGCCGCGCGTTCGATCCCGTTCTCTCGCAAGCCACGATGAATGCGCTTGATGATGTCGCCGCGCTCGCCGAGTTCGCGGAGCGTCGTCTCGGCGGCTTCGTCCATCGTCCACTGGCCGGGCCCGATCTGATGCGCGAGGCCGAGATTCTCCAGATGCCGCAGGCGTCCGACCTTCAGCGACTGGAACGGGTCCGGCTCCTGGCCCGGAGACGGCGCGACGTCGATGACACCCTGCCGGCCAGCGTCGCGCACAAGCTGGCGGTCGAGCTGCGTCCAGCGCTCGGCGTCCACCTGACGCTCGAGCGCGCGGCGGATGTCGAGATCGCTGCGCAGCCCCAGCTCCTGAGTGACCAGGTCCTGCGCGCGGGCGCGCATCCCCTCCTTAATGTAGTCGCGGGAGATGACGAGGTCCTGGCCGTCGTCGGCGACACCCCGCACGATGATGTGGACGTGCGGGTGCTGGGTGTTCCAGTGATCGACGGCGACCCAATCGAGCTTGGTGCCGAGGTCCTTCTCCATCTGGCCGACCAGCTCGCGGGCGTAGCCCTTGAGGTCGGCCATCTCTGGCGCATCCTCGGGCGAGACGATGAAGCGGAAGTGGTGGCGGTCGCCCTCACTCCGCTCGGCGAAGGCCTTGGGATCGGCGTCCTCGGTCTCCGGACCGAACAGCCGGGCCTTCTCCCCATCCCGGGTAACGCCCTCGCGCTTTAGGTAGCCGAGATGGGCGCCGAGCGGGGCCGAACGCGCGGTGTGCCGGACGACGCGGGCCTTGACCGTCACCAGGCGCGAGCGGCCTGTCAGGAAATGGTTCGCCCGGATGGCGGCGACACGGCCGCGGCCGAAGGTCGAGCGGCTTCCGCTCCGGAGCAGACCCTGCCGCGAGACGCCGCCGCCGGCGCGCTGGGCGGCGGCGAGCGCCTGGGCGATGAAGGGCTTCGCCCGCTGGCTGCGCGACGAGCGGATGCGGCCCGGCCGGGGCTGGAAATCATTCTCCTCAGCCATCGCGGGCTCCGGCAATGTGCGGAAAACCCAGGATCGGCAAGGCGGCGAGGTCGCAGCGCACATTGCGCACCGAGGCCACACATTGCCGGATCAGCCAAAAACACCAACAAAAACAACCGACCGACAGAGCCGCACCTTGCGGCCTTTTATCTGGCCCTCTGTCGGTCGATTCCTGCGCTTCTCCCCTGTCCGCCCATCCTTCTTCCCGGCAGCACCCCACGCCACGCCTGCCTACGAAATCGCACCCGGGCGCTTCGATGCAACCGATGGACGGGGCAGAGAACACCGCGTCGCCAAGGAAAGCGCACGCTGACGGTGAGTCCGCTGCAAACGAAAGGCTGCCGAACAGCGCGATCATTGCTGCGACCCCGATGCGGAGACGGCCACGAACAGCCCGCCTGATTGCGGTGCGATGGCCGACAAGTCGTGCACAGCTACGGCGGTCGGCTTGTCGTTCTTCTGCTGCTTGGAGGTCGCGTCACGGGCCGGTTCAGCGCTTGCCGACCGCGTGATGAAGAGCGGCGCTTGTGTCCAGGACGACGGATCGGAGGCCGCCACCAGGACAGGCCCATCGGTCACGCCGTCCCCGACAAAAGGGACGAGCGCCGCGACGTAAGCTACCGTTTCGGCCGGCAACGGACGGTGGCGGTCGCGGTAGTCCTCGTATCGTCCAGGCCCCGCATTGTAGGCCGCGAGGAAGCCCGGCGATCCGTAGCGGTCGTGCATCTCGCGCAGGAAGGCCGCGCCCGCCAGGATGTTGTCGTGCGGATCGAACGCGTTGCGCCCGAGGCCATAGCGAGCGCGAAGCGCTGCCCAGGTCTCCGGCATGAGCTGCATCAGGCCCATCGCGCCCTTGAGTGAGACTGCATGCCGATCGCCGCGGCTTTCGATGCGCATGATGGCCCTTATCCAACCCGCCGGAATGTCGAAGCGTTGGGCCGCCTCCGCAATGAACGACGCATAGGGATCGCTCGGGGCGTGCAGATCGAGGGGCGCCATCTGGGCGTGGACCGCGACCGCGGGTACGCCGAACGCTGTCAGCCCAGCGAGCAGGAGGAGCGCGCGCCGCATGCGATCAGTCCCGCTCGCCGCGCTTGGGCGGGCGGTTCCAGTTCAGCACCCAGGCGGACTTGTCGTCGCCCGACTGGAAGAGATTGGCGCGGATCGGATGGGCCAGCGTCGGATCGTCGATGACGAGGGAGACGTATTCGCCCGCCTTCTCGCCTGTGCGCTTCCACCCCGCGCCGATCTCCGGGCCATCGGCGTCGCCCATGTGGACGCGATAGTCGGGCGCGTTCTCGGCATCGGAGGATTCAGCCGGAACGAGGGAAAGGTCTCGGTAGAAGAACAGCGTTTGAATGCGTCCCGTGAAGCCGGACTTATCGCGGATGAATTGACCGATCTGTGCCATGGAAACCTCCGTGGTTGGCGGGTTGGGAAGCGGGTCAATCGGTGGCTGCGCGCCACACGAAGCGGCCGTCACCGGCCTCGTCGGTCCACAGCGGGACCGCGCGGGCGACGATCGCGGTGGTGGGAAGCGGGCCGAAATAGCGCCCGTCCAGGCTGTCCTGGACGGTCGGGTTCATGAGGAAGACTTCGCCGGCGGTGAGCGTATGGCAGCCGCTCCAGCGCGGCAGCGGACGGCCGAGATGATCGCGGTCACGGGCCACGCCGGCTTCGACGTGATCGACGGTGACGGCGTTCCCCTCCCGGCACACGGTCTGCCCTGCGACCGCCATGACATGCTTCAGCAGCGGCACGCCCTTGGGCAGGAAGCCGCCGTCGGCGAGGTAGCTCGCGACGGGTTCCGGAGGCCGCACCGCGACCAGCTCGAGCGCGCGGAGCTTGCCGGTGGGCCGCAAGGCGTAAAGCCCGGTCGGCGTGCTCGCCGTAGCGTTCCAGATCAGGCGCGGCGCCGGATGAAAGAACGCCAAGCCGATGAAGACGAGCATGGCGAAGTACGACGTCATGACGTAGCCGAAGCGGGTCATAGCGTGACGCTCCTGCGCTTGAGCCACGCGGTATGCTGATCGCGCGCGTAGGGGCGCGGCTCGTCGCCGGCGGCGAGGCGGTTGTGGAGGTGGCGCCAGTATTCCGGCGCGGCGTCTGCCGGATCGATGTCGAGGGCTTCGACGGCATCGATCGCCAGCAGCACGCGCTCGACCTTCGGCCAGCTATCGACGCGCAGCAGGATCTCGCCGCCGGGGCTCACGAAGGGCAGCGTCTGGTATGGCGCGCCGGCTTCGACCGCGCGCACGATATCCATGCGCGAAACAATGGTGCCGAAGTCGTTCGACGCCCAGCGCACGAAGGCGAAAATGCTGCCCGGCTTGAAGCTGGAGATGCTGCGGCGACGATCGAGGATCTTCTCCTCGACGCGGCGGCCGAACCGCAGCCAGCGCTCGATCTTCTTCTCGATCCAGGTCAGCTCGACATGCGTGAGCGCGATGGCGGCGCGACTGGACGGCGGCGCGGCTTGCCGCGGCGACAGCATGTTATCGCTCATGACGGTTCTCCGGGATCGTCCGGGAATTCGCGCGCGAAGAGGTCGCGCAGCATGTCGGCGACGGTGATCCCGCGCCGGAAGGCTGCGACCTTGATGCGGCCGCGCAGCGCAGGCGTGACGTCGATCGTCAGCCGGGCGGTGAACGCCGCGGCGTCATCGGCGCGGCGAGCTGGGACGTCGGGCGCCTTGATCCAGCTCTCGGCGTCTCCTGGTCGTGCAGCAAAGCCACGCCTGGTCGACCGCTCGCTCATTGTGGGACCCTCGCAACCTCGGCGGCGAGTGCGGCGATCTCGCGGGCGGCGGCGCTCTGCTCGGCCAGCTCGAAGACTAGGCGGCCGGACCGCGCGGCGTCGGCGAATGCGACGCGCTGGCCGACCGTGCTGGCCAGCACCGGCGGATCATGATCGGCCAGGGTCTCAGCGGTCTCGCGTGCGATCACGGTGCGGGCGCCGCAGCGGTTCAGCACGAAGCGCGCGGCGAGCCCAGGGCGGTAGATGCGCGCCTCGTGCAACAAGGCCAGCATCTCGGCCGACGCCCAGCCGTCGAGTGGTGATGGCTGCACGGGGATCAGCACCAGGTCGGCGGCGAGCAATGCCGAGCGCATGAGGCCGGCGACCCGTGGGGGCCCGTCGATGACGACGTGGTCGGCGGCGCGGGCGATCTCGGGCGCTTCGCGATGCAGCGTGTCGCGCGCCAGGCCGATGACGCCGAACAACCGCGAGACGTTTTCCCGCGCCCGCTGCTGCGACCAATCGAGCGCCGAGCCCTGCGGGTCCGCATCGATCAGCGTGACGCGCTTGCCGTGCAGCGCCAGCTCGCCGGCGAGGTGCAGCGCGAGCGTGGTCTTGCCTACGCCGCCTTTCTGGTTGAGCAGAGCGATGATCATCGCTTCCCTCCCGGCGTGCGGCCGAAGGGCAGAGACGGCTGTCGTCCTGGCTGTTGTGAGGTCGGCGTGGCAGGGGTGGTGCGCTTATCCGCAGATCGCGCCGGCCAACTACAAGAGTTAGATTCTGAGTTAGACTCTAAGTTAAGGCCTGGAATCGCTGTTTCAGGCCAAAGGGTTAGTTGCGGTTCGTGCGTGCGAAGTCCCGATAGGGCTGCGTCCGAAATCCCGATACCGTTTGCGTGCGAAGTCCCGACCCCGTCCACAGCGCCATCCACAGGGACTGTGGATAAGTGAGCCGGCAGAATGCGCAGCAGCTCGCGCCGGCCCTGCCACTCGATGCGCAGGTGATAGCCGGGCAGCGGTTGGCGCGCGCCGATGCGCCGGATCTGGAGCGCGAAATCCGAGACGCGCACCAGGCTTCCGGACTTCTCGTGCAGATGGGCGATGTCGAACAGCCAACCCTTCGGCTGACGGCCGGCGTGCTTGCGGGCGACGCGGTAGAGCCAGCGCTCGATGCCGCCGGTTAGGCGGAAATAGGCAGGATCAATCGCGAGAACGAGCGAGCGATCGATGACGCCGCGGTAAAACCAGTCGGGGAGGACGAACTCCATGCCCTCGACGCGGCCGTCGCGCGTCGTGCATTCCTCCCATTCGTTGATCCAGGAAAATTGGTGTCGCCGCCAATGCTCGCCATTGCGGATCGTCGTGCGGATGACGGTCGATTGCAGGCGGGCCAGTGCGCCCTTCAGAAGCTTGTAATCGCGCGCACCGGTCTGCCGGCCGATGGACGTGAGGAGCTGGTACGGCGTGAAGCGCAGGAAGCGCGAGGTCTTGAAGCCGAGGTTCTCGGCCTCGACGATCTGGCTCGCCGCCCAGATCAGCACGTCGGCATCCCAGATGGTCGCTATGCCGTGTTCGGGCACGGCATAGACTTCCACCCGCACGTCGCCGGCCTCGTAGAGGATCGGCGCGGTGCGCCTGGTCTTAGCGAGCGAGAAGAACGGTCGCTCCATCAGGTCGCGCTGGTCGCGCGGGCTGGCGTCGCCCGTGGCGACCACGAACGGGTCGAGCTTGCTCCGTTCGCTAGCGGTAATGAGACGGCGCGAGGACATCAGAAATCGCCTCAGCGCTGCGCGTGGCCGGCGGCGCGGGCCTCGACGTAACGGGGATCCGAGGTCGAGCTGCAGGCGGCCTGATCGGCCCAGGCCTCGAGATCGCCAATGGCGTAGACGACCCGGCCGCCGAGTTTGCGGAACGTCGGGCCGCTGCCGTGGCAGCGATATTTCTCCAGAGTACGCGGCGAGATGCCGAGGAGGCGCGCCGCCTCGTGGGTTCGGACGTAGCGCGTGGAAAGCTGCGCGGACCTGTCGAGCATGGGGAGCCTCCGTCTTGCCTCGAAGCGCCGCGGCCAAGTCGCGGCATGTCGAGGTCACGGTGGCGGAGAGTTCAGGCGTTGGGGGTGGACGAAAATTTCCGATGGGAAGTGTCCCCCCATTTGCGACGGGACGAACGGAAACCTCGCCAACAAGCCGGTGGCCCATTGCCGGAGTGGTGATAGCGATGCGTAGGGAGGGACGAAGGCGCGCTTCAGAGACCGCGCAGGAGCTTCAGATAGCCGCGTTCGACCAAGGCGATCGAATCGTGGATCAGGCGGTTAGCTTTCCGGCGCGCGTGCGAATCCTTCCACTCGACAGAGGGAAGCTGGGCGTGGTCGGAGCTGAGTACTTCCGCTGCAATCTCGCGGGGGCCACCGCCGGCATCGTGAACGTCGAAGGCGTGGAGGAGTTGGATCAGTCGCCGTTTCTGGAAGGACGTGAGCCGCAGGGCGGTCGGCAGATAGTTGAGGTGCTGGCCGCTAAGTCGCCGCGCGAAGCGTAACGCGACGTCGAGTCGAAGCTCGAACATGCCGTCGAACGGCAGAAGCACGGCCGGGCGTCGCGTTGCTTGGTCATCTTGCAGGCGGACATGGAGTTCGCCCGAGCCGTCGACGATCACCAGTTCGCGGCCATCGGCGTCGGTGCGCTCGACGGGTGCAGGACTGAAGGCGCTCGTATCGAAGGATGTCGTGGTATCGAACCCGGATGGCGCCGGTTCAAGAATCAGCGTGACCGGTGAGACTTCCGGCAGCCACAAGACGGGTTCGAGTCCGACTGGAGACGCGGGATCATGGGCGAAAGCGCAACCCCCATCGCCGAGCGAGACTGACGCGGGCAGTCTCGGCGTCGACGGAAGCGCGCGCGATCCGGCGCTGGGTCCGGACGAAGTCGCGGCGGTAATCTGGGTTGCGGCGCAAAAATTCGGCAGCAAAACCGGGACGTTCGAGGCGGTTCAGGCGATCAATCGTCTCCGGCGAGCGCCAGTACTCCGTGGGCATGGCGTTTTCCTCTCGTTTTGTCCTCTCTCAAGGAGGGTCGCCACGATCCGGAAAATTCGCCCGCCAAAGTAGTCCTTAAGGTTGCATCGCGCGTGGCTGCGAGCCGCGGGAGTCCGAGACGAGAACTCACTGCATCCGGGGTTCAAGCAAGTGCCGATAGCCCGTCTCGGTCATCCACCGGGCTCGCGCCAGGTGGCTGTCATGGACCGTTTTGGCACGAGCGGGCTCCTGCGCGGGGTTGAGGCCGAAGATGACCTGCACGACTTCGCGCCAGTCGGCGCCCTCTTCGTCTGCCATCAGCAATCGGAGATAGATCGCCAGATGTTGTTCGTCATAGGCGTTTAAGCGGTCGGTGTGCGGCGGCCGGTCCTGGAAGGGCACCTGAGTCATTGCGATCTACCCCCTAGAGATCAAAGCAATGTTTTAGCCATTCATTTACCGCGAATTTTTGCAAGATTTGCGCCGCGAATACTTATGCCGCGATGCCTGGGGCGCATCACGTTGCTCGCGGAAGTGGAAAACCGACGCCCTCGCATGGTCGATGAATAACAACGGCATGTACGAATCGGAACGATCATTCCTGGAACGATAGTTCCTATGTCGGCTCCATCATCGTCATGGATCTTAAGGAGGTCATGGCGATCAATCTGCGTCGGTTGCGTCATGCGAAAGGGATGACGCAAGAGGAATTGGCCGAAACGGCCGGGCTGAGTGCCCGGTACGTCGGAGGGATCGAACGCGCTGACGTCTCGGCGAGCGTGACGGTGCTGGGTCGGATCGCGGAGGCGCTTGAGTTGGAAGCGACCGAGCTGGTGCGCGCCGTCCCTGTGAAGGCTCGGAAGAAGACTCCAATCGAGCCTTAAATTCCGTGACGAGCGCGGTTCACGTCTCGCGACGAAAGAATTCGACGGGGTCCGCCTCAAGGACCTCGGCAAGCTTCTCGAGCATGTCGACGGTCGCGGAGTGCTGTTCGCGCTCCAGCATCCCCACATAGTTGCGATTGATGCCCGCACGGTCGGCAAGCTCCTCCTGGGACATGCTCTTGGCATGTCTCAGTCTTCGCAGATTCGTGGCGACGATTTCCCGCAAGCTCATGCGGTGAGATCGCCGTGCCACCTAATATACTGCCACCTAGTAAACTAGGTATTCCGCGCCTTCAAGGTTGCCGGCACCCCTTCCGCCTACGAGGCGATGCCCCGCCCGGACGGCCGGACGGGGCATTGAAGGCGGGATCAGTCGCTCCGGCGGCCGTTGGGGCGGGACCAGATCAGGCTGTAGCCCTCGCCCTCCTCGTCGTCGAAGAGGTTGGCGAAGATCGGGGCGGTGAAGCTCGGATCGTCGAGCTTGAGGCCCAGATAGTCGCGGCCCTCGTTGGAGCGCTTGGACCAGGCGGCGCCGATTTCCACCCGACCGACATAGACGCGGTGGCTGGGGCTGTTGTCGCCGGTGCGGGCGGCTTCGGGAACGATCCGGACGTTCTTGGCCTGGACCGAGAGGGTGACGATTTCGCCGGTGAATTCGTTCGTGCCGGTCTTCTTGAAGGTGCCGATGGTGGCCATGGTAGTTCTCCTTGGTCTCTGTTTCGAGCCCGCACCATTGCGGCCTCGATGGCGATCGGTTGGCCGGAGGCGATCGACGGCGCACCCCCGAAGGGGCTCGACAGCAGAGGAGGGACTTTCTTGTTTCGCGAGGAATGACGGCGCAGCCGGCAGGGGAAGAAAGTTTTGACGGCGCTGTTGCGCCATAGGCGATCGAGGCTTCAGCCGTCCTGCGGCTAGATCAGCCCATTGAAGAGGCCGTTTGGTGCTCTCGATCTACAGAGGTGATTCAAGGAACTGTGGCGACCATCGCGTTGGAAATAGGCTGGCGCGCACGACTCCGGCAGATCGAGGCGATCTCCTTCAGGCGACCCGGCGCTTCCAGACCAGTGCACCGCGATAACAGACTGAGGTCTGTCAACGTCTTGTATGTCGGTGGAAATCGAGAGCTGCGACGCTCGGTCCAATTTCCCTATGAGGATGCGACCGGGCGATCGGGCTATGATGGTCTCGGGCTCCCGCCAGTCTCAGCCACCACCGATGACGAAAGAGGCGCTGCGCAAGCCTGTCCGCATCTGCCTCTCGCCGCTGGACCGAGGTCAGGTCCGCGCCATGCCCTGTCCGGCTGGTCCGGGTGTGGCCATTCCTGTGAACCGGAAGAACGCGGTGACCCCGACGGCGATCGCGCCAATGACCGCGAAGATCGTCTGCCAAGTCGCGGACGGCATGGCCATGTGCGCGATCCCATAGGTGGCGCTGTATCCTGCGACCACGGCGGGTGCGACGAAGACCAGGATGATCAGGAGCCGCAGCCAGGTCCAGGGCACGAAGCCCAGCGCGAACTGCCCGATGCCGAACGTCGCCCCGCCGGCGACCAAGCCGACAAGGATGCCGCCGAGCACGCCGGCGCCGGTATGAAAAGCCCAGACGCCAAGCGTCAGGCCCCCGAAGAACGGCAAGGCGAATACAGCAAGGGTGAAGAGCAGCCAGCAGATAAAGCCAATGCCGGCGATGACAAGCAGTGGTCCAAAGACGATCATGGCGGCGGTCTCCGTGAGATAAAGGTCTGACGGTCGCGCCTTCCACCACCACCACGGCGCGGTCCCGAGTATACCCGGAAATGGACAGGAACGGGAGCGGAATCCCCATGGGAGTTCCGCCGCCCGGCTGCCCGCAAATCGGCCCTTCATCGCTGGAAGGGGTCGAATTCGTGGACAATGGCGGCCGGATCGCCGTCATATTCACTGGCGGGCATGGCGCCGTATCCATCCATGCCGGTGCGGAAGATGACGATGCAGACCATCAAGGTGGTGGCGAGGTTCCAGCCGTTGGCGAATGCGAGGGACTGAGACATTGATCTGGCTCCTGTGCTGAGGCGGGGGCCATCCCCGCGCGACAGGCGCCCGATGTGTTCGGCCGAGGGCTGCAATCACCGCGCAGGCGAAGACGCAGCGGCGGCACGCTTCGCGTAAGCCGACCCTTTACGGGTTGATGGCGTCAGGCCCTCGGCCGGACCAAGGATCAGCGCTGAAAGACGTGGGGTGGTGCTCTTCGCAGGGCCGGGAAGGTCGGATGTCTGGCCGGAGCAGGCCAGATCCGGCTAGAATTCCGTAATGAGCGATCTGCAAGAACTAACGGTGCGGTTACGGGTCGACCTTAAAGCGGCCATGCGTGGCCGGTGTTTGGCGGAGGTCAAGGTGCTGCGTGGCCTGATCGCCGCGATCGACGATGCGCAAGCCGTGCCGGTGGGCAGTTTGCACGAGACTTATGTCGTCCGAGCCTTCGGCGATCCTTCGGTCGAGGTGCCACGGCGGGACCTGGGCGCCGAAGACCTGCGTCGATTGCTAGAAAGCGAGAGCACTGCTTACTTGGCGGCTGCCGAGGAATATCGCGCGGCGGGCCACCATGACCGGGCGGTGGAATTGACTGCGGCCGCAAAGATTGTGGGCGGCTACCTCGATGGATTGGTTGCTGCCGGCGAGTGAGAAGCCAGCTTTTGCGGCAGCGAACTCCAGATGGTTGGGAGATTCGATCTCGCCGGATGCACCGATCGTCGTCGCATGCTTGTCAGGCGGCCGATCTGATCTTTGGGAAATGTACTGGCCTGAAAGATTGAGGGCGGCGCTTACGCGCCGCCGAACTTCCAGACCGGGATGCCGAGCTTCTTGGCTTTGTCGGCGAGGTTGTCTTGGATGCCGGTGCCGGGGAAGTGCATCACCCCAATCGGCAGCGTCTCCACCATCGTATCGTTGCGCTTGAACGGCGCGGCCTTGGCGTGCTTGGTCCAGTCGGGTTTGAAGGCGATCTGCGGCACTTTGCGGTTGTCGGCCCATTTAGCGGCGATCAGCTCGGCACCCTTCGGCGATCCTCCGTGCAGCAGAACCATGTCCGGGTGCTTGGCGTGGACCTGGTCGAGCTTTGCCCAGATCAGCCGGTGATCGTTGAAGTCGAGGCCGCCGGTCAATGCCACCTTTGGGCCTGCGGGCAGGAGTACCTGGTTGTCGGCGCGCTTCTTCGCCGCCAGGAAGTCGCGGCTGTCGATCATCGCCGCCGTCAGATTGCGGTGATTGACCTTCGACCCGTTGCGTGGCCGCCAGGCGGAGTGGGTGTGCTGCTCGAATTGATCGGCCGACTGGTCGCGCATCAGCTCGAAGGCGTTGCGCCGTTCGATCAGCGTCTGGCCCTCCGCCGTCAGCCGTTCCAGTTCGACGGACTTTACCTCGCTGCCGTCCTGCTCCCGTTGCGAGCGCTGCTGCGCAAGCTCGTTGTCGTCGAGTTCGCGTTCGATCCGGTCGATGGCGCGATGGAAGACGTTCACCGTCGACCAGAGCAGGTCCTCGAGGTCGGGTTCGAGGCGGGTATCGGCCAGCGCCACTACCAGGGCGTCGAAGATGTCGGAGATGCTGCCCGCGAGGATATTCGCTTCGGGAAGCGGCCGGGGGTCGGGCTCGTCGTGGAAGGGACGGTAGCCATAGAGCTGGAGTTCGTGGAGAACCTGGTCGGTCGGGGATGAGTTGTGGTGCGGCTCGAAATCGTCGTCGCGGTCGGTGGTCATCGCAGGCTTCCTTCGTCGGATCGACCGCGCCCATCGCGGCCTTCATGGCGACGAAGGCGGCAGGCGGACCGGACCTGCACCCGGAGCGCAGCAGAGGGCCGAAGCGGCAGCGAAGGATGGCGAAGGCCGACGATTTTGTTTCGCGATGGAAAGCGGCCCTCTGGGCCGCGCCGGAAAATCGTTGGCCGCAGCCATTGCCGGTCCGAGCCGTTTGCCGCCCGATCGCCCTCTCAGAAGGCCGTGGGGGGCGGTCCTCTCCGACTTTGATGGAAGCATGACCGCCAGCCTCGCCGTGACGGCGCGGACGCGTCTCCTCATCCCGTTACGGCTATGCCGCCAGCTCCATGAAGCGGGCAACGTCCTGTGCGGCAATCTGCACCCGGCTTGCCGCCCGAAGTGCATCGACACCGAGCAGCCGGAGATCCTCGTTGAAGTCGCCGAGCCGCGGAGAGATTACGATCGCCTCGACCCCGGCCTCCTGCGCCCGGTTGATCAACGTCGCCATCGCGCCGTCGCCGGCGGGATCATCGTCGCGGGCGATGTAGAGTCGGCGAAGCGTGTCTGGGAACAAGATGGCCGAGAGATGCGCGGCCGAGAGCGCCGCGACCATCGGCATGGTCGGCAAGACGCATCGGAGCGACAGCATCGTCTCGATGCCTTCGCCAGCCGCCATGACTTCGCCTGCCACGCCAAATCGCACAGCGTGACCGAGAAGATCACCCATCGCCCGCCGCGGCGTGTCGATCGGTGCCTTGCCGAGCGTCGCCTCGGTGAAGCCGTCCGGATCGAGCCAGGTGCGGTGCGCGCCGGTCAGATGCCCTCCGAGGTCGGTCACGCTGGCGATCATGGCCGGCCAGGTCTCGGTCGGGCTGTCCTCGTCGGGCCGGTAGTAGCAGCGGGGATGGAAGCGCAGGCTTCCGGTTCCGTGCAAAGCCGTAATGCTGCGGCTACGGAGATACGCTTCTACGAGTGTCCTGGAAATCGGCTGCGACATGCCGAACAGTCGCCGTGACGCTTCCGGCGATCCGGCCGGGGCACTGGGTCCGCGTGACCTGGGACGATCGTGCTCTGGTTCGGGATGCGGGAGGCTGAGGAACGAACGCGCCTCATCGGCGACATCCTTGAAATCGATCAGGCCACAGCTCTCCCGGATGATGTCGAGCAGGTCGCCATGCTCGCCGGTGGCGGCGTCGGTCCATTTGCCCGCCGGCCCTTTCGCCGTTTCCTTGAGGCGCACGAACATCGAGCGTCCGGGCGTATTGCGAACGTCGCCCACCAGCCAATAGCTGCCTTCGCGCCGTCCGGCGGAAAGATAATGGCGGCAGACCGTCTCGGCCTGCCGACCTAATCGCTGTGCGAGATCATGTGCGGTGTTGCTCATGACGGTCCTCGAAAAGAAAAGGCCCGTCGCCCAGGTCCCCGAAGCCTGCTTCGTGGGTTGGTCCGGGCGACGGGCCTCGTTGCAGTCGGCAGCTATTCGGCGGCAATCATCGGCTCGCCGGCGTCGTCATTCTGCGCAACCGGCTCGTCGTCGTCCTCCGGCAGTTTTTCGCTGGACTGCTCTGCGGTTTCCTCGGCCGCAGACTCCGGCGCTGGTTCGGCTTCGACGGCGCGGCCCGGCGTGCGGAGTGGCTCGGGCAGCCAGGCGGCGTCGGCCAGGAGCGTCTCCGCCTCGGCCGCCATGTCGCCCTTCTTCAGATGCTCGATCCGATCGGCCGCGCGCTGGCCTTTCGCCTGAGAAACCGCCTGAAGGATGCGCGCCTTCGTCACCCGGCCGAGAAAGTTGTCCACGGTCGGCTTCCACCCGGCCGCTGCCATGTCGAGATCGACCGCCTGCGCTAGCCGGTCGGCATGGGCGGCCGCACGGGGCCGCCGGTTCCAAGGCTCGTACACGGCGTTCACCGAAAGGCTGACGATGTGGGCGAACAGGCCCGCCTGGCTGTCGCCGTCCCATTCCTGTAGCGCGTCCCAGAGGTCGGCAGACTCCTTGGGAAGCGCCTTCGACCAGCTTTCGTGCCGCACGCGGATAGCCTCGGCCGAGGCGCTGTCGTTCAGCCCCGGCGCCTGCGTCCCGAAGCTGACGCTCTTCAGGTCCAGCTCAAGGCAGCTATCCGAGCCGTAGTGGTAGAAGGTCTTCAGCGTCAGAACGTGCAGGGCCGCGACGAAGGCGATCTCCGGCCGCTCGCCGAGCGCGTTGCGCAGGCCGAGCGTCCGGTGCGAGGTCAGCTCCGTCATCAGGCGATCGGAGATGGGCGAGAGACCCTCGTCCTCCTCCGGTTCGGCGTCGGGCTCTGCCGTCACGACGGCCTCGTCGCTCTCGTAGCTGGCGGCGATAGCGCGTTCATTGTCGTCGTCTGCGTTCGGCTCGGTCGCAGGTTCGACCGGCAATTCGTCTTCCGGCCGGACATAGCCCCGTTCGACGCGAAGCTGGCCCTCGGCGCCGATGCTGACGAAGGCGCCGGCGCAGGCGATCTCGGCGGGATCGAACACCACGAGCCGGGTCTCGAAGCCCTCCAGCGCCGTTTCCAGCTCCGACAGGCGCTCGTCCACCTCATCCGGCAGTTCGTCGGCGTCCTGGTATTCCTCGGACAGCCGGTCGAACTCGGCCTGGAGCGCATCTCGGCTCGCCTCTTCCTCAGCGGTCAGCGGCACGGTCTCACCGCGAAGCTGGCGCAGACCGAAGGCGTGGCCGTAAGCGCAGTCGGGCGCGACCTCGATCCACTTCCAGCCTTCGGCGGCGATCGCCTCGGCGTCCGCCTTCAGCTTATCGGCTACCATCTGGTCGATCAGTGGAACATCCTGCAGCCAGCCGCCATCATCGCCCTGGAACAGGTCGCGCAGCACCGTGCCGCCTGCCGCCACATAGGCGTCAAGGCCGATGAACTGCGCCCGCTTGTCCGAGGCCCGGACCGCGCCCTCGGTCAGCATGCGACGGATGACATAGGGCTGCTTGTCGTAGGAGACCTTCAGGCGCTCGAACACCTGCTCCTGGCGCTCATGGTCGCCGGAGACGGTGAAGGCCATGAGCTGGTCGAGCGTCATGCCGTCCTCGGCGTAGACGTCGAGCAACGCCGGCGAGACCGACGCGAGCTTCAGCCGCTGCTTCACCACGTTGACCGAGACGAAGAACGCGGCGGCGATCTCCTCCTCGGACTGGCCCTTCTCGCGAAGCGCCAGGAAGGCGCGGAACTGGTCGAGCGGATGCAGCGGCGCGCGCTGGACGTTCTCGGCGAGCGAGTCCTCTTCGGCGATGCCGCTGTCGCGGACGATACAAGGCACCGGCGCGGTCTTGGCGAGGCGCTTCTGCTTCACCAGCAGCTCCAGCGCCCGGTAGCGCCGGCCGCCGGCCGGAATCTCGAACATGCCGGTCTCGACGCCGGCCTGGTCGACGACCGCGCGCACGCTGAGGCCCTGCAGCAGACCGCGGCGGGCAATATCGTCGGCCAGCTCTTCGACCGAGACGCCGGCCTTTACGCGTCGGACGTTCGACTGCGAGAGCAAGAGCTTGTTGAAGGGGATGTCGCGCGAGGGCGAGAGGGTGATCTTCTGAACGGTGGTAGCCATCGGGATGTACTCCGCGACGAGCGCCGAAAGCCTCTCTCTCGGCATCAACTCGTCACGAAGCGCAGCGCCGCCCTCTCACTCTGGAGGGCAGCGCCGCAGGACCGACGATCAGGAAAGACTGAAAGGCACGAAGCCGGAGACACGCCTTTCCGTATCTCCGGCTTTCCGGGACTCAGGCCGCCCGGTCGAGTAGCTTCTTGGCCCGCGCCTCCAGGTCGAGCCGCGCGTCCTGCTGAGTCTTATCCCGCGCGACCGCGGTGATGCCCTGCACGAAGTCGAAGACGCTCTCGGGCTTGCGACCTTCTTCGGCGAGCACCGTCTCGATGATCTTCGCCGTCTCCGTCTTGGAGAAGCCACGCTTGCGCAGGAAGTCGCTGCGGTCCTCGTCGCTGCGCGCCACGATCTTCTCGCGCGCCGCCTTGATGCCGTTGACGAAAGGGAGCGGTGAGGAGTTGGCAAAGCGGGTCAGTGCTGGCGCCGCCTCATGCGCGAAGCGGGAAGCGGCGTATTTCGAGTGACGGATGGTGATCTCCTCGAAATCTTCGACGCCCCACAAATTCCGGTTCTGACAGACCGCCCGGAGATAGAAGCTCGCCATGCCGAGCGTCTTCGCGCCGACCTCGGAATTCCAGCAGTAGAAACCGCGGAAATAGAGGTCGGGCGAACCGTCGGGCAGCCGGCCGGCTTCGATGGGGTTGAGGTCGTCGACCAGGAAGAGGAAGACGTCGCGATCGGACGCGTAGAGCGTGGTCGTGTCCTGGGTGATGCCGACACGCGGATTGTAGATCCCCGTCGACCAGTCGAGTACACCCGGCACCTTCCAACGAGTATCGCCCGTGCCGTTGCCGGCGATGCGCTGCACGGCCGCGACCAGTTCATGGTCGAAGATGCGGCCGTAGTCGGGGCCGGTGACGGCGCGCAGCTCGACGCGACCGTCTTCGATCTCCAGCGTCTTCACCTGCTCGGCGCGATGGGAGGTCAGCCCGTATTGCAGGTTGATACCGGCGAGTGGCGCCGGAAGCTGGCGCAGATAGGCCGCGGGCGCTCCGACCAGGCCGGCGAGCTGAGCGAAGCTCCAATGGCTCGGCGCGATCGGTGCATCCGAGCCGGGCAGCATCAGCGCCAGGCGTTCGGCATCGTCGCGGCTGGCGTCTACCCGGATCGCCGCGCTCTCGACGGTTCGGGTGCGGCTCCGCTCGGTCCGGCCACGGACGGCGGCATAGAGGTCCGACAGGGACAGGTAACGCTCGTCCGCCGGCCGCGAGAACCATTCCGACGATACCCGGCCGATCCGCTCGCCGCGGCTCACATCCACTTTGTAGCCGTCAGCGCGATCGCGAGCGGCGTCCAGAATCTCCACATGGGTCATGGCTAGTCTCCATGACGGGCGCCGGAGGCCTCTCCTCCAACCCTCAACCCGTCACGGCGAAGCCGGGCCGTCCTCTCACTCTCAAGGGGCGTTGCGGGGATCTCCCAGCAGAAGGGGTGCGTCGGCGACCGCGGCGCCGACCAGGGGGAAGGCTTTCCCCTCCAGTGATCCGTCGTCCTGTATCGGCGGGTTTCCGGCTTTCAGGGTGAGCGGTCAGCCTCGATTTACCGAGTTGCCACGGGCTCCGGGCGATCCATCGCCTCCAGGCGTTCGGGCATGTCGAGCAGTTTGAGCGCAGCGGCGGTCAAGGCTTCAGCGATCGTCGGATAGGTTTCGGCTGAGCTGATCGAAACGCCTTCGCCCGGGAAGGTCACCGTTGCTTGGAAGCCGTTGCCTTTGGGCGTGGCGGAGAGGGTGATCGTCGGCATGTCAGGGCCTCCACCTGTCTCGTTCCTCGCCGCCAGGCTCGGCGAAGGGGGCCCGCAACCTTAGCGCAACCCTCGGATCTGAGACAGCGTCGTCAAAGCTGCCCAAGCCCAGGGTGCGATCGGTCCCTATGACTCCCAAATTCCGGAGCCTTCGGTGTCCAGGGCATCAGGTTGCAAACTGTCAGAAAACCGCTTATCTTTCTAACAGGAGAATGGCCATGTCGCGTCTGAGCGAACAGATTCTGGCATATGCGGAGAGGCAGTCCGAAGGGGTGCCCATATCTGCTAAGAGCTTGCTTCACCTTGGCAATCGCGCTGCGGTGGATCAGTCCTTGTCGCGTCTGGCCGAGCGCGGGCAGCTCATCCGCGCCGGGCGGGGGGTCTACCTTCGCCCAATCACGTCCCGGTTCGGCACACGAGCGCCTTCGGTCGAACAGGCTGTTGAGGCGCTTGCCGCCCAGCGAGGCGAGGTCATTGTCTCGAATGGGGCGGCTGCGGCCAACGCCCTTGGCCTGACGACGCAGGTGCCAGTTCGGTCTGTCTATCTGACTTCGGGCCGCAGCCGGAAGATGAGCCTTGGCAAGCAGGTCGTGGAGCTGCGCCACGCGCCGCGCTGGCAGTTGACCTTAGGAAGCCGGCCGGCGGGCGAAGCGGTCCGCGCGCTCGCATGGCTGGGTCCCGACAAAGCCGAGGAAGCGCTCATGACGCTGAAGCGGAGGATGCCGCCAGGCGTCTTCGGCGAGCTGGTGGCCGCCGCGCCGCAGCTTCCGACGTGGCTCGCGCGGAGCGTGGGAAAGGCCGCCTATGGCTGACGCCTTTCTCTCCCTGCCGGTGGAGGACCGCCGTGAGGCCCTGCGCGTCGCCGCCGATCGATCCGGCCGCCCGGCGCATCTTCTCGAAAAGGATGTGTGGGTCGTCTGGGCGCTGGCGACCTTGTTCGGATCGCCCGTCGGCGCGCAGCTGGTGTTCAAGGGCGGCACCTCCCTGTCCAAGGCTTATGGCGTCATTCGGCGCTTTTCCGAGGACGTGGACCTGACCTATGACATTCGCGCCATCGCGCCCGACCTTGTCGGCGAGAACGGCGAAGCGCTGCCAAAAAACCGCAGCGAGGAGAAGCGGTGGTCGAAGGCGGTGCGCCACCGCCTTCCCGAATGGATAGCCGGCACGGTCCAGCCTCTCGTCGCCAACGCGATCGACGCGCAATCGCTTGCAGCAACCCTCAAGGTGGAAGGCGATCGGCTCTACATCGACTACGAGGCCACGTCGGCGGGCTCCGGCTATGTGGCTCCCAGCGTAATGCTGGAATTTGGGGCCCGGTCGACGGGAGAGCCGGCAAGCCTGCGCGACGTGACCTGCGACGCCGCCGGATTGATCGATGGCGTCGAATTCCCATCGGCCCGCCCCCG
Source organism: Nguyenibacter vanlangensis (assembly GCF_038719015.1). Lineage (NCBI taxonomy): Bacteria > Pseudomonadati > Pseudomonadota > Alphaproteobacteria > Acetobacterales > Acetobacteraceae > Nguyenibacter > Nguyenibacter vanlangensis. Next base: position 57,604 of record NZ_CP152276.1, read on the forward strand.
CGTGATGCACGCCGAGCGGACGTTCTGGGAGAAGGCCACGGCGATCCACGTCTTCTGCCTGCAAGAGAGGCTTCGCGGCGAACGCTTCGCGCGGCACTGGCACGATGTCGTTCGGCTCGACGAGGCCGGAATCGCCGCCGCCGCCCTGGCGGATCGGCAGCTTGGGGGCGCCGTCGCGCGCCACAAGAGCATGTTCTTCGCCGAGAAGGGGGCGGATGGAACGCCGGTCGACTATGACGCCGCCGTGAACGGGGGACTGCGCCTTGTCCCGGCGGGCGAAGGGCTGGCGGCGCTGGGCAAGGACTACGAGCAGATGGTCGCTGACGGGCTTCTGCTGGAGGATGCCGAGCCCTTCGAGGGGCTGATCAAGCGATGCGTCGACATTGAAGCGCGGGCCAATCGCGCGGCGCAATAGAGAAGAAAAACGGGGGAGAGAAATGTGCGCATCTCGCGGGTAAAAATCAGCAACTTCGCAAATTTCTCGGAGATTGACGTCGAAACTGGCGAAAGCATCGTCATTGTCGGCGAGAACAAGGTCGGGAAGAGCAACTTTGTCCGGGCTCTGCAGCTGATCCTCGACCCTGGCCTCTCTGAACGTGATCGGCAGCTCGGGCTTGAGCATTTCTGGGATGGCCTGGGAGAAGACAAGCTCGGCGAAACGATCGAGGTCGCAGTCGAGCTGACCGACTTCACCAGCGATCCACGGTTGATGGCGCACCTCAACGACTGCGTGGTCGATCCCGGGCCGCCGATGGTTGCGCGTCTTACCTACCGTTTTCAGCCAAAGGCCAATCTCGGGCGGGACCCTCAGAGCCTCTCTGACTATGAGTACATCGTTTTCGGCGGCGACGATCCCGAGATGTCCATTGGGCCGTCGCTGCGGCGGATGCTTCCGCTCGACGTGCAGGTCGCACTGCGCGATGCCGAAAAGGATCTGTCGAGTTGGCGCAATTCGCCGCTGAGGCCATTGATTGAGGAATTAGCGACGTCGCTCGATGAAGACGCTCGGGCTGAAATCCAGGAGCAGGTCAACGAGGCGCAAGCCGAGCTGGTCAGCCACGATGAAGTAGTCGCAACCGCCGAGCGGATCAGCGAGCGGCTGATCGCGATCGCTGGCGAGCAGCATGCGGTGCCGTTGACGCTCGGCCTGGCGCCCACGCGGGTCGATGCTCTGCTGCGCAGCCTGCGTCTGCTGATCGACAATGGTGCGCGCGGCATTCCCGATGCCAGCCTTGGGACCGCAAACCTGATCTTCCTGGCGCTCAAGAGCCTGGAGCTTGATCGGCTCGTGACGGATGGCGAGCGCGACCACACCTTCTTCGTGGTCGAGGAGCCGGAAGCGCACCTTCACCCGCACGTTCAGCGTCTGGTTTACCGCTATTTCCTCGGTAGCGGCGGAGATGGCGAGGAGCAAACGCCGCCACTCACAACCATCCTGACTACGCATTCACCGCATATCGCGAGCGTCACCCCGATCCGGTCGATCGTGCTGCTTCGTCAAGACGCGGCAGCCAATGCGACGATCGCCGTCTCGACGGCTAAAGCGCCGCTAGACGAGCGCGACGAGGCGGACCTCCAGCGCTATATCGACGTAAGCCGTGGCGAGATCTTCTTCGCTCGCGGGGTCGTCCTGGTGGAGGGCGACGCGGAGCGGTTTCTCGTGCCTGCGTTTGCGGAGGCGCTGGACATTCCGCTCGACATGCTGGGCATCACCGTATGCTCGGTCAGCGGTACGAACTTTACTCCCTACGTCAAGCTGTTGGGTCCCGAGGGCCTCGACATTCCGCACGTCATTCTTACCGATCGTGACCCGAACGGAACGAAACCCCCGCTGGTCCGGCGCCGCCTGATCAACGTCCTGCGCCTGGTGGAAGACGGTGTAAACTACACCCCTCTGGACGCCGACGCCGTCATCGCGCGTGCGGAGGCGGTCGGATATTTCGTGAACAGCAACACGCTCGAGCCAGAACTGTTCGCCGGCGGGCTTGCTGAGGCGATGCAGGAGGTCATCGAACAGGAGCTGTCGATCGGCCAGGCGACGCGAGATCTGATCCAGGGATGGGTCGATGACACCGACACCCTCGACGAGGAGCAACTGATCAAGCTCATCGAGCGGATTGGCAAAGGGCGCTTCGCGCAGGCGCTGGCGCCGCACGTGGATGAGGATACGTGCCCGGATTACATCCGGCAGGCGCTGGAGCATATCCGCGATGCCATTGCGTAGTGTCAGCGCAGCGTATCTCGCCCAAGCAGCCGATCTTGCAGGCAATCCGGGTCAGCAGGCGGCTTACGACTCCACGGGCAACTGCGTGGTGCTCGCCGGCCCCGGCAGCGGCAAGACGAAGACGCTGGTGCTCAAACTCGCCCGGATCATGGCGGAGGATGTGCGCGCACCCCGAGGAGCGGCATGCATCACCTATAGCCAGGAATGCGCTCGCGAACTGACGCGCCGACTAGAGCGGCTGGGCCTGCGCGAGGCCCCCAATCTCTTCATAGGCACGGTGCATGGGTTCTGCCTGAGGCATCTCCTCATGCCCTATGGTCGGCTTGCGGGCCTCCCGGTGCCGTTCCCGCTCACTGTCGCCACGCAACGGCAGAGCGACCAGGCGATGAAGCGCATCGGCGACCGGCTGTTCGGCGTCGGCCATCCCAACAAGCCCATGGACCTTGGGCGGCATCGACGGTCTGTCCTCGACCGGACGTCGGTCGCATGGACGAGTGAAGGAGAGCTCGCGACGTGGGCGGAGGGATATGAGGCCGAACTGCGTCGGTTAGGTCTGATCGACTTCGATGATCTTGTGATCTTCGGGCAGCGCCTGGTTTCGGAGCACGACTGGGTGCTCCCGCTGCTTCAGGCGAAATTTCCGGTACTCGCGGTCGATGAATATCAAGACCTCGGCGTGGCCTTGCATCGGATCGTCAAGCGCGTCGCCTTCGATGGCGGCGTTCGGCTCTTTGCGGTGGGAGACCCCGACCAGTCGATTTACGGCTTCACCGGCGCGGACGGAGCGCTGTTGCAGGAGCTTGCCGAACGGGACGATGTCGAGCGTGTTCAGTTGCAGCTCAACTATCGTTCAGCGTCGCGCATCGTCAGCGCCTCCGAGATGGCGCTCGGGGAAGTCCGTGGCTACCAGTCCAACGACCCGGACCGTCAGGCGGTCATAGAATTCGTTCGGTGCGACGATGGCCTTGAAGGGCAGGCCGCGCACGCGGTCGCTGAAATCATTCCGGCAGCCCTCGCGGCCAAGCCCGGACGCGCCGTGGGTGACATTGCCATCCTCTATCGTGACTACCGGGCCGGCGACGTGGTGGCGGAAGCAGTTGCTGCTGCGGGGATCGATTTCGTTCGCGTCGACACCGCGGCGCCCTATCGCAAAGTCGCGCTCACGAGCTGGATTGAGGATTGCGCCGCGTGGTGCGCCGATGGCTGGCGAGAGGCCCGGCCGCAGTTGCGTGGACTGCTCGATCGCTGGCTCGGATTTCATCGCACTCGGATCTCAGAGGTGCAGGCCCGAGATGAGTCGCAGCGCCTGACGCAGCTTCTATGGTCGCTTCGCGTCGAGGAGGGGCTCGCCCGGGATTTTGTGACGGCTGTGCGGGCTGGAATACTCGATGCGCTAATGGCGGCCGAGCCGGGTCTCGCCGATCAGCGTGAGCAGGTGGATCGCATGTCGGCCGCACTAGCGGTCGGGGGACCGCTCGCCGATCTCGACCTTGCAAGCCTTGGCGGTCGCGACGGCTCTCCGCTGCATCTGAACTTGCTCACGCTGCACTCAGCAAAGGGGTGTGAGTACGACGTTGTGATCATGGTCGGTCTCGACCTCGGAAGTTTGCCGTGGCGCAATGAATTGGCCGCCGCTCGCCGCGAGAGCCGGCGGCTGTTCTACGTCGGTCTCACGCGCGCCCGTGACGAAATCCATATGCTCTATTCCGGCTACGTCGATACTGGACGCGGCCGGATGCGTTGGGGGCGCTCGCCATTTCTCGATGAACTTGAAGCGCGGATGGACGAGGCGGAAATCGGTTGATCCCGATACTGAAGTTCTCACCAACTTCAATCGTTCGAGGCGGGTCGCGGCAAGTTGAGGAACCTCAGATAAACCACAGGGTGTGTGCCAAAACCATCGTGCAGGAGGTGGAGGCCGCCGTGTCGCGATGGCCGTCGTTCGTTGACCCGGCCGGGGTGTCGGACCCGTGGCGCGCTTCCATCGATCCAACCCTGCGGATCGGCGGGGGCGGCGCCGCGGTAGGCCCGTCGACCTGAATGCCCGTTCCGGCCGACGGCGTTAGCTTGCGATAGCCGTCAGGCCAGCGGCGGCGACAAGGGCGGCAGTCCCCGCCTTCGCAGCCGTGCGGGCTTCCGTTAGTTCCTCTCGGTTGAGCAGCACCAGCTGTTGGCGACGCACAGGGATGTGTTCGGGGTCCAGGTCGAGATTGAGTTGGCTCTCCAGATAGTAGGACGAGCAGACGCTCAGCGGGACCTCGACCTTGCCGTCCTGCATGCCGTGGTCATGTTCGACTGCCGCGCGCATGTTCTTTGGCAGACGGGGGTTCGCCGTCAGGCAAAGGTTCACCTGCACCGACCACTCCAGATCCCATTCCGGCCGCGCCGCCGTTGGCTGCGGCTCGCCCAGCTGTTCCAGGCGGCCGATCACGAACTCCCGAAAGCTCACGGTGCGAAAGCAGAAGGCGCGCACGTGCCAGCGCTGACCGTCGAAGCCCAGGGCATGGGGGGCGATACGGCGAATGGACGGCGTGTCGTCGGTGAAGGAGAGGTAGAGGGCATCAAGCTCCAGGCGATCCTGGATGCAATGCACGAGACGCCTCAGGACCTCCCGGTCGTAGACCCGGCGCAGCCTGGGCGCGCCGACGAATGAAGGGGGACGGCCGATCCACGATTCGCCAGCGGCGAGCCCGCCTGTGGCCAGCGAGCGCAACTGCGCCAGATAGCCGTCCGCCGATGGCGCTGAAATCACGGGCGCGAAGTCAGGCCCCGCGACATAGGTCTTGGCGTTCTTGTCGTAGCTCAGGTTGCCGGGCGCCAGCTCGTCATATCGCGCCAGGTCCTGAGAGGCCTGGGGCACGCTGATTCCGAAGAAATCGACTAGGTCGGCGCGATTGATGCGCCCCTCCCAATAGAGCCGCAGCTCGATGAAATTCAGCCGCCGTTCGACGTTCCACCGCAAGGCCGTCCGTTCGTCATTCATCTGTGCGTCTCCCATGGTCAGTATAGTTTCTTGACTCAGCGGAAAAATCAATCAATATAGTTTCTATACCCGTCCTGGCGGGCTGGATGGAGGCCATCATGAGCATTTCGGACGACACGGCGGATGCCGGGCATATGGAAGACGAGCGCGAACGCCTGGAGCGCGAGAAGGCGCTGCTGGAGCGTGAAGAGGAGCGCATGGAGCGGGAGCGTGAGCGACTGGATGAGGAGCAGGCCCGCATCGACCGCGAAGAAGAGCGCATCGAGCGGGAGGAAGAGCGTCTCGACCGCGACCGCAAGATCGACCTCGTGGTCCTGGTCAGCGGCGTCGAGGTGAAAATCAAGGCGCCGCATGACGAGCTGCTGCGCAAGGTCGCCGAACGGGCGCTGAAGAAGAGCGAGGACGTCGGCCAGCCGCTGGAAAACTGGGACCTGCGCAATGAGGCGGGCGAGATCCTCGATCTGGATCGCACCGTCGGTTCCTACCATCTGAAGGACGGTGCCTTGCTCTCCCTGACTCTGAAGGCGGGGATCGCCGGATGAGCGGCCAAGTGGTGGACCCCGCAGTCTCGCGCATCAAATTCGATCGCGAGGTCGAACAGTTTCGCCGCCTGGACACGATGCATCGCCAGCGCGGCTGGTGGTTGATGTCGGCGACGTTTCCGGTGGTGCAGATCGGGTTCATCACGCCAAACGTCCGGCCGGCCGCCTTGGCGGTGTGCGCGCAGATCGACTTCACGAACTTCGACCTCTGGCCGCCGTCGGTGAAATTCGTCGATCCGTTTAACGGCAAGGTGCTGAGCCTCGAAGGGGTCGGGCTGCCGTTCATCCGCAATACGCCCAGCGGCCCGCAGTCCATCCTCCAGGGCCATGGCGACGCGCCGGCGTTCCTATGCCTCCCGGGCGTGCGCGAGTATCACGACCACCCGGCGCATACGGGCGACAACTGGCTCCTGCACCGCGGCCACGGTGAAGGCGGCCTGCTCTTCATCGCCGACAAGATCTCTACCTATGGGGTGGAGACCATTACCGCCTGGCAGATCCAGATGCGCAATACGCTGCATCAGGGGCTGATGGCGGCATGACCGCGAGTCTCTCGCTCCTGGCGACCGTGCGGACGCCGCTCGCTGTGGCGGACGCGACCCAGCGCCACCTGCGCGCTAGCGGGCGCCAGGGCCTGGAAGGCATGGCGCTGTGGGCCGGGCATGTGGACGGTGACCAATTCCGGGTCAGCGAATTGATCGTTCCCCAGCAGCAGGGACACCGGACGGAGCACGGCCTCGCAGTGTCCGTCCCGGGTGATGAGCTGCATCGCATCAACATCTACCTGCACCGCCAGGGTCTGCGGCTCATCGCGCAGATCCATAGCCATCCGACCGAGGCCTATCACAGCGACACCGACGACCGTTACGCCATCGCCACGGCCTTGGGATCGTTGTCTATCGTGGTGCCGGATTTCGCGGTCCGGCCCTTCGCCCTGAACGATTGCGCGGTGTTCCGCCTGAGCAAGCGACCCTGGTGGCATGGCTCCAAGTGCGCCTGGTGGCGCGAACTGCCGCCGGCCGAGCTCACCCGCACCCTTATGCTGGAAGGCTGATCCATGGCGCTCGCCAATTTTTTCGATCGGGCGCTGCTGAGCGCCGCCCAGGCGCTGAACGGCGCCGACCTGGAGGTCATCCGTGAGCGGCTCGAAAGCCAGGTCATCGAGCTAGCGTTCGATCGCGCCGCTTTCTCCGCCGTTGAAGGCCGAGCCATCTTGGACCTGTCGGTCCGGCTGCTGGCCCGGCTCTATCCGATCTTGATCTTGAAGCCGCTCGATGAGGCCGCCGCGACCGCTCTGCCGGGGCTGCAGGCTTTGGCGCTGGCGATCAATCCCGACATCGCCTTGTCGACCACCGATCCCGCCACCGTTCGATTGGTGGTGGGGCGCACCGCGGCGCCGGCCGGCACGATAACGATCTACATCGGGTCGGATCGGTGGCTGGCCAAGGTCTCGACCCGCTCGCCGCGCGGGGTCGGCGCCAGCCGACTGTCGTTTGGGGCGGGGGCGGCGGCCTGTCAGGGGGCGGCCAATGTCTTCCGCGCGGTGTTTGCGGATCTTCTGCCTGCCGGGCGGCTCGACAGCAACACGGTGCTCTCGCTGTTCGATTTCTCCACCGGCAAGGACGCCCTGCAAGGGCCCGATCTCGAGGCGGTAAATCTGGAGTCAACCGCTCTGGTGGGCCTGGGGGCGATCGGGAATGGCGCGATCTGGGCCCTGGCGCGGGTCCCCGGGCTAACCGGCGACCTGCATCTGATCGATCACGAGCGGGTCGAGCTCTCCAACCTGCAGCGGTATGTGCTGGCCACCCAGGACGATGTGGGGAGAGTCAAGGTCGAGTTGTCCCGCCAGGTGCTGTGCGCCACGGGCTCCTTCCGCGCCACGGCGTTTGTAACGCACTGGGATGAATATGTTCAGGGCCGCGGGCACTGCGTTCTGCCGCGTGTGGTTGCGGCGCTGGACAGCGCGGAGGACCGCATCGCCGTCCAAGCCGCCTTGCCCAAGCGGGTACTCAACGCCTGGACCCAGGCTGGTGACCTTGGGGTCTCACGCCACGACTTCCTGGGCGACCACGCCTGCTTGGCCTGCCTCTATCTTCCGGACGGCGTGGTGCCCCATGAAGATCAGTTGATCGCCCGGGCGCTCGGCTTGCCTGAGGATCCCGCTAACCTTCTGCCGTTGCGCGACCTCCTGGTGTTGGGCAAGCCGGTGGGTGAAGCTTTCGTCCAGGACGCCGCTGACCGTCTGGGCCTGTCGCCCGGAAGCCTGCTGAAATTCGCCGGCGAGCCCCTGCGCCAATTTTACGCAAAGGCGATCTGTGGGGGTGGTCTCGCTCCCACGGGCGCGGGACGCCCGCCGCTAGAGGCGCCGCTGGCGTTCCAGTCGGCGATGGCCGGGGTGATGCTGGCCGCCGATGTCGTCGCGGAGGCCGCGGGGCTGCGCGCCATCGCCTTGCCAACCAAGACCGTGCTCGACCTGACCCGGGCGGCCGGAAAGCGCTTGAGCCTCAATGTCCGCAAGCCCCCCGCCGGGGCGGCCACGCCCTGCATCTGCCAAGACCCAGATTTCATCGGCGCATACCGAGCCAAACACGGGCTTCCCGCCCTGCCGCCGCCCGCGCACCAAGATGATGATCCTGTCGAAGCCGCAGGTCTTGAGGCTGTCAAATAGGGTATTCGCAGGTCGAAGCGAGGCCTCAGTGTCGGCCGGCAGGTGAAGTTGTCGCAACACGCGTAGATTGTGTCTTCCCAAGCGCCTATGATGTCGTCCCAGGGGAGGGGCCAGGATGCAGCTTTTCTTTGGCATGGCGGCGGACGGGCGAACGTTCCCTGACCACCCCGGCGGCGGCGCGGGCGCGTTGGACTGTGCGGTCGTAGGGCCTGCAGGGTTGGTCGACGCACTCGAAGCCCAACTAGGCCTGCTTGGCCCACCGGTCCCCAAGGCGATTCGCATCGCAGCCTATGTGGCGAAGCTGCGCGCCGCCGGCGACAGCCGGTTCTGGTCGGCCTCTTTCAGCAAAGACCCGTGGTCGACCGCCGTCCAGTTGCTCGGTTGGCGGGACACCCTGGCGGCTGGGGGGTGGACTGGGGCCGCGCTTGGGTCTGTCCGGCTAGATGATTTGGCTGCGGCGGAGTCGGCCGGTGCGCCAATGCCCGCCGGACTTGCCGATCGTCTGGCCGCCTTGGTCACGGCGGTGGGCGTGCGGCCGGGCCTGCGCCTCAAGAAGCTTCGCCTCCTGGAACCGCGGGCTCGCTTTGCCCCGGCCTGGGGGCGCCTCCTAGACGCCCTGCAGGGCGCCGGCGTGGTGCTGGAGGACGGGGTTGCCGAACCCGCCGCTGGCCCTTCGACGGATCTTGGCCGAGTGCAGGCCACCCTTCGTGGCGAACCGTCCGAGGCCTTGGTGGGCGACGGCTCGTTCACCCTGGTCGAGGCGGACACTGCGCTGATGGCGGCCGAGGCGGTCGCTGACTGGCTGGCGGCCGGTGACCAAGCCTCGTTGGCGGGCACGGTGGTGCTGGCGCCGGATGGCGACACGGCGCTGTTGGACCACGCCCTGGCGGCCCGCGGCCTTCCGGCGCTGGGCCTCTCCAAGCCCTCGCCCTGGCGGGGTGCCTTGCAGGTCCTGCCCCTGGCCTTCGCGGTTGCCTGGCGCCCGTTTGATCCCAAAGCGCTCCTGAATCTGCTGATGCTGCCGCGCCCGCCCATCGGACGGTTCGCGGCGGGCCGGCTTGCCCGTGTTCTTGTCGCCGAGCCCGGGCTCGGTGGCCCGGCGTGGCTGCAGGCGTGGAAAGATATCGCGGCGACCCTGCTGGAGCGCGAGGACGAGCCCGACCCAGCCGCGGCCGCGCGCAAGGTGGCGCGCCAGGTGGAGCAGTGGCGGGCCTGGACCCAGGGCGGCCAGTTTGGCCGCGCCGAAGGCATGAGCGTCGCCAATGCGCGCCAGATTGCCGGCCGCGTGGCCGCATGGGCCGTGGCGACCGACGCGGGGCGCGGCGACGCCCTGTTTTTGGCCGTCGGCGCCGCGGCGGGCGCCTTTGTCCGCGCCATCGACGCCCTGGAGCTCGAGGTCTTGCCGGCGCTGCTGATCGAACGGGTGTTGGCCGAAGTCCTGGCCGAGGGCGTCGCCAACCCAGGTCATGCCGCGGAGGCTGGGGGACTGCGCGCGATCCATACGCCAGGCGCCCTATGGGCGCCGGCCCTGCGGCTTGTCTGGTGGAGTTTCGTCGGACCCGGCGAGAAGGTGGCGCCCACCACCTGGAGCCGCGCGGAACAGGCGGTGCTGGCGGCCGCCGGCGTGGGGTTGGAGTCGGCTCCTGAGGCGGCGGCGCGGATCAGTGGCGGCTACGCCGACGCAGTGCTGCGGGCCGGCGAGCAGGCGCTGTTTGTCCGGCCGGCCCTGTCCGGCGCCGACGAGACGGTTGCTCACCCGCTAGAGCATCAGCTCCACCTCATGATCGAGCAAGCCGGCGAGCTTGTCCGCTGGAGGGCCGAGCGCCTTCTGGCGGAGCCGGCCGCGCAACTGGCTCAGCGAGTGCTGCCTCGGGCGGCCGTGGACATCATGGATGCACCGGCGCCGCGGGCCAGGTGGCGGGTCCCAGCAGCCGGGCTGGCCCGTCTGGCGAACCGCCGCGAGAGCGCCACCACCTTGGGCCGGCTGTTGAATTGCCAGTTGAGCTGGTTCGCTCAGGACGTCCTGCGCCTGCGGGCGGGCCGGTTTGCGGAAATTCCGGAGGCAAACCAGCTATTCGGCAACCTGGCCCATGAGATCGCCAACCGCCTCCTACCGCCTGGTCCGCCGCCTGCGGTCGCCGATATCCGAAGCCGGGCCACCGCGCTATTCGAGGAACTGTTGCCCAGGATGGCCGCCCCTCTTCAGCAGCCGGAGTTCGCTGGCGAGCTCGCCGCGGCGCGCGAACGAGTCCCGGCGGCCCTGGAGGCGCTGGTGCGGACCCTGCACGCGCGCGGCCTTGAGGTGGTCGGCGCTGAGTTGGATCGCGAAGGCGAGGTGGGCGGCTTGGCCTTGCAGGGCCGTTTGGATCTGCTGGTGCGCCAGGGGGCGACGCCGGCCGTGATCGACCTGAAGTGGACCCGCTCGGCACGGCGATATCGCGAGGAGATCGCCGAAGGTCGCGCCGTGCAGTTGGCGGTATACGGAGCTATCGCCGAGCCCGGCACCGCCGCGACCGGCGCCTACTACCTATTGCGACAACGGCGGCTCTTCGCACCTCGCGGATCCTTGCTGGCGGAGGAGGATATCGAGGCGGTCCGCAGGCTCGACGAGACCTTGCATGGGGTGATCGACGACGTGGCGCTCTGGCGCTCCCAACTCGATGGCGGCAACCTCTTGGCGACGGGGGTGGGTGAAGCGGCGGATCACCGGCCGGCGGAGCTGATGTTCGAAGCGTCGAAGGAGCCGTGTCGGTTCTGTGATCTGACCGGCCTTTGCCGGGTTGGCGTGGAGGCGCTCTGATGGCTGGAACGATCCAGGTGGTCACCGCCGCTGCCGGCGCCGGCAAGACCACGCGCATCGTGGGCGACATCGCCGTGGATGTGGCCACGCGACCGCCTGAGGAGGTCGTGGCCACTACCTTCACCATCCGCGCCGCCGACGAGTTGGTGCAACGGGCGCGCACCGCTCTGTTCGGTCAGGGTCGGGTGGACCTGGCTGGCCGGTTGTTGGGCGCACGCTTTGGCACGGTCAACGCCGTCTGCGGCCAGATCGTGGGCGAATTCGCCCTGGAGCTTGGCCGCTCGACCGCCACCAATGTCATCGCCGACACCCAGGAGCCGCTGATCTTCGCCATTGCCGCTGACGGGGCGATCGGGACCCATGCGGCGATCCTCAATGAGCTGGCGGAAGCCTTCGGTCATGATGATCCGCAACCGCCGGGCCGCGATCCGCCGGACTGGCGAAAGACGGTGCGGTCTATCCTGACCTTGGCCCGCGCCAACGGCCTGTCCGCTGACGCCTTGGCGGCTTCGGCGGAACGCTCAGTGGCCAGCTATTTGGAGCTGTTCACCCCGCCAGCGGCAGACGCCGCGCCGCTGGATGCGGCCTTGGCCGCCGCCCTGGCCGAGGCCGTCGCCCACGCCCCTGCGACACCGAGCGCTTCCGCGGTCAAAGGCGGGATCGACCGGGTGCGGGCCGCCCACATTCGCACGTCCCGTGGCGAAGCGCTGACCTGGTCGGTCTGGGCCGGCCTTTGCAAGGTCAGTTGCGCGCCCACCAAGGACGGCCGGGACTATGACCGGGCTTTGCAAAGCGTGGCCGCGGCCGCCGGCCGGCACGGTGAGCATCCCCGGCTGAGGGCCGATGGGGTGCGCTTTATCCGCGAAATCTTCAGCTGCGCGGCCCAGGCACTGCAGGCCTACGAGGCGCACAAGGCGGAGCGCGGCCTGGTCGACTTCACCGATCAGGAGGCCTTGGCGCTTCAGGTCCTGAGCGATCCTGAGCTAGCCGGCCGGTTGCAGGAGCGGATCAGCCGGGTCTTTGTGGATGAGTTTCAGGACTCCAGCCCGCTGCAGTTGGCGGTGTTCACGGCCCTAGCCGAGATCGCCGACGCCAGCACCTGGGTGGGCGATCCGAAGCAGGCGATCTATGCGTTCCGCGGCGCCGATACAGAACTAACCCAAGCGGCTTTTGCCGGCGCGGCCGCGGCGGCAGAAGGTGATGTGTTGTCGGTGTCCTGGCGCAGCCGGCCTGACATTGTGCGCCTCGCCAACACCGCCTTCGGTCCAGCCTTTGAGCGCATGGGCCTGCCGCCGGAGCGGCATGCCTTTTCCCGAGCGGCCCGCAGCGACGTCGGCTTCGACAAGGAGGCGCTGGCCTACTGGCCCCTGATCGGCAAGGTCGAAGAACAGGCGGCCGGCCTGGCCCGCGGCGTGCGCCGCGCGCTTGACGACGCGAGGACCTGGACGGTCGAAGAACCGACGGGCGTTTTCCGGCCACTCCGGGTCGGCGACATCGCCGTGCTTTGTCGCACCAATACCGATGTGAGGCGGTTCGCGGCGGCGCTGAGTCGGGAAGGCCTGCCGGTGGCGGTCGAGCGTCAGGGTTTGGCGCGCACGCCGCACGTTGAGCTGGCGTTGGCCGCCTATCGCTGGATCGCCGATCCCTCCGATCGCCTGGCTTTGGCCGAGATGGCGCGCTTCTTCGGCGACGACCCGGAGTCCGACGCCTGGCTGCACGCCGCTGCGGAGGAGGGCGAGGAGCAATTGCTTGCCGAGGTGCCGATTGCGTCGGCGCTGACTGCGTTGCGGTCTGACATCCTCGCCCTAACCCCGGCCGAGGCGCTCGATGCGATCCTGGCGCTGCCGCAGGTCATCGCCAAGGTCGAGGGATGGGGCGACCACGCGATCCGGCTTGACGATCTGGAGGCCCTGCGGGGGTTCGCGCGGACCTATGAGGCCGAATGTCTGTCGTCCGGCGCGCCGGCGACCCCATCGGGCTTCCTGCTGGCGCTGAAAGCCGCCGATCCGGAGCGGCCGCCAAGCCTTGCCGCCGACGCGATCCAGGTGATGACCTACCATGGCGCCAAGGGCCTTGAATGGCCGATGGTGGTGCTGGCCAGCCTGTCTTGGGATCCCAAGGCACGGCTGTTCGAGCCGGCCGCGGAGGTGGATGGTGAGCTCGATTGGCGCCGGCCCTTGGCGAACCGGTGGATCCGCTACTGGCCCTGGCCTTACGGGCTCTCCGGTTCAGGAAGCGATCTTGAGGTCAGCGCTGTGGGGTCAGTCATGGGCCAGGCCGCCTCGCGTAGGGCCGTGCAGGAAGACACCCGCCTACTCTATGTCGGGGTGACCCGGGCGCGCGACTATTTGGTGTTTGCTCCCCCGGCTAAGGGGACTCTGAACTGGCTGAAAGTTCTCGATGCGCCAGACGGGCCGCCGCGGCTGACGTTCCCGCCCGAAGGTGACAACCTGATCCAGGTGGGCGACGAGACCTTCGTCGCGGATGTGCAGCCCCTTGCCGCCGGCGATGACGCCGCAGATCGGGCTATCCAACAGACCTTTGTTCGGCCGGCAGCCCCAGAGCGGCCGGCAGCGGTGCTGCTGCATCTGCGGCCAAGTGCTGCTCAGGGGGAGGCGGGCTGGCGTATCGTTGAGACGCTGGATCTTGGCCCGCGGCTTCGGCTCGACGGCGTCAGCGACATGGCGAGCCTTGGCGAAGCCGTTCATGCCATCCTGGCCTACGACAGTCCGGCCCGCACCCTTGCCGTGCGCGAGGCGGACGCCCAGGCCATCCTCGATCGGTGGGGTGTCGCCGGGTTCTCTGCGCGTAACGCACTCGAAGCGTCTGATCGTCTTCACGAGGCGCTGAACCAAAGATGGCCGACGGCACAGCGCAGGCCGGAAGTTCCGGTGACCGCGACCCTGGGCGAGCAACTCGCGACCGGGCGGATCGACTTGCTTATTGAGACGGCCACGGGGTTCGCCATCATCGATCACAAAAGCTTCCCGGGGTCTCCCGATCAGTGGGCGGACCGGGCGATCCACTATGCCCCGCAGCTCGCCGTCTACGCTGAGGCGGTGCGGGCGGCCACCGGCCGGCCCTGTGAGGAACTCTTCATTCACATGCCGATTGTCGGCGCTCTTCTGCGGGTGGCCAGATCGGGGAATGACGGGGGCGCGCCATGATCGAGGTATATCCCAACCTCTTCGTCGGATCTCAGGACGATGAGGCGGCCATTCGCGGGCAGGCCGGGTGGTTTGTGGTGCACGCTTGCAAGGAGCCTTATCACCGCCATGCGCTCGGCTACACCGGCCAGGGGGCGCCGAAGCAGCACCCGGAATATCTGCTGGCGGAGCGCCCGGGGCGATTGATCCTCAACCTGGTCGATGTTGCGCAGGTCTCCTTCATCGCGCCGATCATCGTGGACACGGCGCTGGGCGCTGTCGACCGCCATATCGCAAGCGCCAAGGTCCTGATCCACTGCAACCAGGGCTTTTCGCGGTCGCCGTCGATCGCCTTGCTCTATCTGCTGAAGCACACCAATGCACTGGGCTCTCAAGAGCCCGCAGCGGCTCTGGCCGCCTTTCGCAGACTTTACCCGCCCTATGCGCCCGCACAGGGTATGGCGGACTATGTGCGGCTGAACTGGGCGAATTACCTGCCGCCAGCTAAATCCTAATCGCACGCTTGCTCTGGTCAGGGACGGGGTAGAGTGTCCTCCAGCTTCATTGAGATGGGCGAAGGGGGCTCCCGAAGCTTGTTTGCGATCGGAGCGCGCTTAGGGCGGGTAGCAATGCTGTAGAGAATTCGGAAATCCAGTTCCTTGACCCTGGTGGTATCGCAGTTGGATGGGTTCGGAACCTGACTTGGAAGTTGAATAGTTACAATGCGAAATTCGACCTGTTGACCATCGAGTGATGGGGATCGCCCGGAAACCCTACCACCGCTACCAATCGCTTGGGCTCAAGGTTCTCGGGAAGAGGGTCGTAAGCGTCAGCCGCAGTGGGAGATAAGAAGGAAAACGGGAGGGCCGCATGGCTGATTCAAGCGAAGCGCACCGCGCGAAAAGGAAAAAACCGTACAACGAACGATCCGACCTCGAAAAACTGCAGTCCCAATGGAACAAGTTGTCCGGACTTCACCTGCGTGAAGAACCGTCGGCGGCGATCGTGAGATGCTCGACGGCTGCGGAGATCGCCGCCAACTACGCCATAAGGCACGAATGGGCGCGGCAAACGGAGTTCGATGCCGCCATCGTTGATCAATTCCTTCTCTGGGCGAATGGGCTGCGCGGCAAGATCGATAGGCTATTCGTGCCGATCTACTTTGCCCATCCGAAGAAGAGCAAAACTGCCAAAGCGTTGATTGCTTCGGCGGAAAAGATCAATAAAGTTCGCAACGAGGTTGTGCATCAGGGTCGTTTCAGTAATCAAGGCGAGGCTGAGGAAATTATCGCTGAGGCAAAGCGCTTCATTGATATGATCGTGAGCCTATCGGTGCCCGGCTTCGATATTCGGGACCGCAAGCGGAGCGAATGAAAGAGGGGTCCCTCCTATATCATTCGTAAGGTAGTTCGCCAAACAGCCCGATCATCAGATCTCCGTCATAAAGCGAGAAGGGAATCTCGACATAGTGGTCACGATGGCGCGGCAGGGCACGCCCGTCGTTCGGGCCGTTTGAACCGCGCCGGGATTGGCGGAGACCTTTTCTCCTGAGAAGAAGGTCTGATGAGCAATTCTGTGAAGAAGTTTTCCCCTGAGGTCCGTGCCCGGGCGGTGCGGCTGGTTCTGGAGCATGAGGGCGAGCATCCGTCGCGCTGGACGGCGATGGTGTCGATTGCGGGCAAGATCGGCTGTTCGGCGCATACGCTGAACGAATGGGTCAAGAAAGCCGAGGTCGAAACTGGTAAGCGGGCCGGCGTTCCAGCCGAGACCGCGGATCGGCTCAAGGCACTGGAGCGCGAGAACCGCGAGCTGCGTCAGGCCAACGAGATCTTGCGGAAAGCGTCAGCGTATTTCGCCCAGGCGGAGCTCGACCGCCCCTTTCGGAAATGACGGCATTCGTCGACGCGCACCGCGCGGCATACGGGGTCGAGCCGATCTGCAGGATGCTGCAGATCGCCCCGTCAGCCTACTATGAGCGGCTGCGCAAACGGCGTGAGCCCGATCGGCGATCCGCTCAAAGCAAGCGCGACGAGGTCTTGAAGCCAGAAATCCTGCGGGTTTTCTCGGAGCATTTCGGGGTTTATGGCGTGCGGAAGGTCTGGCGTCAGTTGGGCCGGGAAAAGATTGAAGTCGCCCGCTGCACGGTCGCGCGGCTGATGCGTGATCTCGGGCTGCAGGGCGTGATCCGCGGCAAGCCGAAGCGCACGACGATCAGCGACAAGGGCGCGCCCTGTCCGCTCGATCGCGTCAACCGGCAGTTCAGGGCACCGGCGCCGAACCGGCTCTGGGTCTCGGATTTCACCTATGTCGCGACCTGGGCCGGATTCGTCTACGTGGCGTTCGTCATCGACGTGTTCGCCCGGTATATCGTCGGCTGGCGCGTCAGCCGGACCGCCCATGCGAGCTTCGTGCTCGATGCCCTGGAGCAGGCGATCCATGCGCGCTGCCCGTCAGGAACAGGCAACCTCGTGCATCATTCGGACCGCGGATCCCAATACGTCGCCATTCGCTACACCGAGCGCCTGGCCGAAGCCGGGATCGAGCCCTCGGTCGGCAGTGTCGGTGACAGTTACGACAACGCCCTGGCCGAGACGATCAACGGCCTGTTCAAGGCCGAGGTGATCCACAGGCGCGGGCCATGGCGATCGTTCGATGCCGTGGAGTATGCCACCCTCGAATGGGTCGACTGGTTCAACAATCGCCGCATCCTCGAACCCATCGGCAACATCACGCCGGCCGAGGCGGAGCAACGGTTCCACGCCGCTATGGCCCCCATCCCCATGGCTGCGTAACTTGTGCAAACCGGTCTCCGTCGATCCCGGGGCGGTTCAGTTCTTGGTGTGCCCACGAACCTGCTCACCACCTTCCTTGATGTAGGGCAGCACGACCAAGCGGCCGTGGTTTGTGGAGAGAATCGTCCCTTCCTTCCAGATCGTCGCGCCTTCGGACTCGCGCGTCGACGAGGTCTCTTTGACTTGCCAGCCGATACCGCCATCCGGCTCGTGCCAGAAGACGATCCCGTTTGAGACCAATACTCGTTCACCACGTGCAAGAGCTTCGGCCAGCATTCGTTGTACGCTCGCGAGCTGGAGCAGTTGATTAGCGCGGGGCAGAAGGATTTGTCGGATTGCGGCCTTCGTCTTCCCCCAATGGGCGCTGGCGCTCAGTCCGAATCCGTTGGCGATCTTGGCGCGTTCAGCCATCAATGCGGCCTTCTCGCCGGCGTGGTAGGGTTTCGACCAAACACCGTCCGGCCCAAGGTAGAGGAGGGCGTGGGTCCAACGGTTGTTCGAGCGGCCGACCTTGGCCACCCTCAGATACGGCATTGCAGCCAGTTGTTCGGCGAGATCCTGACGATAGCGTTCGGAGTCCGTCGCGAGCTTCAAGGCGTCGGCTTCCGGCCGCTCGTCGTCGGCATGACGGCGCAAGGCTTCCGCCAACATCAGCCCTTCTTCGTCTTGTAACCGCTGCTTGGCCTGCAAGGCTTTGTCGATCTTGAGTGCGAGCGAGCGCTTGACGACGAGGTCAATGTCGCGCGCGAAGAGCGTCTGCCGCAAGGAGGGGTTGAGTGCATTCGCGGCCGCGACGGCAGTTTCGCGATCGGGATAGTGGTCGGCAAAGACCGTGTCATTATCACCCGGCACCATGCGCTCGCGCCAAATCGGCGCGAGTTCTCCCTTGTCGACAAGCTCTTGCATAAACCAGCGCTCGAACAGGGGGCGGTAGTGGGGCCAGACCGCTAGGTTAACATCGGACGCCCGTTTCATCTCGGACCATTTGACCATGACAGGGCGCCTCCAGCGCGAGGCCGGGCGGCCTGAGGTTTCATCATCATGCGGCCTTCTCCTGCCGCGAACGGATATCGGCGATCCACTTTTCAAGTGCGTCGATTTCAGCCTCGATCACCGATGGCGCGGGCAGCCGGGGATTGATCTCACCGGGCTGACTGTGAAGGAGCGCCGAGCAACGGCCAAACGCTTCCCGCATGGCCGTGCAATCGACATCGGTGAGGACGGTAAGCTTGATGAGGCCCGTCGTGTCCACCTTGCGCGATAGGCGGCGGATCACAGGCCCGACAATCTCCTCGACGGCGCGTTCCCAAGTCGTGCGAAGTTGATCCTGAAAGGACGTAACTTCGCGTAGCCATTTCGCCTGGTCGCCGCGTTCGTGATGAATTTTCACGTTGCCCAGATGCGTCTTCATTCCGTCGATCACCTTGTCGAGCGGCATGACGTTGGCCGGCGGGTCCTGGTGACAATAGCCGGCGTTCTCCGTCCCGCGGCTGATCAGGCGATATGCAACGGGCGTCGCCTCACGGTCTTTGGTCGCTCGGCAGGCCTCATCGAGGAGAAGCAGGAACGCCATGTCGTGGGTGAAGACGATGACTTGGCGCGTCTGGCCGGCCTCGGCCAACCGGGCCGCCACCCTGTCGCGATGTAAGTGGTCGAGCGAGGAGACGGGATCGTCGAACACGATCGCGGATTGCGCATCGATGGTCGACAACTCGGCAAGAAAAGCGGCGAGCGCGACGCAGCGATGTTCACCTTCGCTCAGGACCTTGCCGACCGGTTCGCTTGGCTTGTTGATCAGTCGGACCTGGAAAAAGGGGACGCCAGCCGTGGTCTTGGCCTGCTGAAGCTCGATAGCGAGGCCGGCGACGCCGAGCTTGTCCACCTCGATCGCGAACCTCCCGCGCAGGCGGTTGGTGACCAACGCTTGGGCGATACGGGAGCTCTGAGTGGTGATCTTAGTCGTCGCGGTGTCCTTGCTGGCTTTCTCGACCGCCTCGATGACCTTGAGGCGATCAATCTGGGCCAGTACATCGGATTTCACCACGCCGAGCCATTTGCGATCGGCGAGGCCATCACGCTCGGCGACAAGCGCGGCGCGCTGCGGGGAGCTGGCTTCCGACTGCAGGCCTTCGATGCGCGTGGCGATGCCGCTGAGCGCCGTGCGCAGGGGATCGAGCGAGATGGCGCCTGGCGGCGGAAGATCAGGCAGGACCGCAAGGCCGTGGGTTCTCAGGATGGCGCGCAGTCGCCACGCCAACTGGAGAATCTCGCGGCGAAGAGCGCTGGCGGCTTCCTCCTGGCCGACATCATCGCGGATCGTCGCAACGATCACCATGAGATCCTTCATGGAGATGGCGTGCGCCGAGATCTCGTCGAGCTTTTCGGCATATGCGGTTGCAGCTTCCTCTTCGCGGCGCTTGCTCTCGTCCTGCACGAAAGTCTCGAAACTGCTGAGCCGCTTGGAGGCTTCCTCGCTGAGCGGCTGCTGACACAGGACGCAATGGGTGCCAATCTTGGTTACGGGGAACGGGCGATCGGGATAGGCGGAGGCGCGCGAATAATCCCGGGCCGCCTCCCACAGGGCCTTCCAGACGTCCGAGCCGATGTCGGGCAGAGGCTCGTCGGCGAACAGATTGGCTGAGGCGGCCGCGGCGGCAGAGCGTGCCGTTGCAAGTTGCGTATGGGCCCCGCGTAGCGCCGCCCGGCTTTCGTCGGTCGCGGCGGCGATCAGCCGTTCGAGCTGCTCGATCGCTGATTTGATCCGGGTTTCCTGGCCCTGGAGTTGGCGAACGGTGCGCGCCGGGTCACTGGCCAGGTCGGTGTTGAGCGTTTGAAGTCGGGTTTCTTCCTCGGCTGCCAGGCCGGCAAGTTTCTCGATGGTTTCCGGTTTAGTCTTGCCTGACAGGCCGGAGATCAGCTTGCCGACTATGGTCTCCGGCTTGCATTCGGGTTTGGAAAGAACCGCCGGGGTCTGTTCCTGGAATGCCTTTACTTCGGCAGCCAGTTTGGCTTTGACGTCCTGACAGGCCTGCGCCAGGCCCGCGAGGATGCGGAGTGGCAGCGGCGTGTAGGCGAGGTCGTTGGTGTTCTCGACATGGACGTTGGCAGTCCGCGAGTCGAACACGCTCACTGCGGAGAGCATGGCGTCGGGCGGGCTACCCTGGGTCCATGATGCACTTCGCTTCTGGGCGCCGATGAAGAAGTCGATGCTGGCGGCCGGAGTGCCCGAGCCGGCCGCATAGATGTTGGGAAGGATCGCGTCGCCCTTCGGGGATCGCGCGCGGCAGAGCTGCTTGAGGACCCGGGCGTAGCCGGACTTGCCGGCGCCATTATCGCCATAAATGACGGTGAGGCCGGATTTGCCGAAGCTCAGCCGCTCTCCAGGCGCAAGGGCATTGACGTGCGAGAGGCCATGGAGAGCGCCGAGGCTCACGACGGCGTGGCTGGCTGCAGGATCCCTGACGTGGTTCGCATCGAGCGGACTGCCGGCATCAGCGCCTTTGCAGATCGCGACGAGCGCCGTGATGTCGGCAGTCTCCAGCTTGGACTGACCGCACAGCCGCCTGAGCGCATCGCGCTGCCAGGCGGGTAGATTCGCCGACCATTTGAGAATGTCGGCAAGTGCCGCGGCTTCGTTCGAGAGGTCATTCTCCTGCGCGTCCATGTCTTCTGCCCCGATCCTGCCCGCATGGTCTGGCGGGCCGTTTCCCATGATGCTTGTCTTCCGCAGTCGTTGTCTCAGGTGCCGCCTATGATGCGCCGCTCTTGGCCAAGCGGAATGATCCAGCCGCCGGCACGGTCTGGTCGTGCAAACTCGTCCGGACTCCCTTTTTCGGCGAGACGGCTGCGAATGGCTTGCGGCTCGGCGTCGATAGCGGCGCGAATGAGCTCGTGCTCGACCCCGACGAAGACGGGCCGGAGATTAAGGCGGGAGAGTGCTTCTTGATCGGCAGGCTCAACGCCGGTGTCGGTGAGCGGTCCCGCGCGGGTGACGATTCCGCCGATCAGACCGTCCATGGCGGCGCTCGCCCTGTCCACATCCCGCACCGGGGATGCGTCGAGCAGCGAACGCGCCCGCTGGGTCTCACCTTCGACCCTTCGCGGAAATGATTGGAGTGTGAGGCCGCGGAGCGCGTCTGCCAGTTCGGCATGCCCGAGCGGTTTGATGAGATTGGCGATGTGGAGTCGAAGCATGCCGATAAAGAGCGCGTCCTTCTCCTCCTGGGTATGCGGCTCGCCTTCCTCGACGGGATCCCGAACCGAAAGGCGGGCATCGGCTGGACCGGCCGTCGCCATTCCCCAGCGCGTGGCGATCGCAATACGCTTCACCGTGACCTTGCGGCCTCGGGCGGTGACGTCGATCCGCCGTGCCTGCGCCCATGCCCGGTCCAGCGCTTTGGCTGGACCGCCGACATCGTGGCATCCCTTTGCTTCGGCGACGGTCAGCGAAGACAGGTCGGATGCGCAGGCGATCCAGTCAGGCAGGTCGCCGCGGGACAGGCGCGTGATCTTGACCTGACGGCGGCGATCGAGGTCGATCATGCGGCTGCCGAGATGGGCGAAGATCGAGAGGTTGAAGTAGCGCTCGAGGTAGGCACGCGCGACGAACCGTCCGAATAGGCCGGAGAGCGCGACCTTGACCTCCCGTGCTTGACCGAGCGGCTCCCTGAATACGAACGGCGTGCCTGCGCCGGTCGGGGTCAGCAGCGCATCGAGGATCGACCAGGCGCCATAGGCCGCGCCTGGCGTCTGCAGCACCTCCCGGATCCCGGCATCCTCGATCTCGGAGACTTCCAGATCGACGGTGGCCCCGGAGACCGGGCTTGCGGCTGGCGGATCGAAGCTATGAAAGAAGGTCCTGGTCATAGTGCCAGCGCCCGCGTGAGATCGTCATGCTCGAAGGCGCTGGCCATGCGGGTGATCTCGGCCGACCGGGCGCCGATGGCCTTGGCAGTCTCGCGCCATGTCGCGGTCACGGTCGCGACCTCTTTGATGATCGCTCGAGCCTGCGCCAGCGTGAGTGCGAAATATTCCGACGCCTGTTCGAGCAGATCGAGGGAGCAGGTGCCCTCGTCGAGGTCGATGTTCGTCGTCAGCACGCGCGCCTTGAGATCGGTGGGCACCGGATTGAGGTCATAGGCGGGCGAGAGGGTCCACCCCGCCTTGCCGAGCCAGAGTAAGCCGTGGTTGCGCAGATGATCGTCGACATTGGAGATCAGCACATTGAAGGCAACACGGCGATAAAGTGCGTGGGCGTCCGTCTTTCCCTGCGCGCCATGCTGGGCTAGGGCGTCGACGATCTCGGGATAGCTGCCACGTTCGCCGTCCCTCGCGCCCATCATCGCCATGGCGGACAGGAACGGGATGCGGATCGCGCCATCGCGATCGAAGCGTCGCGATAGCATCACCGACTTGCCGGCCACTTCGACAAGTTCGTGTTGTGGGGTGGCGATGCCGGCTTGGCCGGCCAGCCGCAGCGCGATCTCCTCCCAGGTTTCCATGCTGTAGTCGTCGGTCTCCTTCGGAAACTTGGCGATTGAGAGATGGCCATGTTGGTCGATGACGGAGGCCTTCGGCCGCGCACCACCGAGGGAGGAGCCGGGCGCGAAGATGAGTTGAAGGTCTTCGTCCGTTTCCTCGTTCCGGAGAATCCGCTCGGTGATCTGAAGCAGACGGCCAAGCTCGATCAGGGCCGGCACGCCGGCCCTGATCGGCGCCTGGAAGGTCTCTTCGCCGACCCAGCGAAACCGTAGCGCGCCGAGCCGCGTCTCATCTGCGACCCCGAGCAGGTAGTCGCTTTCCGCGAGCGTGCGGACTGCGCGGCCCTCGCGGTCGGCGAAGCGACGCTCGGCGCGCTGCATGAGGCGGCGGCCCCAGGTATCTGGGGCTGAATCGCCGATCGAGCCGAAGGTCGCGAGGCCAGCAGGAGGAGCGAACGCGCCACGCGTCAATGCTAGTGCCGGCTCTAGCGAGAAGCGGTCTGGATCTGCAAGCCATGCACCTTCGTACTCGAAGAGAATTGTTTCTGCGCCGCGGACGCGATTGCTCCTCGCCAATCCGATCGGGCGCGTGCGACCGTGCAGATCGATATGCACCTCGAAGTCAGCCATCGCGGGACGATCCGGTTGGCCGCTTGAGATGAACGTGCTTGGGCAGATCGGCACTGGCCAGCGCCTGTCCAACGCTGTCGTTGCTGATGTCGGCGATTTGGCCCAGCGCTTCGAGCAGACCGAGGGCTTGAAGAACGCTGGCATAGATGCCGATGCTCACATTGGTGTCGCCAGCCTCGACCCTCTGCAGGGTCGAGCGCGACGTGAAAGCACGCTCCGCCACGACCGCCATAGGCAGCTTGCGGCGGCGGCGGGCGTCGTGGATATCCGCGCCGAGCTTCCGCAGGGCGCGGCGCACGGCCGCTGGAGGGGTGTGTGGAGTAGGCATTTGCTACCTTTGCACTACAGATCGGCTAGATATGTAGCACGAAGATCACATTTTTTCCAGCCCCAACTGGGGCAGCCAAACGGCCCGTGTCAACCCAGCAAGGCCCTGTGTTGAGGCAGGCAAGCCCCGCCTGCGGCGGCCATCTTCCCGACGCTTGTTTGCGATACACGCACGCTTATGACAGGAGCTGCCGCCATATAGATCCGCAAATCCAGCCTCCTTGGCTTGATGGTATCGCGGTTGTTATCGGCTTGATTTTACGGTGAAAAGTTCAATGATTACAATTTCATATCAAACCAGTTGACCATCGAGTGGGAATGATTTTAGCCGATCCGAACGCCGCCGGTTTTACGTCAAAGTTCGATGTAACGGACTGAAATAAAAAACTTTCACGATGTGACCTATCGGCGTCTATCGGTAGGCATAGATCGCTTGTACCGCCATCATCGACGGCCCTCGCCCATTATGATCGCCGATGATTTTGAAAGTGCCGTCACGGGAAATGAGGCTCGTGACGGTACTTATTTGGATTGACCCCTTGGTAATGCGCGTATTTTTTCGTCGTGAGCCTCCCAAAACGTAAGCATCCGGGGATTGCGGCATGCGTGTTGGTGGCATGGGTATGTTGCCCAGACGCTGAAGTTCTCCGCGTGTACGCGCCGGATGTCGTCACGCAGCCTGGCATCGCGCTGCTCGCAGGACGGCAACCGCTGCGGATCACACGCACGCGCGGCAGGCTTGGCGCACCCAACTGCGCAGCGTCTCGCTCGATCAGCCAGTCTTGGCCGCCACCGAACAGATCGCCGCCCATTGCGGCGCATGCTCGCCTGTTGCTCCAACACCAGGCGCATCGCGCGCTCGCGGAACTCTCGTGGAAAATGGTCGATCCGCCTTCCTCGTCGTGACCCCACTCTCTCAAGAGTTGAGGTCTCCGGAAATCCCGGCGCGGTTCAATGGGGTGAATCCGGGGCTCACCCGGATGGAGGGCACTTGGTTGGCAAATATGATTCCGACCGAGCGGGAACGTGCCGTGAGCGCGCAGACTCCTCTTGGCGCATGGGCGAAATGTCGGATATCGCGCCGATCGCCGTCTTCCTTGCGTCCGACGACGCCCGCTGGCTGACGGGTGGCACTCTTATCACGGCTGGCGCGCTTCGCTGAGCGACACGACAGTTGGGGACCACCACGATAGCGTATGGATGTCGTGGGAGGTCGTCCACACCCCCGCGTTCGTATAGCGCAAGGCGCCACTCCCCGTTTGTTTTCCCGTTCGTGCAAGGATTTCGAGCGTTTCAGGATCGATCACGACATAGGTCTGGCCGTCCGTCGTCCGAAGCCAGATCCTGCCGCCACCTGCGTCGATATCTCCGTATTTCAGCGTTTCGGAGACCTTGACCCGGCCGGTCACTCGTCCCGTGTCGGGAGCGATGCGCGCTACGGTCCCGTCGCCCTGCTCCTGCACCCAGACCGCACCTTCACCGGCGACGAGAAATCCCGGATCCGCGCCAAGAGGCGTTCTCAGCGCCAGCCTGTTCGTCCTGGGATCGATCTTCTCAAGCTCCTGGAGCGTTGGTGTCGTCGCCCAGAGAGACCCCAGGCCAAACGATAGGTAGAAGCTGTCGGCATCAACGGGGATGATCGCTGAGATGCTGTTGTTGGCAGGGTCCACGCGCGTGATCGTCCCACTTCTATCGCTTGCGATCCAGATTGATCCATCGCCAATGACGACGTTCGTCTCGCCCTTGGGATTCGCAATCCCGGTCTTGACGACAGTCGAGATCTTCGCGGTCTTCAGGTCGATGCGATTGAGTGTCCCGTCGGCGCAGTCGGCCACCCAGAGCGACCCGAAGCCGACCGCCATCGCGCCGCAGGGATGATGCATCGGGACTTCAGCGAGTTTGCCGTTGCGCGACCAGTGTTCGACCCGTCCCCTGTTCGTTAGCCAGACGGTTGCATCTTCCACCGCGATGAAATCGGCAAATCCCGGAACCGACTGGACATGCTCTTCCGGCTTTTGCGGACCGTGTGCGGCGCAGGCCGCGAGCAGAAGAGAAAAGCTACCAGTAAGAGCGATCAATCTTGCCCGGCAAAACAGGCGCATTGTCATCTTTCTTTTACCCCATTCGACGAATGATCAGCCAGGGGAAAGCGCTCCTGAAGATCGGTCAGAAATTGACTGTCACTTCTGCACCGATGGCCCGCGGAGGCAGGATGCTCTCCGCGTAATAACGCTCGGTTATGCCAGTCACCTGCGCGTTGAGTGTGTTGCTCTGATTGCTGACCGCCGTGATGGCGCGCTGATTGAAGATATTGTTCACGAAGAACGATGCGTTCCATTTGCCCGCACGATAGGATACGGAGGCGCGATGGGTCACGTAGCTGGGAATGCGCGTTCCGTAGTCACGAAGGCCGACAGTCGAGTAGATCGAGCCCGAATAGGCGGCCATCCAGTTGAAACGCAGGCTGTTGTTGTCATTGATCGGCAGAATGTAGATTGCTGTAATAGCGCCGGAATTTTTCATTGAACCGGGCAGGCGATCCCCAGAATAGGCGGTTGCGACGCCGTTGACGAGGTTGGCGACACCTTCGGTCAGGTGCGCGTCGACATAGGCGTAATTGGCGGTGATGTTGAATCGGCGCGTGATGCGAAGCGATCCGGAGAACTCAAAGCCGTTCGATACCGCGCGACCGCCATTCGTGGTGATTCCCACGGCGCCATAAACTGTCTGGCTCGGTACCTGCACGTTGAGCCAGTCGATATGATAGCCGTCGATCGAGAAAACGAACCTGTTGTGAAACAGGTTTCCACGGACGCCGAGTTCGATGTTGCGGGTCCTGTCGGGCTTGTAGCTGATTTCGTTGGGCAGGGCGCAGATATTCTGAACGGACGTGTTGAGAGGCAGAATACATGGCGCAACACGGTTGTATCCCCCGACCCGATAGCCGGTGCTGTAGGTGAAGTATGTCATCAACTGCCGGCTGAATCTATAGGACGCGTTCGCTTTCCAGACGATGCCGTTCGAGCCGGTTCCACCACCGGCATTCGACAATTTGATTTCGGGATAGGGCTGGTAGAGAGGCAGACCGGACCCGCCGCTATCCGACGCGTCGTAGTCGAAATAGCGGATTCCTCCTGTAATCTGAAGGTTTTTTATCAGGTGCAGCGTGCCTTCGCTGTACAGGGCGCGCTCGGCCGTCTCCGTTTCGACGCGCGATGCATATTCGAGTTCGTCGGGCCGGTACAGATTGCCGAAGCCGTTTGCGACACCCCATTCCGAGAAGCCCGGAACGTGCTCGCGATAGACCGTGTTGGTGTTGAACTTGTTGTAGAACCCGCCTACGACCCAGCTGAAGGGGCCCTTGTGTGTCGAGACAAGTCGCAATTCCTGATTGAATTGCCGGTAATCGTCACGCGACGTGTTCCAGGAGGAGAACTGGGGAAAAGCCTGATACCCGTAGTCGAGATCCAGCAGGAGGTCAGTATTGTCATATTTCGTGTCGATGACCTGGTGCGTGAATGCCGTTGTGCTTACGAACTGCGCGATATGAAAGAGGTTCGCGTAGACTTCCGCGCTGAAAAGATCGCCGTTTCTGTTCACCGGCTCGAGGTAACGCCAGGGGCCGTCCCAGTTCCCCGTTCCCATAACGCCCGAGCCGGTGGCCGAGCGCCCGTCGGTCTTTGTCTGCTGATGGGCATAGGTCAGATACATCTTCAGATCGTCATTGTATCGCAGCAGCAGCTGGTTACGCGTCGTCAGGGTGTGATTGAAGTTCACACCGCTATGACGACTGAAGTTCTCCGCCTGCTGCGCGGAGGTGCCGAAATTGTTCGGACCGGCAGGTTGCGGGTTGGAGATACCGGGATGACGAAGAACGTAATCGTAGTCGATATAGCCGGGATCGTCATAATATCCCGTAACGGAGCGGAAGGCGATATAATCCTTCCAGATTGGCATGTTGATCGTCACGTCTTCATCGCCGCCAGGGGCTGTGGAATGATACTGGCCGAAGGCGCGTCCGTGAATTGAAATGGAATATTTGCCCGCGTTCGGACGATTGGGCATGTAGCGGATGGTTCCGCCGAGCGTTCCCAGGCCGAACAGCGTTCCCTGTGGTCCCTGCAGGGACTCGACACGGTTGATGTCGAGAAGCATGAAATCGAGATACATCGGCACTTCGCCAAGATAGACGCCGACGGCGTTGTTCTTGAAGACGCCGTTGGTGCTCGTTCCGCTTGTGGAAATGCCGCGCATGACGATGGTGCCCGCGCCATTCGGACCGGAATTGACGACAGTCACGCCCGGTAGAAGCGCGGCCAGAGACTTGATGTCGTCCAGTCGTTCGCTCTTGATCGTCTCGGCGCTGATGGCCGTGATGTTCGTCGGAGCGTTTTGCACGCTTGTCGCCCGGCGGCTTGAGGTCACGACGATCGATTCGTCGGAGGTGAATTCGATCGATTTTGCCTTGTTTGTCGTCTGGCCGCCCGGAGCGGTCGTTCCGGGCAGTTTTTGCTGGGGCTTTGTCCTGGCGTCGGTCGATTGCTTTTTCTTCAGGCCGGTTTGAGACAGAGACCGAACGGCGGCAGCTTCCGTATGTTCCGAAATAGTAACGATAGCGAAACCAACGAGGGCGGTGGCGCAAAGCAGACGCATTTTTTGCGGATAGATCACTGCCATGTTGGCTCCTTGAGGCATCGGGAGAACGCTTTGTATCACGTTTTTCAATGTGAGGGTTTCATTTTGATATGGATATATGTTGTTTGACGTATCTGGAAGAAAATATTGCAGATTATTCCATTGAATGTGCTTTCCGGCACTGCGCGAGTACCGTGGTGGAACAGGCGCCAGCAAGCTTTCGGTCGAACGGGTCCCCATATTTCGGTTCAGCGTCAGTGAAGCGTCTTTGGACGGCTCCGGCACATGCGCCACTGGTGCCCCGGAGAGGACGCGATTTCTCCTAGGAAAATGCGGAGATCATGTCTTGGAGAGGCCGGAATGGGTAGAAGCGGTATCGTCGTCTGGCGGCGTGAGACAGGGCATTGCCGAGAGACGGAGAGGCCGCGGTGGTTCCCACCTCGCCGATGCCGCCCGGCTCTTCGGAGCTATTAATGATGAACGTATCCATTCTGTGTGTTTCATTGATGCGCATGGCGCTGAAATCATGAAAATTACTTTGCTCGATGCCACCGTTTTCGAAAATGATTTTTCCATGAAGCGCGGCTGAAAGACCGAAGAGAATTCCGCCTTCGATCTGCGCCGTGAGCCCGGTCCCGGTTGAGTGCGACGCCGCAGTCAACCACTGTCGTAACCCTGCGTACGGCGATCGCCTGTCGTGGTTTCGCGCTGATTTCAGTTACGATCGTACAATACGTTTCGAACCTATTATGAAGAGTGATGCCGCATCCGCAGTGCGGCGTTGGCGATGTCGGTCCGTCGAATCGGGGATTTGACATCGGACCCGCTCCTCAGGTGTTGGCGATATCGGCCGGAAGCCGCGCGATCACCATTTCCGAAAGGGACGGAGGACGCTTGGATGCGGGCACCATGCCGATTTTCGACGCGCTGTAGAGTTTGAGCCATTCCCTGAAATCGTCCAGTTTCTCGATTCCGAGGCCGCCGAGGACCAACGTCCACTTGCCGGGCATCGACACGGTCGCGGCGCTCCCCCGAGCACAGAGCGACATGCACTCGACAGTCCGGATCACGATGGCGCCTTCGTCGGCATCTTTCATGAGAGCGTCGCGGAACTGTCGGCCCGGCACAGGCGCATCGCCGAGTTCGGCCGAAGAAAGGCCGCGACGGCATGTCACGCATATGGTCAGTACGGGTTTCGAGATAGGCTCGCTCAGAATCGGCGAGGGGGCGTTATCGGACATGGTATGCTTTCCTTCGATTGTCTGTTGTTTGCGTGGACACCGCGCAGGACGGAAGGGCTGAAGGCGGTTTTTCGGATTGTCGCCATGACGTTGAGGTTGGAGAAAATTCCAGGTCAGCCCGTCTGCCGTTCGCGGATGTCCGGGTGACCCGGACATCCGATCTGGTATGCGGTTTCGATCGAAATCCCCGCGGCGTCGAACACGTCCCGGGCGTCCGTCAGCGCCGCTTCATGTCGACGCCAGCGGGCGAGCGCGTCCCGGTAGATCGGGCGTCTGACCTGCGCCGCGCTCGGCGTGGAGACCGGAGATGCGTTCTCATGGAACGTCAGGCAGCTTTCGGACCAGGGCAGCACGCAGTGTTCGAGAATCCGACGCGTCGTTTTTTCCTGCGCCTCGACAAGATCCTCATAGCGGACCTCGAGAATCCGACCCGGGAGCGCTCGTTTCCAGAAGGCCATGAGTCGGTCGAAACGGACGTAATACTGTGCGATTTCACGAAGATCGTAGCTATACTGATAGTAACGGGACGTCGTTGCGAACAGATTCTTGAAGTTGCTCACGACCGTACCCATCGGATGACGTCGCAGACAGATGATCGTCGCGTCTGGAATGGCGCGCGCGATCAGTCCTGCGTACTGGAAATTTCCCGGAAACTTGTCGATGAAACGTGTTCGTGGTGTCGGGACGTGGGACGCGGCGCGTTCCATATAGGACCGGCCGATTTGTCCGAGGTCCTTTCCCGCCGCGTGCAGAAGCGTTTCGACGTCAAGGACGTTACGCGTTCGCGTTCCGGACGCGGCCTTGACTGCCAGCGGGAAGGCCTGCAACTCCCCCGCGCTGACGACGTCCGGGTGTGACGACAGGATGCGGTCGACGAGCGTCGTTCCGGTTCGCGGCATCCCGACGATAAAGATCGGTGCGTTCGTCGGCGGCTTCGCCACGGGGGCCGAGGCGAATTGGGGCCAGCTGGTTTCGATGGCGTCGAAGATTGCGGCATCGTGCGCGAAATCATACGAAATCCGGCTGCGGTATTCGCTGTTGGTCTTGAGAAGGCATCGAAAAGAGTCCTGTGCCTCGCCGATGTCCTCGAGTTCCTTAGCGAGGGCGTATCCGAGCAGGAGGCGCGCATCCTGATCCCGCGTTCCGGCCCTGACTTTGCGCAGACGGGCGACGTGGTTGCGGTTGGTCGTCTGGCGACGGACGCCGGCAAGGCCGTGATGGGCGCGTGCGTTGTGTGGGTCGAGGGCCAGAAGCGTTTCGAATGCCTTTTCGGAGGCGTCAGTATCGCCGACGAAACTCAGGGCAATGGCCTGATTGTAGCGGAACTGCCTGTTGCCGGGCTCGGCGCGGACGGCCGCAGCGAAATGAGGGAGGGAATCGGTATGGGAGCCCAGCCTGGCATAAGCGCATCCCATTGTGTCGTGAGTCAGCGCATCCGCCTTTTCGCCACCGGCAAGACAATCTTCCGCCTCGCGGAGTGCATCGCGGGCGTCGCCATCCTTTCGTATCATGAGCAGGCAGCGCGCGAGATGCGCGTAATATTCCGTCGACCGCGCCAGGGAAATGGCGTCGTGCAGATGGGCGATGCCTTCGCGGATCCGCCCCAGTGCAACCTGGCTGACTCCGAGAAGAAACCGGGCTTCCGCGGATGCAGGATCGCGGATCGTTTCGGACATCGCCATCGAGCGCGCATCCATCGGACGTCCGGCCTGAAGCAACGATCGCGTGCGTCGGTTATTCGGCATGTCGGGTTACTCCGTCGAGGTCTTGACGGCGATTGCCGCGGCCGAGGCACGATTTTCCACGCCAAGCTTTGCGAAGATCTGTTCGAGATGCTTGTTGACGGTCCGGTAACTGATGCCAAGAACCTCGCTGATGTCCCGATTCGATTTGCCGCGGCTGATCCAGAACAGGACCTGGGCTTCGCGGGTAGTGAGGCTGTGGCGCGCTGCAAGACGTCGCTCTTCCTCTCCGGGGCGGCGCAGCAGGAGCGTGACGCCGATCGTGCCGTCCGCCTTTGCGCCTGTGGTGAGACATTCGAGGCTGCCGTCTTCGATTGTGCTTCCCATCGTGCCATTCAGCTCGACGGTCCCGTGTCCGGCGAAGGCACCCCGTTTCGCCAGTTCGGTGCAGACCTCCCGAAGGGCGGCAGGCAGGGGCGTGTTCGGTTGCCATGACAGGAAAATTCCCGACAGCAGTGACGCGGCGGCAGGCGTATACCACGAGAGGCACCCGTCTTCGGTTACGCCGATCGTCGGTCTGTGGCAGGCATCGAGCGCCAGACGGAGCGTGCGGGCCTCGATAGCCATTCGAAGATGCGTCTTGATGCGGGCGACCATTTCCTCGACGGGGCGGGATTTGGAGATGTAATCGACCCCGCCCACTGCCAGTCCGCGAAGAATGTCTTGTGTATCCATCTGTTCGGTGCGAAAAATGAGCGGGATATGGCTGAAGGTGGGGTCGTGCCTGATCCGGCTTGCGACTTCGAACCCCCCCAGACCCGGCAGGGCGACTTCCATGACCACAAGATCGGGCGAGAGGGCCTTCAGCCTGTCGAGCATGGCGTTGCCGTTCGGCTCCGTCATGGCGGTCATTCCAGCATGCTCCAGGGCATCGGCCAGCACCCGCAGCGATGGAGAAGGCGTGTCAGCGACCAGAATACGGGGAAGTCCGGACGTCGTCCGCTCGTCTGTTCCTCCGCCTGTTCGCCTTTCTGTCTGGCCGTTGGAGGGCCTGTCGGTTGAAGCCTGAGACATTGCGCTCTCCCTGTTCGCCGCCCCCACAGATTGTCTGTTCGTGTTGCTGTGGGACTGTCGCCGGACGGATCTGCCCCGTTACCCTGGGCAGGGTTCAGAATTTACTGGACTGTGACAAGCCTCAGGCCGGTGTCGTTGAAAGGTCTTCCGAAGCGAGCCACGCGCGCCATCCGCCGGTGGCGGTGATGTCCCTTGCCGAGGACAGCACGAAACCTTCGCAGATGAAGCCGGTTTCGAAGGTGCCATCAGCCAGTTCGACCTTGCCCAGACCGAGCGGCGCTGGAATCTGTGTCAGGAACGATCCGAGTTCGGAGGACGGCAACTCCCAGACCTCGACTTCGATAGCCTGACCTCCGTCCTCACAGCGCACGAGACCCGGTCGCAGAGGAGGGTCTCCGGCAAGGGCATAGAAGCAATAGCAGGGAGCGGTCCTGGTGACGCTGACGAGGCGACCTCCCCGGTCGAGCAACTGCCAGTTGAGCGTGAGGCCGTCGAGATGGGCCCCACAGACCACGATCCGCGCGCGGTCGTTCGTGGCCACGCGTCCTGTGACGGCGGGCTCGAGCGTCTGTCCTCCCACGAGCGGTAGGCCGGATGTCCGCTGAAACGCGTCGGCGATGCTCAGCAAATACTGATCCGTGAATGCACGCCCGAAAATGGTTACGCCCCACGGCAGGCCATTTGCTATGAACGCTGACGGCACGGCGACGGCGGCATAGTCGAGCAGGTTCATGAAATTGGTATAGACGCCCAGGAGGGAGTTCGCCGCGACCGGCTGTTCCTGAAGTTCGGCAAGTGTGACGGGGCGTGGCATGGCGGGCGTCAACACGCAGTCCAGCCCGTTCATCACGGCATCGCATTCGGCCTTGATGTGCTGGAGCCTGTAGACGGCGGAGAACATGTCGGCGGCACTGTATTCCGGCGCCGCGTCGAGGACGGCGCGGATCACGGGCAGGATCGCTTCGGGATCACGCGTCAGCAGGTCCTGGACGACGAGATGCCGCTCCGCGATCCATGGTCCTTCATAGAGGAGTTTTGCGGCATCCAGAAAGGGAGAAAGGTCGATCGGAACCGCGAGGCCGCCCATTGTTTCCAGACGTGCGACAGCCTGCGCGAACAGGGCTTCGTCTTCGGAACGCCCGGCGAAATCCAGAGTTTGCGGAACGCCGAACCGAAAGCCCGGTCTGATGCGTCCGAACGCCGTTGATCCGTTCCATTGCGGGTTCTTGCGGCTGTAATCATCGGCAGGATCGAACCGGGCGAGCAGTGAGAACAGCATGCTGGCCTGACTGGCCGAGGCCGTCAGAAGGGTCGTGCAATCGAGCGTGCGGCAGGCCGGAACCACGCCATGCGTCGAAATCAGTCCGCGCGTGGCCTTGAGCCCGACGAGATTGTTGTAGGCGGCCGGGATGCGCCCGCTGCCCGCTGTATCGGTGCCGAGGGCAAAGCTCGCCACGCCCAGCGCGACTGCCACGGCGGAGCCGGAACTCGAACCACCCGAAGGATAGTCGGGCAGGACGCTGTTGCGGCACACGCCGTAGGGAGACCGGGTGCCGTTCAGGCCGGTCGCGAACTGGTCCAGATTCGTCTTGGCGACGGGAATGCCGCCGAGTTCGATGATCCGACGGACCACGGTCGCGCTTTCGTCCGGCGTGTAGGCGAATGCCGGACAGGCGGCGGTCGTCGGGATTCCGGCGAGGTCGATATTGTCCTTGACGGCGAACGGAATGCCGTAGAGTGGAAGCGTCCTGTCGTCCGTTGCGCCCAGCCGAAGGAGATAAGGCTCGGTTTCCTCCGCGTCGAGGATGTGAATGAACGCGCGATATTGTTCGTTGAGCGCTTTTGCCTTCTCGCGCAGCGCGTCG
Source organism: Nguyenibacter vanlangensis (assembly GCF_038719015.1). Classification (NCBI taxonomy): domain Bacteria; kingdom Pseudomonadati; phylum Pseudomonadota; class Alphaproteobacteria; order Acetobacterales; family Acetobacteraceae; genus Nguyenibacter; species Nguyenibacter vanlangensis. The sequence goes on from NZ_CP152276.1 coordinate 91,693, forward strand.
ATCAACTCTCGGGGCGCGAGCGTTCCATCGCGATAGGAAGCCAGCAGAGTCTTCGGGGCGAGGTCGGGCAGGGTGGTCAACATCGTCCAGTCCTTCGTTTGTTGTGGGATTCAGTCCCAGATGAGCACTTCCACCGGGGTGGGATTCCACGCGTTGCAGGGGTTGTTGAGCTGGGGGCAATTGGAGATCACGACGATCAGATCGATGTCGGCTTTCATCTCCACGTATTTCAGCGGAGCCGAGACGCCATCCGCGAAGACCAGCGTGCCGTCCGGCGTTACGGGAACGTTCATGAAGAAATTGATATTAGGGGCGAGATCACGCTTCGTCAGACGACCATCCTGAAGGCAGCCGCATAGGAAGTTGTTGCGGCAGCTGTGCATGTAATAGCGATCCGTCGCGTAGCGGACCGTGTTGCTCTCCTGCGAGCATGCTCCGCCGAGTGTGTCGTGCTGCCCGCAGGTGTCGGCGGTGATCGTCGCTAGCGCATTCCCGAGATTGGAATACAGAACGGTGCCGGTGGTCAGGAACAGCGCCTTCTGCCGCCGGATCGTGCGCTGTACATCATAGCGTTCCCGTGTGTTCGTGGCATTGTAGAACAGGGTATCGATGGCTTGATTGCCTTCGAGGTCGAGCAGGCGGAGGGTCTGCCCTTTTTTGACATCAAAGACATAGGGCTCGCCCGCTCCGATGACGTGGCGGGAGAGGGCGTCCGCCGGGTCGAGCGTGCTGGAAATGATCGACATCGTTCCGGGTCCTTACAGGCAGAAGAGTTCCGTGTTGTAGAAGGCGCGTCCGTTCTCAGCGCATGACAGGCGGCAGGCCGCGGTGATGCTGGTGTCCCGTACGTCTTCCACCGAGAATTCAATGGGTCTGGGCGCGTAATGCGGGGCCGGATCCATCGGATGCTGAAGGGCGGTCATGACGATGAGCGTGTTCATCGGGGCATAGAGATCGACGTAATTCCCCGGCGCCGAGTTGTCGGGGACGTAGGAGAGATATCCGCCGTCGGCGACCGCGATCTTGCTGAAGAAATTGACGATCATCTGGATGTCGGGCGCATCCAGATCCCATTTCCCCATCTCGATGAGAAGGTTTTCGAAACCGTTGCGATGAAAGCCGTTGCGCAGGTCTTCGAAGCGCCCAGCGCCGTATTTCTCCTGTACCTCCACCGCGTTCAGAACGCCGCCGAAGCAGTCGTGCCAGCCGCAGGTATCCTCGGTGATGGCGAGGAGCACTCGCCCCATATCCGAATACAGGCAATGGCCTTCCGTCACGAACGCGGTGTGTTGCGCCTTCAGGGAATCCGGCAGGTTCAGCCGCTCGGTCATCTGTTCCGGATTCAGAGCCATGAGAGACAGATTCGCGCCACCCTCGATGTCCGTGAGGCGAAGTTTCTGCCCGGCGCGCAAAATGAGCGAGCGATGTCCTCCGCCGGGAATGGTTTCCCTGTAGAGGGTGGAGGAGAGTGTCGGAAATTCGGCGGAACTAATCACGGAATGGTTTCCTTATCGGTGGCGACCGCTCTGACGGCGCTGGAAAGAGGCCTAGGATGCGGACTTCGTTTTCTGGAATTTTCTTACGATGAACCCGCTCGCGAGGGCGATCGTCAGGAAGGCGGCGGGGAACGCCACCATGTACGGCCGTTCTCCACCCGGATCGAAGACTTCCTTGCGTGGCCAGAGCGTGTTGAGGAGAAACAGTGCTCCGCACACCACGGCGCAGAGATTGACCGTCGCGCGGCGGATGCGTCCTTTCGTCTCGAAGCCGAACGGCGACGGTCCGGGCGATTTCAGCCACTGCCAGCGCCGGAGCAGGAGCGGGACGGTCACGAGGAGATAGGCGAAATATGTCACGCCGACAGCCGAGGAGGTGATGGCGCCGAAGAGGGATGAGTCGCCGTAGTTGACGCCGAGAAACGCCGCGCTGAGCACGCCCACGAAAACCGTCGCGGCGACTGGGGTGCCTGTACGCTGAGAAATCCGCGCGAGCGCGCTGCATGCGGGAATGACGCCGTCCCGCGCCATCGAGAAGAGCACGCGGGAGGCCGAGGTCTGGATCGCGATGGTTGCCGAAAAGACCGAAACGGCGACCGTGGCCAGCAGGAGATGTCCGGTGACCCCCGATGTCATGGCATTGATGACGTAGGGTACGCCGATGGTGGTGAGCTCGCCGGACGACAGGGAGGGCGCGGCCATCAACGTGCCGAGAATGACCAGCCCGCCCGCGACGAAGGAGAGCAGAAGGCACCGCACGATCGCGCGGGGTGCCGTGCGCGCCGGATTATGGGTCTCTTCCGACAGTTCGGCCGCGCTGTCGAAACCGTACATCACGTAGACGGCCATGAGCATCGAGGCGAGGAAAGCGGCTGAACCGGATATCCCTGGAGCCATATGCGTGGTGTCGAGGGTAACCGCGAAGCCGCGTTGGGCATGCAGGAAGAGCGTCGCGACGAGCAGGCACAAACCGACGATTTCCGCGTAGACCCCGGCGACTGTGACGAACGCGGAAATGCGGACGCCCGCGCAGGAGATGAGCGTGCTTGCAAGGATCGTCGCCGTACCCAAAATGACCGCGTTTTCCGCGCCGGTGAGCGTCGTGACGTCGGGGTTCGCGCCGATGACCTGAAAGCCGCTCCACAGGCTGGGAAGGATCGACTGCATGGCGATGGCGATCGCGGAAACGCTGACAATATATCCGATGAGCGTCAGCCAGCCCGCGATCCAGCCCACATCGCGCACGGAGAGCCGCGAAGACCACTGATAGATCGCCCCTGCTACCGGAATATGCGCTGCGAGTTCTGCAAAGCAGAGCGCCACGCAGAATTGTCCGACGAAAACGAGGGGCCACGTCCAGAAAAATGCCGGACCGCCAAAGGCATAGCCGACGGGAAACATTTCGAAGACGGTTGTCAGGACCGAGACGAACGAGAAACCGGCCGCAAAGGAGGCGAAGGGCCCGAGGTCGCGCCGTAGTTCCTGTCGATAGCCAAGGCGCGCGAGCTGTTCGCTATCCACGCCGGGACAGATGGGCGCCTGAAACGTTGCCCCGACAGTCGGACCGGAGGGGTTCATGGCGCGTTACGCGTCATGAACGGACAAATCACCGGAGCCCGATTACGCCGGGCATAGGCGTTTGCGAGAAGACAGAGATATCGTTTCAATGTCGTTCTTCTCCGGTCTGTTCAGACGGAGATGGCGCACACACCTCAAGAGATATGTGACGCCATTTCCGGCATCTCATTATCTCCCGGGCTTTTGTCCCGCCGTGTAACCTCGAAGCCGAGGTCGCGCGCTCTCGGACCAGTCATCCAGCAAAAACTGGATCGGAACCCTAGCGGCTTTGAAAGTTTCATATTTGTTATGGTGCGAATGTGCAAGGATTATATTGCGAAAAAAACAGACTCCGATGCAGGTTCGGAATGTGATTGTCGATTTTCCCTTGACCCGTTTTTAGATCGGAACAAGATTGATGCCAATGGCGCGCTAGGGTTCCGCCCCGACGTATGTCGGGAGTCTGGTCCGAGAGCACGCGGCCTCGGCTTCGAGGTTACACGGCGGGACAAAAGCCCGGGAGATAACGCCGCAACGGTTCGAAAGACCGCTCGGCTTATGTGTAATCGGAGTTGCAGGGCCATGACTCATTCCTTTTCCGCTACCCGCGTGTCATCTGGATTGTCGTGCCATGTTTGATCGTGTTCTCATCGCCAATCGTGGTGCAATTGCGTGTAGAATCATCAAAACGTTACGAAAAATGGGGATCGGTTCGGTCACCATTTATATGGAGGCGGATGCTGCGAGTCTGCATGTTCGCGACGCGGACATTGCTGTATCTCTGGGCTCCGGTGGACCCGCGCAGACCTATTTGAATGTGAAACGAATCATCGAGATCGCACAGGAAACCGGGGCTCAGGCGATTCATCCGGGATATGGCTTCCTGTCGGAGAATGCGGCTTTTGCCGAGGCGTGTCGTGCCGCGGGCATTTGTTTCATCGGGCCCGAACCGGCCCAACTCGTCGCGTTTGGCCTGAAACACGAAGCGCGCGCGCTTGCCTCTCGCGAAAATGTGCCGCTTCTGCGGGGCTCACTACTGCTCCAGACGTCCGATGACGCCCGCAAGGCGGCCGCCAGTGTTGGGTACCCCGTGATGCTCAAGAGTACGGCCGGGGGGGGCGGCATCGGAATGCGCGTTTGCCGGAGCGAGGCGGAACTCGTCGGAATCTTCGAGACCGTGCGTCAACTCGGAGAAAATAATTTCAGCGATTCAGGGGTCTTCGTCGAAAAATACATCGAGCATGCACGTCATCTCGAGGTCCAGATCTTCGGGGACGGGCAGGGGAGCGTGATTTCGCTCGGTGTGCGGGATTGCTCGGTTCAGAGGCGCAACCAGAAAGTCGTGGAGGAAACGCCGGCGCCCGGTCTGCCTCCTGGAATGGCGCAGGCGCTGTGCGATGCGGCGATCCGCCTTGGCAGGGCGGTCCGGTATCGGAGCGCCGGGACCGTTGAGTTCGTCTATGATTCAGACGCCAAGGCGTTTTATTTCCTCGAGGTCAATACGCGTCTTCAGGTCGAACATGGTGTAACCGAGGAAGTCTGGGGCGTTGATCTGGTCCGCTGGATGATCGAGCTGGCGGCAGGCTCCCTTTCGCCGCTCCCTTCGCTTGTGGCCGGACTGAAACCTAGGGGGCATGCGATTGAGGCGCGGATCTATGCCGAGGACCCGGGAAAGAATTTCCAGCCCTCTCCGGGTGTTCTAACGGAAGTCGTTTTTCCGCCAACGGGCGAAAACGGACTGCGTGTCGATACATGGCTCGAAGCCGGCGCGGAGATTTCATCGTTCTTCGATCCGATGGTCGCTAAACTCATCACCTGCGCGCCGACGCGCGAGCAGGCGATCAAACGACTCGATGAGGCGCTGGCAAAGACCTGCCTGTACGGTGTCGAGACGAACCGGGATTACCTGAGGCAGATCCTGTTTGAGGCGCCGTTTACCTCCGGCGCGCCGTGGACCCGTTGCCTCGAACAGATCGTCTACCGCCCCTCCACGATCGACGTTCTCGCGGGTGGGACGCAGACGACGATTCAGGATTTTCCTGGGAGACTCGGATACTGGGCGGTCGGTGTTCCGCCGTCCGGGCCAATGGACAGCCGGGCCTTCCGGCTTGGGAACGCGCTGCTGGGAAACCCCTCGGACGCTGCCGGTCTCGAAATCATCATGACCGGCCCGACTCTGAGGTTCAATATCGATACTTATGCGGTCGTCACCGGCGCGGACATCGCGGTGAGCGTCGATGGGGCGCCGCGTGACATGAACACGGTCTTTCAGATCCGTTCGGGCGAGACGCTGCGGCTCGGCTTGCCGCGAAACGGCGCCCGTTCGATGCTCTGCGTGAGCGGCGGCATCGACGTCCCGCTCTATCTCGGGAGTCGCTCCACTTTCACTCTCGGAAAATTCGGCGGCCATGCGGGTCGCCCGCTGCGGGCCGGAGACGTCCTGCATATCAGGGCCGCAGGCGAGGCGTCGGTGGCGAAGGAGCTTGCCCCTGAACTCCGCACGGTGTCTGCCGGGACGCGCGCGATCCGCGTGATCTATGGGCCGCACGGAGCGCCGGAATATTTCACGCCGGCCTATATCGACAGTTTCTTCGAGGCGGAATGGGAGGTCCATTTCAATTCGAACCGGACTGGCATCCGGCTGATCGGTCCGCGGCCCGAGTGGGTACGTGACAGCGGAGGCGAGGCGGGGCTGCACCCCTCCAATATCCATGACAATCCCTATGCGGTCGGGGCGGTCGATTTTACGGGCGATATGCCTGTCATTCTCGGTCCTGACGGTCCGAGTCTCGGAGGGTTCGTCTGCCCGGCGACGGTGATCGAGGCTGATCTCTGGCAACTCGGGCAACTCCGGGCGGGAGATCGCCTCAGATTCGTTCCTATCACCGTGGAAACCGCGCGCCAGATTGCTCAGGCGCAGGACGCGGAAATTGCGTCGCTTTCTCCTGTTCCTGTGCTCTGGTCCCGCTGCGCGCTCCGCTCTCCGATCGTCCTGGATTCGGGAGAAGGAAGCGAGCGCCTTGTCGGCCGTCTGGCGGGGGACACGTCCTTACTTCTGGAAATCGGTGACGCCAGACTCGATATCGCGTTGCGCTTTCGCGTTCATGCCCTGATGGAAGCAATGACCTGCGCCTGTCCGTCGGGAGTGATTGATCTCACGCCGGGGATACGCTCGCTTCAGGTTCACTTTGTTCCCGAACGCCTGCCTCTTGCCGAGTTGCTTGCGTATCTCGCGCGGCTCTGGCGTGACGTGACGGAGCGCAAGGACATCAGGGTGGCCTCCCGTACGGTCTACCTTCCGCTGTCCTGGGACGATCCCGCCTGCAAGCTGGCGATCGAGAAATACATGACTACGGTCAGGCCCGACGCCCCGTGGTGCCCCAGCAACATCGAGTTCATCCGTCGGATCAACGGCCAGAAATCGATCAATGACGTGCGGGATATCGTGTTCGACGCGCGGTACCTCGTCATGGGTCTCGGAGATGTCTATCTGGGCGCTCCTGTCGCAACTCCGCTCGATCCTCGTCAGCGACTCGTGACGACGAAGTACAATCCCGCGCGGACATGGACGGCCGAAAATTCCGTCGGGATCGGCGGCGCGTATCTGTGTGTCTACGGAATGGAGGGGCCGGGAGGCTATCAGTTCGTCGGACGCACTTTGCAGATGTGGGCTCGCTACACGCTTCCGAAGGCGTTTGAAGGTAAACCATGGCTGTTGAGATTTTTTGATCAGTTGCGCTTTTTTCCGGTTTCCGCGGATGCGCTTGAGACGATCCGGCGGGATTTTCCGATCGGACGGTATGATTTGCGGATCGACGAAGGTGAGCTTTCCCTGTCGGATTACGAAGCGTTCCTTACGCGTGAAGCGCATGAAATCGTTGCTTTTCGCGCGCAACAGGCAAAGGCGTTTGAAGCTGAGCGGCGCTATTGGATCGAGGCCGGTCTTGACCACTTCGAAAGTACCGAATTCGCGCCGGAAGGTGACGAATGCACGCTGTTGCCGGACGGTGAGACCGCGATTGAAAGCGATATCGCAGGAAATGTTTGGCTGGTGTGCGTAAAGGTCGGGGATCGGGTCGAGGCGGGACAGACAGTCGTGATTCTGGAATCCATGAAGATCGAGATCTCGGTGCAGTCGCCGTTCGGAGGGACCATCCGCGAAATCAGGGCGTTCCCCGGAAAGCCGGTTCGTGCGGGGCAGACGATCGCTGTTCTTGCTGACGCGTGATGTAGAAATATCCTTGGTGCATCTGGAATCATCGTGTCTGACGGCGTCGAGAAGTCGCTGCACATCGGTTGCGGTGCGGATTTGTTTCCATAAAGAGCATATTCCAGGAAATTATACGTCGATTGACGTAATGACCTCGAACTCAAGTTTCTGCTTAACTTCGAATCAATCTTGATCCGTACCAACCTGGCTGAACGCCTCTGGGAGATGATAATGGACGGAATTCGCGTCGGAAAACGGGTGATCGGAAGACAGTCTCCTGTAACCATCGGCTGGGAGAACATCCCCAAGGTCGAGGGCGGCCCGATAAAGCTTTTTTTCTTTACCTATTTTCAACCAATAGTGCTATTCGGGCTGATTCTGTTTTGGCTTTATGCGCCGAATTCTATAGCAAAAGCCTCGACTGCGGTGTGGATTTCAGTCGGTTTCAAGGCGATTCTTTTGGGACTGGAATGGGTTAATCCGCGGTACAGAAGCTGGCAACTGACTTGGAAAGAGTTGGTTACGGACCTCTTTTATGTCGGGCTGGGCTATACTCTTATAAAGTATATCGAAAATTACGTCGGCAGCGACTCTATTGCGGAATATATCCGGGACTATTTTCATTTCAACAAATTGAACTGGTTCATGGGGCTTCCCATACTGACCCAGGCTTTCCTTATTTCGTTCATATTCGACTTCGGTCAGTACTGGATGCATCGGGGAATGCACAACTGGTATCCTCTGTGGCTACCGCACTCAGTTCATCATTACATTACTCAACTGAATGTGAATAAGGGGGCTGTTGGCAACCCGCTTGAATTGTTTCTGATTGGATTGGGTATGGGCGGATTTTTCGACTTTGCGCCTAGGGCTTTTCTTCTTGCTGGTGCGATGACAATGGCAATCTCCATCTACCAGCATATCAATGTGCGCTTTAATACGCCGAGGTGGTGGAGGTATTTGTTTAATACCGTGGAGCATCATAGTCTTCATCATTCGCTGGACTTCGAGGCCAGCCGGAGTAATTTCGCCAACACCTATATTTTCATTGATCGCATATTTGGCACCTGTGTGGACGGTGAAGCCGAACTCTTGGGGATGGAGGGTGGCCGCCGGATGTCTGTACGCGAACAGATGACCTACCCTTATCTGCAGGCGTTCAAGGCTGTCAGGGAAAAGATCAGAAAGCGGTTTGGAATACAGCCTGCGCCGGCTCGCGGGCACTAGAACCGTGACAATTTTCCAAGGCTGTTATTTTAAGGAAAGGGACGATAATTGAATTTGCGTTTCATCGACTGGATCTGGCGTGTCAGGGGAAGTTTGCCACTTTCCCCGGAACTTTCGACAGACAGGACGTTCGAAAGACTTGACGTCTTGTTTCAGGTTCCTGGTACGACTTATACTCGGGACCGGGGGAAATTGATTTTTCGGAAAAAAAATCAGCCTGCCCAAGACAAGATGTCAATATTCGACTCTGGAACCCTGAGCGTGGAAGATTATGGTAAGGGAAGAAGATTAAATTATAACCTGCTAAGTCGAACATTATTGCTGTGTTTCTTAGCCCCGGCCTTATTTTTCGTGTTCGCAAAAATTTTTGAATTTACCAGAGACCATCAGAAGCTGACACACACTGCGACAGTCCTTCACGCAAACTCGGCAACGACGGCAACTGATGGCAAGGCGAATGCAACGCTGAAGAAAAATGCCATTGTGCCGATGAGCCCCATTGATAAATTCCTTGGAGTTCCCGAACCGGATAAAAAGGATCCTTCAAAGGATGACGATGAAGAAAAGGCGAAAAAGAAATTTTCTTCCACCCCGGCATATGTCTTTTGTGGTCTGTTTTCTTTCCTTTATGTTGTTGGAAGGATACTTGAGAATTACCTGATAAAGCGAGAGATTGTGAAGGCAATAAGCATTTTGCCTATTATTTTATTCGTGTTTTATTGAAGTGTATCGATCTTGTGCCAAATTCTCTTTTTTAGAATCCATTCGTCCAGTTTCATAGTCCGAGAGACATGACGCGCCATGGGCTTGTCCCAGGCGTGGCGGCAGATATCGACGATATTGTCGTGTGTTCGGAGGATCTTGCGACAGCCAGGTGTTGCGCATGAACTGCTAATGCCGGTCTGCATTCAGGGATTTCCTTTGAATTGACGTTCTGATTCCAGGTTGCCGATGGAGGGCGAGCCTTGAGCAGACGGACGCTGACAGACGAGCAATGGAGCCGGATCGAAGGCCATCTCCCGGGCCGGATCGGAACGCCTGGACGAAGCGGGGTCGACAACCGGCTGTTCGTGGATGCCATCCTATGGATGGCCAGCAAGGCGGCGCGCTGGCGTGATCTGCCGGAGATATTCGGCAACGGACTGCGGTCCATGCCCGCTTTCGATGCTGGTCACATGCAGGAGTGTGGGAAAGGCTTTTTCACGCCTTGGTCAACACCTGACTTCGAATACCTCCTGATCGCAGTACCATTTTAAAAGTCCATGCTGATGCAACGGGCCCGAAAGGGGCTGAAGCTGCTGCCATCGGCCGGTCACGCGGCGGGCGGACGACCAAATTGCACGTTGCCGTTGATGTGATCGGCCTACCGTTATACCAACGGTTATAGACACAGACTTGTGTGAGCCCATTTTCTGAGTCCGATGGATCGGATGGTTTCCGGGAGGGCGGCGAGATTGTTCCAGGCGGAACAGGCGGCGTCGATGATGTGATCGATGCCGTCGAAGACGGTGTTGGACAGCCAGTTGGCGCGAAGGAACTGCCAGATATTCTCGACCGGGTTCAGTTCGGGAGCGCGGGACGGCAGGAAGATCAGGCTGATATTGCGGGGCAGCTTCAGCTTGTCGGTGGTATGCCATCCTGCGCGATCGAGCAGCACGACAGCGTGGGCACCGCGGGCGACGCAGCGTGAGATTTCCTCGATATGCAGTTGCATGCCGGCCGTGCCGATGAACGGTAGCGCCAGGCCGGCGGCTTTGCCGCGCGCCGGGCAGATCGCCCCGAACAGCCAGGCATTCTCGTAGCGCTGGTCGGCCGGCTGGCGTGGCCGCGTGCCGCGCCGGGCCCATTGTCGGACGATCCCGTTCTTCTGGCCGATCCGGGCCTCGTCCTGGAACCAGATCTCGATCGGCTTGCCCTTAGGCAGATGGCCGATATGGGCGTTCAGGATGCGGGGGAAGTTTTTTTAAACGCCTCCATGACGCCAGCGTCCTGACCCGGATGGCGTGGCCGGGCGCTGACATGGGAAAAGCCAAGCCGTTTCAGCAGAGTGGACACGTGCCGCTCGTGGTAGACGACGCCGAAGCGCTCCTCGATCACGCGTTGCAGATCGACCCGGCGCCAGCGCACCACGCCATCGCGCTGCCGATCCGGGCCCGCCTCGACCAGGGCCTTCAATTCGGCCTGCTGTGCCCCGTTCAATCGGCAGGCTGGCCCCGCGTGCTGATGATCGCGCAGGCCATCGGGTCCTTCGGCATTGAAGCGATGAACCCAGTCTCGCAATGTCTGGCGATCCATGCCGCCTACGCGGGCCGCATCCGTCCGGCTGGACCCGTCACGGATCGCCGCCAGGGCCAGAAGCCGGCGCGCAGCGTTCGCCTGCTGGCTGCGCGCCGCAAGTCGCCTCAGATCAGAGGCCGAATAGTCATCTCGTAGCTTTACCGCCGCCGTCATCAGCCAGATCCTCCCGCATCAAGAGAATCAGAGCCGGCGCCGTTCGTCACTTCACACACGAGTCAGTGGCTACGTCCTTTGGTATTACGCATCCACCCGACGCCGGGACAATATGGTGGCCGGTTGCAGCCCGAGGCGCTCCTGTCCGGTTAGCAGGGCGTTGGCCAGGTCGTCGCCGACGCCGACGCCGCATATGATGCCGATCCTCTCCGCGCTTTCATCACCGACGACCTTGGCGCAATCGCCCAGATCAAGGCCAATCCCCAGTCGTGCCGCCGTTCCGCCGATCGATTGGAAGCTCTACTCAGTTCCGCGCGTTCCATCGAATGCTGCCCGAGACAGAACACCTCGTGCGACTTTGATGCTTTCGCAGAGAACCCTGAGGGTCTGACCGAAAATGAGTTGAGTGATTTCAGCGGGAATGCGGATGCGCGGGATGCGGTCGTCGCTGCCGGCCTTGATCAGGCAGACGCGAAAGTGCCCATCTGCGCTCAGGCGGTTTACGGTCACGCAACCTGCCGAGCCCGCACCGACGACGATGAAGTTGTACATTCCGGCTTCTTCGTCCTTCATGCCCGTTCCTGCGACCTGGTCCGACGCGCCTCGCATGGCCTTAGAACCCTGTCGAGACGGTCATGAGCGCGGCGAAGGTCGGTGCGACGTAGTAGGTCGAGGTTCCGGCAGTCGGGCCGGTGCTGTAGACGCCCGAGAGGTAGTGGGCGTCGTTGAGATTGACGATGTTCAGGCGGATGCTGGGCGTCTTCATGAACCCGATGTCCGGCGCACGCGCGCCGAGCATCAGGTCCACCTGCTTGTGGCCGGGAATGCGCTCGTCATTCATAAACGTGCCGTATTCCTTGTCGACATATTTCATCGAAACACTGCCGAAGAACGTGCCGTCATCGTACTGGATGCCGATCGCAGCCATCCAGCGCGGTGCCGACGTGGCGACCTTGCCCTTGGTGTTGTAGGTCACGCCATCGAGGGTGATGTTGTTGTCTGTGGTGGCGTAGAGGTATTCGCCCGAAAAATACGGCGAGAAATGATGCCACGGCGTCAGGCCGAGTTCCGCATCCACTCCGCGCGATGTCATGCCGCCGGCGTCGAGGAAGTATGGGACGGCGTTGATGTATTCGTTGATGGCGTGATGGACGAAATTGTAGTTGAACAGCGTGACCGAGCCCGTCACCCACCTGTCGTGGTAACGTGCCCCGACTTCCTCGGCGATGCTGTATTCGTCCTTCAGATGGGTGTTGGCCGTCTGGTAGAGGCTGGCGTCATAGGGGCTGTTATACTGGTTGTAGAACGCCGATCCCATCGGAACACGGAAACTCGTGGTGGTGTTGGCGAAGAGCTGGATTTCGTCATTCACCTTGTAGCTGATCGAAAAGCGCGGCAGCGGTTCGGCGGAGTTGTAGCTCGCGCCATATTGCGGGCCCGGCTGGTTCAGCGTGCCGTCACGTGCGGTCATGACTTCCTTGAAGCCGGCATTGATGATCAGTCTGTCGTTCAGAAGGTGAACCTCGTCCCCGACATAAAGCCCGACCATCTGCGTGATCGTGTGATACAGCCAGCCGTTGAGCACCGTTCCGTCCTCAAGCTTGACCAGCGAGTTGGAGACGTTTCCGGCGGCATCAAGCGCCGAGAACGGCTCGCTGACATGCATGTCGCTGTAGCCATACCACGCGCCGAACACGAGGTGATTGAAAGCCGTGTCGTAATGAGCGGCCGCGTTGATGCCGGTGTAGCTTTCACGTCCGTACCAGTCCCACTTCGCGGCGATGTTGCCATCCTGGGCGTAGTCGTTCCCTGCGAGCGATCCGTTCACGGCCTGCGTGCCGTTATAATAGGTGCCGCTCGTCGGAATCGTGTAGACGCCCAGCGGGTAGTTGCCCGATCCGTGGTAATAGTACGGTGTGACCTCGAGCGACCATTGGTTGTTCAGTTTGAAATGCGACTGACTGCTGAGGAAGTAGTCGGTCCAGTTCGTCTGGAATCCCTTGTAGTAGTTGGGATCTCCGAACTTGTAGACGCCGTCGAGGTTGATCCCCCCGCCGAGGCCGTAGGTCTTCCAGTCGGACAGCGTCGGTGTGCTGTACCAGGCCGTGCTTTCGTTGTTGTAGGTGAAGGAGAGGCTGGTGCTGCTTTCGGGTGTCCAGTCCTCGACCGCCTTGAAATCCACGTGACGGCGGTTATTGCGGCCCGGCCCACGCCATGCGCGGCTTGTGAGGTTCGAGAAGGATGCGAACATGCGGAGCCCGGTGCTGCCGATCTCCCCCGAATCATAACGCAGGAACTGGCGGTTCATCTGATGGGAGCCATAGCTGACGTCGAGCTGGCCCTGGCGCGTGTATTCCGGGTTATGCAGGCGGACGTTCATCGTGCCGCCAGCGGAATACACGGTCGGAATCTGGATATCCGGCGCGCCCTGCTGGAGCTGGACGCTTTCCATATTCTCGCTGTCGACCCACTCTGAGGAGTTCGGAGTATAGTTGTCTGGGTCGTTCATCGGCGCACCTTCGAAGATGTAGCCGATTTCCTGCTGGTTCAGTCCGCGCACGCTGACGGCGGACTGATCGGTCACACCGAACGGGTCACCCATGGCGACGTTCGCGCCGGGAGAGAGCGTGACGAGGGCCAGCGTGTTCGACGCGGGCGACTGTTTCGAGATGAACTCGCGAGAGATGGTGCTGACGGAACGCGCGGCCGTTTCGGGGCGGATCAGACCACCGCCCGCGTGATGACGGCTCGCCGAAACGCTGATCGTCTCGGCCGGCCCCGTGCTGTTGAGCGCGGTATGTCGGGGGGCAGCGCCGCGAGGCGCCGCGGCCCGGGTCGAAGCCGGACGGGTGGTTGAGGCGGAATGGACTGCTGTCCCGGTCGTGTGGAGACCCTGTCGTCCATGCGTGGTCGTGGCCGCTTTCGCTGCCCCCCCGAGCAGGAGGATCGTCGACGAAAGAAGCAAACAGCGACGTGAGAGCGGAGATTTCGTCTGCATGTTGGGTACCTCTGCTGACGGGACCCGAAAGGGCGGGTCGGGGGCGTTCGGCCCAGTACGCGATAGGCGCCTTCGCGGTAGTGGCTATCCGTCAGATGGTCTGCTCGGGACAGGTGTCTTTGGTGTTGAACGGGCGGATCCGCTTATGGACGGGCATGGGCGTGTTTCCTCAAACTCTTCGCGTCTGCCAAGGGGTGCCTGTCATGGATCGTCTGACAGGATTTTGGTGCGATGCAGGAATGGTCGCAATTTGATGCGTATATTTAAAGAATGGTTCTACAGGGCTGAGCTTCGGAAAAACCTAAGAAGGGGTGTTGCTGGAAAAAAGCCGTTCAGGTCGAACGGCGTGCCCAGGTCCAGTAGAGCAGTCCGGGGACGAAAATTCCGATGATCCATGACAGGTCGATCCCCCCCAGCGACTGTGCGATACTGCCGACATACAGCCCGGTCGACAGGAACGGGATCTGCACGATCACGCCGATCGCGTAACAGACGAGAGCCGGGCGGTTGGCGCGGCCATACACTCCGCCATCGCCGCGAAACAGGGACGGAATGTCGTAATTGCCGTGGCGCACGAGGTAGTAGTCGGCGAGGTTGATCGCGGTCCAGGGTGAGAGGACCGCCAGCAGAAGGGCAATGACATTGTCGAGGATTTCCAGCACGCTGCCGCTGAGATTGATGGTGATGATGGCGCCGGCCAGAAGCAGGATGGCGGCGGCGATCGCGCGGGATCGGCTCGTTGGGTTCCAGTCCGGGCGAAAGGTCTGAAGAAACGTCAGGGACGACAGCGCCGCGCAGTAGATCTGCATCGTGCAACTGACCAGCGTGGAGATGATCATCACCGCGAACAGCAGGATCGGCAGAATTGGGGAATAGGTACGCACGGCGTCGTACATGTTGCCGGAAAAGCCCGTGCTGCCGAGATAGGCGCCGATGAATGTCGGGAAGGCCGTTCCCACGATGCTGCCCGTAAGGCAGACGAGAAATGCCGTACGCTCTCCGGTGCGGGAGGGAAGGTAACGTGTATAGTCCGAGACATAGGGCGCATAGGCGATCTGCCACAGCACGCCGAGCGAGAGCGCCGCCAGGAACTGGTACGCCGTCGGCGTGGCCCAGATCGGGAGCGCGAGCTGTCCGTGAGAGGCGCCGAAATAGGCGAGGGCCAGCAGAACGGATGTCAGGGCGGCAACGGGGATGAAGCCCGAGATGAACCGTTCGATGACGTCATGACCGATGGCACAGAGCGTGGCGACCACGATGACCGCGCCCCAGATGGGGATCTGGCCATAACCGGGACCGAAGACCTGAGCGGACTGCTCGCGGCCGATCGCAAAGAACGTCGCGGTAAAGCCGACATACATCAGGATGATGATCGCGATGATCAGGAGGCTGCCGGTCGAGCCGAACTGCCCGCGCGTCTGCTGCATCTGCGGGATGCCGAGATGCGGCCCCTGCGCTGCATGCAGGGCCATGAACACCCCGCCCATGAGGTTGCCACACAGGATGGCGACGAATGACCATCCAAGAGCAAGGTGGCAGATGCCGGGGTAAAGCATCCCGGTCATGATGGCCATGATGTTCTGGTTCGCGCCGATCCAGACCATCAGCAGCGACCAGGCGTTTCCGTGGCGGCGCTCTTCGGGAATCGGGAAAATGGTTTCGTTTTCGATGGTGAACGGAGAGGCTTCTGCCGCGTGGGCGCTCTTGTCTGCGAACTGCGTCATGACGCGGATATGTCCTTTCCGTTCCGGTTCGTTCGAACGTGCCTATCGTTCCGAAATTGTACCGACGTTACGGTGACCGGTCGCAACTGTCTTGAGCGCCCGCTGTGCCGGCCCTGGAATATGCTGGGAATATGCCGGCTCAGGAAACCGCCGGATCGATGATGTCGAGAAAGCGGGAGACGACGTCCTGGCCGCCCGATCCGCGCTCGGGTTCCGCGCCGCACATCATGGCGATGGCGAGGCCCGTGAGGGAGGACGCAGGCGTGTGACGGCTGTTCGGATCGGTGTCTGACCGGGCACAGAGGTCCATGACCAGCGTCGGGCAGCAGAACAGGCCGGAGCGGATGGTTTCGCGCCAGTTGCCGGGGAGCGCGTTGCGTTCGGACAGGGCTGTAAGCAGCGGTTTCCACAGAAGGCGGGCCTTGTCTGTCAGGAAGGTCTGCCGCAGCGGTGTGAGAGACCAGTTGCTCGTTACGAACGCCGTGCCGTCGCGAAGCGTGATCTGCGGGATGCTGCGGAGTTCAGAGGAATGGTACAGCCAGTCGGGATGGGCGAAGATGTTGTGAAACGTGGCCTTGATCTCGGCGAGAAGAGCCGGGATGTTGCGACCTCCAAAGGCCGGGTCGAAGAAGGTCAGCCCTCCGGGTTCGGCGTTGTGTTCGTCTTGGGGAGCGAACCAGACATTGGCGTTATGCGCATCGCCGTGAGCAATCACGCCGCCGGACGCGACAAGTGTCGCGGGTTCGAGGCGTGTCAGGGCGTTCTCGAAGCAACTCTGTAGCGTACGGTCGTAGGCAACGCCGTCGATCACCCAGCGCAGATGGCGCAGCTCGGCACCGCTGACGCTGAGGCCGGGAAAGGCGAATATCCGGTCGTGGGCGAAGAACGTGGCTGCGCGGCCGCCCAGCGTGTCCGACGGGGTGCCGGGCGTCGTCAGGCGGTGGTGAAAGAGTTGGTGGATCGGCTCACCGGCGCTCTCGGCTGCGGTGATCGGGTGCCATGTTCGCAGATAGATCTCGGCGCTCGACCGGTCGAGTTTGCGTTGCGCTTCGATCAGGGCGGGGCCGTCGGCCCCTGGCAGCGGCCGTCCGTGATCGACGGCGCGGGCGGCGTCTGCGAGTTTGGGGATGGTTCGCAGGGGATAGAGCAGGATCTGCCGCCCTATTCGGCGAGAGACATAGGTGGGCATATCGACGGGAAAACCTGCATCGAGCAGGATTTCGCCGCGATAGAATTCCTGAAGGACGGACTCCTCGTTTTCCTCATGATGGAACTTGAAGAAGAAGCGTACCCCATCCTCTCTCGTCAGGAAGCCGTTGACCGAGTTCAGGCTGTAATCGTCCGCTCCAAGCGTAACCTCCCGGACCGGAAAGCCGAATTCCTCCGCGATCATGCGCGCCAGCAGCGACTTCGCGAGGTCGGGCTGGCCACGGCGGGCTGCGGCGAGAATACCGGCGGCACTGACGGAGGGATCGGTCATCGCGGTTCGACCTTCGGCATGGGGCGTGCGGCGGAGACGGCGCGAGCGTGGCCGGTGAAGTTCTCATAGCGCGCAAAGCGTTCAGCGTGCCGCGCGGCTTCGGGATAGGCTTCCGGCGAGACACGGGCGAAGGACATGCGCTTCATGAAGTCGTGCACCGACAGCGGAGAATGTGTCCGTGCGGCGCGGTTGGTCGGCAGGACGGCATTCGGGCCGAGGACGTAGTTGCACAACGTCACCGGGGAAGCCGTGCCGAGCAGGACTTCACCGGCATTGCGGATGCGTCCCAGATCGGCCATCGGATCTGTGGTCAGGATTTCCAGATGCTCGGGTGCATAGGCGTTGGTGAAAGCGACCGCGGCCCGAAAATCCTTCGTCAGGATGACGCCCCCATGTTTCCCGCCCAGAACCGCCCGGGAGAAGCCGGCGCGCTTTTCGTCCATCTCGGCCCAGTGCGCGGGGAGTGCGGCGATTACGCCTTCGGCGACGCGGCGGCTGCTGGTGACGAGCCACGCCGAGGAATCCGGCCCGTGTTCCGATTCGATGATCAGGTCGAGCGCGGCAAGAACGGGATCGACGCTGTCGTCGGTGAGGATGATGCTTTCGCTCGGTCCCGCCGGGATGCCGGGATCGATCCAGTCGGACAGCAGGCGTTTGGCCGCGACGACATATGGGCTGCCGGGCCCGACGATCTTGGCGCAGGCGGGGACGGTCTCGGTTCCGAACGCAACGGCGGCAACGGCCTGTGCGCCACCGCATTTGTAGACGTCCTCGACGCCGATCAGCCGGGCCGCCACGAGCGTTCCCGCGTCCACTGTTCCATCGGGAGACGGAGGGGTCACGATGACCAGGCGCGGTACGCCCGCGACCTTGCCCGGGATGGTCGTCATGTTCACGACGCTCGGGAAACAGCCCTTGCCGCGGGGGACATAGCAGGCGACGGAATCGATCGGGACGTTTCGGTCTCCGGCCCAGATGCCGGGGCGGACCTCGATCATCCAGTTGTCTTGCGGTTTCTGGGCTTCGTGGAAGCGACGGATATTGTCGATTCCGTATTTGATGGCGTCGAGCACGTCTGGCTCGATGCTGGTGAAGGCGGCGTCGAACTCCTCCGGTGTGGCTTTGATGCTCATCTGGGGGTCGGTGACCTGGTCGAAGGCCTGCGCGAAATGGCGCAGCGCTGCGTCGCCCTCGGTTCGCACGCGTTCGATGATGGGCGTGACGCGCTTCAGAAAGACCGACAGGTCGCTCTCGGTCCGTTGCAGGAGCGCTTCGGGTATGGTGGTTGTCTGAGTGAGATCGTGGAACGTGACGTGATCTGGCATGAAGAACAGTCCTGAAGCGGGAAGGTGAGAGAAATCAGAGAGCGGCGAGAGTTCCGCCGTCCACGTAGAGCACCTGCCCGGTGATGTAGGCCGAGGCCGGGGAGCAGAGGAACTGAAGCGGCCCGATGAGATCGTCGGGCAATCCGAACCGACCGAGCGGAATTTGCGCGAGCATCCGCGCCTGCCAGTCTGTATCGGCGAAGAACGGGGCGGTCATGTCGGTGTGGAAATAGCCCGGTGCAAGCGCGTTGACCCGGATCCCGCGCGGTGCCCATTCGACCGCCAGACTGCGTGTCATGCCAAGGATGCCGGATTTCGAGGCGCTGTAGGGCACGGCTTTTGCCACGCCGGCCGCCGACGTCAGGGAGGCGAGATTGATGATGCTGCCCCCGGCCGTCATGAGGCGTGCAGCGTGCTGGGCGACGAAGAACGGACCCTTGAGGTTGGTATCGAGCAGCCGGTTCCACAGGGATTCGTCCACCTCGTCGCTGGCGCGAAGGCTTTCGTCACCGGCGTTGTTGACGAGAATGTCCAATTGCGGGCTGGTGCGGGCGATGTCCATGAATGCCGAACGGATCGCGTCCGGGGACCCGACATCCATGATCGCGGCGTGGAGGCTCAGGCCGGTTTTTGCCGTGTCCGCGCACGCGCGCTCGAGGGTTGCAGCCGTGCGGCCCGCGATCCAGACCTCTGCGCCGCACTGCGCCAGATGGAGCGCCATCGCATATCCCAATCCCCTGCCTCCGCCTGTGACGAGGGCGGTCTTCCCGGCCAGGGAGAAGAAGTCGGGCGTGGTTACCATGCGTCGCTCATGCCGTTGGGGGTGATCAGGGTTTTCAGCCGGACTTCCATGCCTGCGAGCAGGGCGTCGTAGCGCTGCGGGAGGTCCTGGAGTGGGGTCGGACTGCTGATCAGCGCGTCGAGCTTCGGGGCGATGGAGGGCAGGAATGCGATGGCCTGCGGCATTTCGTTCGCGAAGGCGCTGACGCCGAAGAGTTCGGTCTCATTTTCGACGACGCGGTTGAAGTCGATTTTCGGCTTCTGGTGAAACAGCCCCGCGAAGACAAGCCGACCGCCAGGCGCGATGCGTTCGCAGGCGAGTTCTATGACCGGCGCCGCGCCCGTCGCATCCAGAATGAAGCGCGTGTTCCAGCTTTCGGTATCGGGCGAGAGGGGGCGGGTGCCGAGATGGGCTTCGAGCAGGGCCTGCCGCGCCGCGTTGCGTTCGAGAAGCGAGACCTTATGTCCGCGTTCGCGCAGGATGAGCGCTGCGAGGCCACCGATCGTGCCTCCGCCGCAGACGACGACACGTGCGCCCGGGGTGGGGGCAAGGCGGTGGACGGCGTGAAGCGCGACGGAGAGTGGCTCGACCAGCGCGCCGTGCCGGAGCGGCATGTCGGGTGGCAGGGGAAGAAGTTGCGTCGCGGGAAGGACGGCTTCCTGCGCGAAACCGCCGTCGCAGACTTCGCCGACGAAACCGAGCTTGCGGCACAGGTTCGGTTGTCCGGAGTGGCAGGATGCGCAGCTTCCACATCCGACCCGCGAGTCGGCGACGACGTGATCTCCGGGCGCCAGGCCCGCGCAATCGCCGCAGGTTTCCGTAACGATGCCGGCAAATTCGTGCCCCGGCGTGACGGGGCAGCGTGAGAGCCATTGACCCGTCCGGAAATTGTGCAGGTCCGATCCGCAGATTCCGGCGGCTTCGATCCTGATGCGGACAAACCCCTCTTGCAGACCGGAAGGGGGAGCGATCGGCATGACGCGGATGTCACCGATTCCGTAGAAACGTGCAGCGAGCATGGGATCTGCCCTCCGTTTCAAGATGAGACCGCGTGTCGGCTCGGCGTCCGGTATATAGATATGATGGAAGTGGAATGAAAACCCTGTCCGGGCGCATTTCAGCATAGATTTTTCCGGGTCATGGCTTCAGGAAATATGCAGCAGAAATCCATTACAAATGTGGAAGATGTTATGATCTACTGATGCGCCGTCATCGGCGAACGGAAGAGGACACGGCATGGGGGATGCGGTGAGCACACTGGAATCCGAGGCGATCTATCCCGTCCTCGCCGCGCGGCGATACGGGATGGCCCGGGACCTGTTTATGGTATGGTTCGGGCCAAATCTGATGATGCTGACGGTGGTGACCGGTGCACTCTCGACGACGGTCTTCGGTCTCTCCCTCGTCCCGGCGGTGGTCGGCGACGATGCTTGAAGGGCGCGTGGTGTATGACGGTCGTTGATGATGGTGCGTTCTCGGGCTTTGCGGAGCGGGCGCGTCAGAGGCTGCCGCGCCTTTTTGCGGATTATGTGGACGGCGGCGCGCATGGCGAGCGAAGCATGGTCCGCAATCGTGCGGCGTTCGGAAAGTGGGGCGTGGTGCCGCGGGGGCTACGGGATGTGTCACGCATCGAAACCGGCGTGCGATGTTTTGGACAGGACTGGGCGGCGCCGATCATGCTGGCGCCGGTCGGCTTTGCGGGAATGCTCCATTCGGACCGCGAAACCGGAGCCGCGCGCGCGGCAAAACGTTCGGGCGCCGGGTTTGCCGTCTCGACGTTTTCGATTGACGCGATGGAAGATGTCGCGGCCGTCGGAGGGAAACCGTTCGCGCAGATCTATGTCTTCCGTGATCGCGATCTGACGCGTGACATGCTCGCCCGTGCCGCGTCCTGTGGGATCGAGGGGATCATCGTTACGATCGACACGGCCATTACGCCTGTTCGCGAACGTGATGTCCGCAATGGATTTCGCCATCTGGCGCGTCCCAGCGTCCGGCAGTTGATCGGGCTTGCCGGGCGTCCGCGATGGTCGGCGGGTATGCTGAAGCACGGAATGCCGCTGATCGGAAATCTTAGACCTTATACGATCGTGCGTGGTGTGATGGGGCAGGCGCGGGAGATGGCTGCCCAGATTGATCCGACCCTCGATCAGGCCGGGCTGGAATGGCTGCGCTCCGAGTGGAAAGGGCAGTTGGTCGTCAAGGGCGTGATGCACCCGGATGATGCGCGCCTGTCGCTCGACGCCGGTGCCGATGGGCTGATCGTGTCCAATCACGGCGGACGGCAGATGGACCCGTCGCCCGCCACGATCGAGGTTCTGCCCCGGATCGCCGAAGTGGTCGGAGGAAGGGCCGATATCGTCCTCGATAGTGGAATCCGGCGCGGCGGCGATGTGGTGACGGCGCTGGCGCTCGGTGCGACGGCGGTATCCGTCGGGCGTCCGTGGGCGTGGGCGCTGGCGGCCGATGGTGAACGCGGGGTCGTGTCGGCGATCGAGACCCTGACGCAGGAAGTGCGGGACGTGCTGGGCCTTGCCGGGCTTCGGGATATTGCATCCCTGCGCGCGGCTGGTCCCTGCGCCTTGTGGCGCATGTGACAAGCCGGGCGTGTGCCGTATGCGGGCGCGAGCAATGTGAAGCAGGTCTGGCTGGAGACCGGCGGCAAGAGCCTGTGCCTCGTCTTCCCGGACGCCGATCTGGACGCGGCAGCCAGGCAGCGGCGCTGGCGAACGGATGTACGGTCAGCTTCCTGGCTGAGCATCTCGTCCCGGCCTGCGGGTTGCTTCGTGAGGGCTTCGCACATGGGGCCGGTGGGCCGTCCATTCATCCCGGATCGGGATAGATCATAGCCATTTTGCCTGGCTAATTTTGAAGCCGGAACCCGCGCATATCCACTCCAACGAGGCTGCAAGAGCGGCGATTGGCGCCACTTCGAAACTGGCATCGGAACTGGAGGGGCATTTCATGTCCAAGCTCGACGGTAAGATCGCAATCGTCACCGGCGCCTCGAAGGGCATCGGCGCCGCTACGGCCAAGGCACTGGCCGCGCAGGGAGCCTGTGTCGTCGTCAACTATGCATCGAGCAAGTCCGATGCAGACGCGGTCGTCGCAGCCATAACCGGAGCGGGCGGCCGCGCCGTTGCCGTTCAGGGCGACGTGTCGAAAGCGAACGAGGCGCAGGGCATCGTTGATGCCGCCATCAACGCCTATGGCCGGCTCGACATCCTCGTCAACAATTCGGGCGTCTATGCCTTCGGGCCGCTCGAAACGGTCAACGAGGCTGACTTCCATCGGATGTTCAATATCAACGTCCTCGGTTTGCTGCTGGTGACCCGGGCGGCCGCCGCGCATATGGGTGAAGGCGCGAGCATCATCAATATCGGCTCGGGCGTGACCGCGATCACGCCGCCTGCGACATCGATCTACACGGCCAGCAAGGGCGCCGTGGACGCCATCACCGGAGTGTTGGCCAAGGAACTCGGCCCGCGGAAGATCCGGGTCAATTCGGTGAACCCCAGCCTCACCGAGACGCAGGGCACGCACAGCGCGGGCATGCTTGCGACCGATTTCGAAGCCGGCATCATCGCCCAGACGCCGCTCGGCCGTCTCGGCCAGCCGCAGGATATCGCCGATGTCGTCGCCTTCGTCGCCTCGGACGATGCGCGCTGGCTCACCGGCGAGCGGATTATCGCGGGGGGCGGCCTGCGCTGAGCGCGAAGGCCGACATCGCAAATGTTTTTCTATCTCGAAGTGAGAATATCATGACTTATTCGCATGACACCGCCCCGACCCAGTATGTCGAGGCCAATGGCATCCGCTTCGCGTACCGCCGCTTCGGCAAGGCGGGCGGCGTGCCGATCGTGTTCAACCAGCATTTCGTTGGCACGATGGACCATTGGGATCCTGCCGTGACCGACGGCCTGGCCGAGAGCCGCGAGGTGATCCTGTTCAACAACGCCGGCGTTTCCAGCTCGTCCGGCGAAACGCCGAGCAACTTCCAGGACATGGGCGCCAATGCGATCGCCTTCATCCGCGCGCTCGGTCTCGAACAGGTCGACGTGCTCGGCATCTCGATCGGTGGTTTCGTCGCGCAGGAGATCGCCCTGCAGGGTGGCGACCTCGTCCGCAAGATCATCCTTGTCGGCACTGGCCATCGCGGCCAGGATATGACGGCCAGTCGTTCGAACGAGATCTTCTCGCAGAGCTACGATCCGCCCGAGCATCTCTGGCTGGCAGTGCACTTCAAGCCGACCGCGCGCAGCCAGAAGGCCGGTC
This sequence comes from Nguyenibacter vanlangensis, assembly GCF_038719015.1. Lineage (NCBI taxonomy): Bacteria > Pseudomonadati > Pseudomonadota > Alphaproteobacteria > Acetobacterales > Acetobacteraceae > Nguyenibacter > Nguyenibacter vanlangensis. The sequence continues at coordinate 115,217 of NZ_CP152276.1, forward strand.
TCGCCTTCCTCGAGCGGAAACTTCGCCGGCAGGATCGCGATCCCGACACGACCGAGCAGACCATGAACGCGCAGGTTGAGGCGATCGGCAAGTGGATCGCGCCGGAGAAGGACGTCCTTGCCTATCTGCATTCGATCGAGCAGCCGACGCTGATCGCGCAGGGAAGCGACGACGTGATCATCCCGACCATTCACTCGCTGACGCTGCAGCACGAACTGCCGAACGCGCAGCTCATCGTCTACCCGGACTCGGGTCATGGCTCGATCTACCAGTACCCCGAGCTGTTCGTGACCCACGCGACGCTCTTCCTCGACGCCTAAGCCCGTCATCCCAGCGCTCCCCGTCGCCATGGAGGTGGGAGCGCTACTCCAAAGGAGACCGATCATGCTCGCCAGCAACGGTAAGACCATTGCGCTCGCCGAAGCCGGCGCGCAGGTCCTCGTCCACTACGGCACGTCGATTGACGACGCGCGCAGCGTCGTCGAACGGATCCGCGCGAAGGGCGGCAAGGCGGAAGGCGTCGGCGCCGCTCTTGCCGATGCGGAAGGGCCGGCCAATGTCATGGTTCATGGCCGCTTTTCCGGCACCGGCCGTCCGTCGGCCTGGATTGCGCTCGACATTCTGCGGATCGAAAACGGCCAACGCGCCGAGCATTGGGACGTGTTGCAGGACGAGGCGACCAGCGCCAATTCCGTTAGCGGCCTGCCGATGTTCGGCACCGCCTTTCCCGGCTGAATAGAGGAGACTTTCCATGCCTGACCGCGTCGTGAAAATTCCCGGCCCCGACCACCCCATCACCATCGAACCCAATGCGCACCGTGTCGTCGTGAGGCTGGGCGACAAGGTGATCGCCGATACCACGCGCGCGCTTACGCTGCGCGAGGCGAACTATCCCGCAGTGCATTACATCCCGCGCGGCGACGTCGACATGGCAGCGCTAAAGCGGACTGAACACAGCACCTACTGCCCGTTCAAGGGAGATGCTTCCTATTTCAGCATTCCCAGCGGCGGCGAACGATCCGCAAACGCGATCTGGACCTATGAGGCGCCCTATGACGCTGTTGCCCAGATCAAGGCTTACCTCGCCTTCTACCCCGATCGCGTCGACGCGATCGAAGAGCTGTAGACGTCAGTCGACGGGGCGCAACCGCCTCTCGTTCAGTTTGGCCGCGAGGAAGTCGATGAAGGCTCGTGCCGCGAAGCGCGTGGCTTTTCCGAGCGGGAAGTAGGCATGGACTTTGATCGGCACCGTCTCCCACTCGGTCAGCAGGCGGACCAGTCTTCCATCGCCAAGCTCGCTTCGACAGGACCAATAACCGATCGATGCGATGCCCATGCCTGCGGCCGCGGCGGCCACCGTCCCCTCATTGTCGCTGAAGAGGGCGGTCGGCTTTGCGACTACCGCCTCTTCCGATCGGCCGTCCCTTACGAATGTCCATGCCGTGCCGACGCTTCCGGCAGGACCTTGGACGATCCTGTGATTGCGAAGCTCCGCGGGGCTTTGGGGATGGCCAGACCGCTCGAGATACGACGGAGCGGCGACGATGATGCGGGGATATGTCGTGAGCAGGCGCGCGGTGGCACTGGAATCCGGCAGGCTTCCTATCCGAATCGCTACGTCAACCGCCTCGCGGACCAGATCCTGGTGCTGATCGCCCATGATGATCTGAAGCTCGAGCTTCGGGTGCTGCTCGGCGAAATCGGGGATGCGTGGAATGATCTCTCGGGCACCGGCGCTGGTCGGCATGCCCACCCTCAACGTTCCTCGCAGGTCGCCCTGCCGCACGCTCTGCTCGGCTTCGTCCAGTTGATCCAGAATCAGCTCGATCCTAGCGAGATACTCGGCGCCGGCTTCCGTGGCGATAACGGCTCGGGTGGTGCGCGCCAGCAGCGACACGCCAAGTTCCGCCTCGAGTTCCGCTACCGCCCGTGACGCCTGGGACTGCGAAATCGAAAGTTCGCGTGCGGCGCCGGAGAAGCTGTTCAGCCGCGCAACTCGGGAGAATATCTTGAGTTGCGCGACGTCCAATCGAGAACTCCGATCCCCTTCCGACATTCGGTCCGCGAGACTATCTCACTCGCGAACGTGCCGCTCCCATCAATCCCGATCCTGCATAGATCATAACCATAGAGCGTGGCTAGAGCATCATCCGACCGGATGGACTCATTCGGTCGGATAAAGATGCTCGATATAACAATGGGCTAGAGCCATATCCGTGAACCGGTGTGAACGGATATGGCTCTAGTGATGTCCTGCATGCCACCGCTGTGCGCCGCATCTATGCCGTGGTCGGCGACAGCCTCGATGGAGGCGGGCGATTGCTGCTTGCGACCGAGTCACCCGCGATGGGCCGAAGACAGTGTGAGGCAATTCGCCTACAATGTTCCAGAAGCCAATCCGTACAACAGGCCGAGCCCCGAGCACAGTGCCAGGGCCGGCAAGATCCCGATCTTCAACCGGAAGAGCGCGACCATGGCGATCGCGGTCAGCGCCAGCGACGGGAGGTTGACGGACGCGAACACGGGCACGTCCAGCGTCATCCCGAGCGCATGCGTCCGGTGCAGCGTGCGGAACAGGACATGCAGGGCAAACCAGACCGCCAGGTTCAGGATCACCCCCACCACGGCGGCGGTGATGGTCGCGAGCGCCGCCGACAGCGCCTTGTTGCCCCGCAGCGCCTCGATATAGGGTGCCCCGAGAAAAATCCATAGAAAGCACGGTGTAAAGGTCACCCAGGTTGTCAGCAGGCCGCCCAGCGTGCCGGCAACCAGCGGATTGAGACCGCCTGGCGCCCGAAAGGCGCCCATGAAGCCGACGAACTGCGTGACCATGATGAGCGGACCAGGTGTCGTCTCGGCCATCCCAAGCCCGTCGAGCATCTCGCCGGGCTTCAGCCAGCCATATGTGTCGACCGCCTGCTGCGCGACATAGGCGAGGACGGCGTACGCCCCGCCGAATGTGACGACCGCCATCTTGGAGAAGAAGACCGCGATGGTGGCGAAGACATTGGCCGGTCCCAGAAGGACAAGCAGGCTGAGGACCGGCGCCAGCCAGAGCAGGGCGAGCGTTGCGCCGATCGTCAGCGCCCAGCGGATGTCCGGCCGGGCATGGGCGGGGATCTCTTCGCCAAGCAGGCTGTCGGCATCCGAAACCGGATGACCGGAACCGGCCTTGTTGTGCCCGCCGCCGGCCAGGAAGGGGGCCAGTCCTGCCCGGCCACCCAGAAACCCGACGAGCGCCGCGCCCAGAATGATCAGCGGAAACGCGATATGGAAGAAGAACATCGCCACGAACGCCGCCGCGGCAAACCCGACCATCATGTCGTTTCGGAGTGCCCGCCTGCCGACGCGCATGACCGCTTCGAGCACGATGGCAAGAACGGCGGCCTTGAGCCCGAAGAACAATGCCTGCACCGCACCGACATGGCCGAAGATCGCGTAGATCCAGCTCAGGACCATGATGGCGATGGCGCCTGGCAGGACGAACAGGGCGCCGGCCACCAGCCCGCCTCGGGTCCGGTGCATCAGCCAGCCGATATAGATGGCGAGTTGCTGCGCCTCCGGGCCGGGCAACAGCATGCAGTAATTCAGCGCGTGCAGAAATCGCGCCTCGCCGATCCAACGCTTCTCCTCGACGATGATGCGGTGCATAACCGCGATCTGGCCGGCGGGACCGCCGAAGCTCAGGGCGGCGACCCGCGTCCAGACGCGAACCGCTTCACCGAACGGCACGCCGTGGGGTGGGGCGCTGCCGGCTGTGCCATCGTCATGTCGCGGCTCTTCTGGCTGTCCATGGGCCGGGTTCCTGCTGGTCATGTCTGTCGTGCCCGGAAATAGGCATATAAATTGTCGAAAATCGTGGCCCCCAGTGCGATCCGCTGATCGTCGTCCCGGTTGGCCATGGCGATGCCGGAGACGAGATGAGCGATGCCGGGCGCCTCCTCGCGGCCGAACTTGTTGTCCTTGAGGTCGATGTCGTGGACGATCTCGCCGATCGCCCGGAGCGCCGGATCGGCGAGTCCGGCACGCGCCGACAACACCTCGAAGCTGCACTGATCGCCTTCGTGGGTGAATTCGCCCTCGAACATGTCGAAACGCAGTTCGCCTTTCCTCGGCGCGTCGCCCTTGCCCGCCACGAAGCGGATGCGCGCCTCGGGATCGATGAAACGGCGGATCAACCAGGCACAGGCGATGCGATCGACATGCACATCCCGGCGTGTCACCCAGGCATGCCCCTGAAGCGTCCGTGTAGTCGTTCGTGCCGCCTTTGACGTGCCGGCCGCCGTATCGTCCGCCGCCTGGGCCTCCAACCCGTCCAGAACGACCTCCAGCGGTTCGCGGCCGCCGGCCCCGAAGAAATCGATGCGCGCGACCGCCGCGACGCGTTTGCGCAGCCGGCGGAGCTGGGTGCGGATGTCCGCCCGCTTGTCCTCGGAGCAGTCGGCAGCAAGTGCGCGGCCGAGGTCCCGCGCCTCGTCAGCGATCGCGTCATAATCGGCGTTACGCGCGGTATCGAACAGGGCGCGCACCTGGGCGTCGGACAGGCCGTCGAGCAGCCGTGCTTCGCACATCATCGCCTCCCCGCCGCCTTCGACGATTTCCTTCAGGAGCCATTCCAGGTCTTCCTGCGTTTCGGCTCCCGCCGGCAGCGCATAGACCGTGCTCTTCACCGCGACCGCGCCGATGCCCTGCAGCCGCCGCCAGATCTTCACCCGGAAATAGGCCGGCTTCGGCGGCAATTGATGGATCAGGAGCAGCCAGGGCTGTCCGGTTCGGGAGGACTCCGCGCTCATGAGGTTTATTTTAGGAGCGCCCCTTGCGGGGTGCAACTGCTGTATCATTTTTCGTTCTGGTGTTGCGGAAACATGATGCGGCCTCCGACCAGCGGAGGGCCACATCACGCGGTTCGTCGACCGGGCGGCGGCGTTCCCGTCGTCCCGCCGGAAGAGGTGTGATCCATTTCTGACGGGCACGGCGCTCATGGCGATGCTCTGGGCTGCCCCGGCCTCTGCCGCGCCCGGTTCCACGCCTGGTCCTGTGCCTGCTTCCGTGTCTGTTCCCTGGGCGGCCGTAGGCGAGACCCTCGGTAAAGCCGGCACTGGCGCTTGGCTCCTGGCTGGCCTTCCTGCCGAAAGGAGGGATGCCATGACGGCGCTGCCGGTCGCCATGGGAACGGGCATCGCGATCAATTTCAAGCCGACAGACGGCGGCAAGGCCGCGATCGCCGGTGATTTCGTGCTGGTCGCATCCGAGGTCAATCCGGTGCTCCGCACGTTGCGGGAGCATGGCATCGCGGTCACGGCGCTGCATAACCACATGCTGAACGATCAGCCCCGCCTGTTCTTCATGCATTTCTGGGCGAACGACGATGCGGGCCGGCTGGCGCGGGGCCTGAAGGCGGCGCTGGACCAGATGAACCTGAAGAAAGGATAGGACCGCCGATATCGCGTGCCGTTCCCTTCGGTGAGGCGTGTCCATGAAACTCGACGCCGTCATCCAGGATCGCCAGGCGCTGCTCTCCATGGAGCGTTATGTCGGCCTGGGCACGAAGACGTATAGTCCGCTGGCGGCACGAACCGAGGCAGGGCCTGCCTACCAGCCGGAAAGCGGGGTGGCGTCGTTCGATCTCGTCACCGTCACGGTGCCCCGGGAGCGGGTCTCCGTGTTCCAGGCGGCTCCTGCCGGACATCTGGCCGAATACTATCTGCGGCCGGACGGCATCCGGTTTGCGATCCATCCCGCGACCTGGGTCATGGAAGGGGTCAAGGAGGGGATTGCGCATCTCGAAGACCTTCGTGCCCTGCCGCGCGGTGCGGCGATCCGGGTCGCGCCCACGGCATCGACCCGCACCGTGCTGACAGTCGGTCCGGAAATGGCGCCGCATTTCCTCAAGCTCCATTATCCGGTGCGGATCTCCCGCTTCAATCGCGGGCTGTTGCGGCGCAACGTCCAGAACAGCGTCGCCATCACGGCGGAGATGGCGCAGGCGCGGTCGGAGCGGTTTGCCTATCTGCCGGAGACGCTGGGCTTCGCTTTCGGCACCGACGAGAAGGCCTGGGGTTTCCTGGTGCGGGAGGTCATTGCCCGGCCGCCCATCGCCGGCCGCTTTCTGATTCCGTGCTTTGCGCTCTATGGGCGGGATATCCGTGCCCCGGACGATCCGCCGCTGCTGGTGCAGATGATCGCGCGGCTGCGCGTCGATCCGGCCGCGTTCGTGGTCAACGAGATCATCGTTCCCGTCATCGCGTTCTGGTGCTGGGGCGCACGTCGTGGCCTGCTGCTGGAATCCCATGCCCAGAATACGCTGATCGAGATCGACCGGGACTTCAGGCCAAGGCGGATCGTGTTTCGCGATTTCGACATCTGGATCGATACGGAAACACGGCGGCGCTGCGATCTCGGCCTGCCGTTCCCCGGGGCGGGGCTTGTGCCGGACGCCGGCCAGTCGATGGAACAATATTACAGCATCGTCTATGACCGCTTTATCGGCCACAATTTCTTCGACTATCTGCTCGATCTGTTGCGACGCTTTTATGATGTGGAAGAAGAGGTCGTTCGACAACGGGCGCGGGCTGCCTTCCACCAATTCTTTCCCGAAGCGCAGCATTTCTTTCCGAAGGACACGGTATTCTATTTCTCGAAGGACGCGCCGCCCGGTCACGAGTTCATGATCGAGGACCTGCGACAGCCTCCGGAATGGCGGTAGCGATCAATCCGTCTCGATTCCTGCATTTCTCTCCGATTTTGCACGTCGGTGCCGATGATGCGGATCCGGTTGCGCATTGGCGTGCGCGGCGTAAAAATGTTGCAGATATCGTGGGAAATGAGGAGTGGCGGTATGGTGGAGAGTGCGACGGGGGATGGGGCCCAGGGCGGTGCCGGGCGGGTGGTCATGATTTCGGGGGCCAATCGCGGGATCGGGCTGGTGCTGGCCGAGGAATTGCGCGGACAAGGGTGGGTGGTCAGCGCGGGGGTGCGGGATCCGGCCGCGTTCTCGCTGGGGGCGCCGCATCTGGTGCATGGGTTCGATGCGACCGCGGGCGGGGCGGAGCGGGACTGGGTCGAGGCGACGGTGGCGCGCTATGGCCGCGTCGATGCGATCATCGCCAATGCGGGCGTGATGATTCCGCATTCGATCCTCGATTGCAGCGAGGACGAGATGAGCCTGATGCTGGAGGTCAATCTGCGGTCGCCGATCCGGCTGGTGCGCGCGGCGTGGCCGCATCTGGCGGCGTGCGGTGCCGGGCGGGTCGTCGTGATTGCCTCGCTGTCCGGCAAGCGGGTGAAATCGGCGGAGTCGGGGCCTTATGCGATGACCAAGCATGCGGCCGTGGCGCTGGCGCACAGCATCAAGCGGACCGGCTGGGCGGCGGGGATCCGGGCGACGGCGGTCTGTCCGGGCTTCGTCGCGACCGACATGGCGCGCAGCATCACCACGCGGGCGGACGAGACGATGACGCAGCCGCAGGACGTCGCGCGCATGATCGCCGCCGTGCTGGACCTGCCCAATACGGCCAATGTTTCGGAATTGTGCATAAGCTGTTCCGAGGAGGATCTTTACTGACCGGGGGAGGGGCCGAGCCGGAGCCGGCACGGTCCGGGCAGGGGATCGTGGCGGGTTGGATGTTGCGCTATAAGGCCGTGCGCGGCCTGATTCGGGTTGGGCGCGGATCGTGGTGAGCGTGACGGAGGGCGGACGGTTTATGGCGCGGTCGGTTGTGATCCATGGGATCAAGGCGTGCGATACGATGAAGAAGGCGCGGTCGTGGCTGGAAACGCATGGCGTGGCCTATGATTTCCATGATTACAAGAGCGGGGGAATCGCGCGCGGCGTGCTGGAGGGCTGGGTGCGGGCCGTGGGCTGGGAGGTCCTGCTGAACCGGGCCGGGACGACGTTTCGCAAACTGCCCGACTCCGACAAGGTTGGTCTGGACGCGGCGCGGGCGGTCGCGCTGATGCTGGCGCAGCCTTCGATGATCAAGCGCCCGGTCCTGGACGTGGACGGGGCGCTGACGGTGGGATTCAAGCCGGAGCAGTACGAGGCGCTGTTCGGCTGAGGATCGCGGCGCCGCGATGACAATGCGGGTTACGCGTGGACGTCGAAGCCGGCGTCCTCGATCGCCGCGCGCAGGGCGGCGGGGCCGGTGCGAGACGGGTCGTAGCTGATGCTGGCCTGGGCCGGGGTGAGGGTGACGCTGGCCGTCGCGACGCCCGGCGTGCGTTCCAGGGCCTTCCGGACCGCGTTGGCGCAGCCGTCGCAGGTCATGCCGTCGATGGACAAAATCAGGTCGGTCATGCCGGGTTCCTTGTGATGGCGGGGATGGCGGGACGCGTGCGGGGTTTCCAGCGATTGAGCAGAAGCGCGTTTGAGACGACCGAGACCGAACTCAGGGCCATCATCGCGCCGGCGATGGCGGGGTTGAGCAGGCCCAGGGCCGCCAGCGGGATGCCCAGCACGTTGTAGACGAAGGCGAAGAACAGGTTCTGCCGCACCTTGGCGAGGGTACCGCGCGAGAGGTCCATGGCGTCGACCAGGCCGCGCAGTTCGCCGCGCATCAGCACCATGTCGGCGGTTTCCAGCGCGATGTCCGTGCCGCCGCCCATGGCGATGCCGATATCGGCGGCGGCCAGCGCCGGGGCGTCGTTGATGCCGTCGCCGAGCATGCCGACGACCTGGCCCGGGGCGCGGCGGCGCTGCACCTCCTGCGCCTTGTCCTGCGGCAGCACGCCGGCGATGACGTCGTCCAGCCCCAGCCGGGCGGCCACGGCGGCGGCGGCGCGCGGATTGTCGCCCGTCAGCATGACCAGGCGGATGCCGCGCGCATGCAGGGCGGCGATGCTGTCGGCGGCGTCGGGGCGGATGCGGTCGGCCAGGGCGAGATGGCCCAGCAGGGTCGTGCCGCGCGTGACGCCGATCAGCGTCTTGCCCTGTCCTTCCAGTGCTTCCAGCCCGTCGCGCGTTGCGCGCGCGTCGCCAGGGCCGTCGGTCCCGCAGCCATTCTCGGCCAGGAAGCGGGGGGAGCCGAGGCGCAGCACGGCGCCGTCCCGGTCCGTGCCCTGGATGCCGTGGCCGGGGATGGCGCGGACGTCGCGGAGCGGCGCGGCGGCCAGGCCGGCCGCCGTGGCGTGGGCGACGATGGCGCGGGCCAGCGGATGTTCGGAATCCCGCTCCAGCGCCAGGGCGGTGGAGAGCAGGGTATCGCGGGACGTGCCCGGGGCCGGGAGGATGTCGGTGAGTTCGGGCTGGCCCAGCGTCAGCGTGCCGGTCTTGTCCAGGATCAGGGTGGTGATCTTGTGCAGCCGTTCCAGGGATTCGGCGGAGCGGAACAGCAGGCCGGCGCGCGCGCCCAGGCCGGTGCCGACCATGATCGCGGTGGGTGTGGCCAGGCCGAGCGCGCAGGGGCAGGCGATGACCAGCACGGCGATGGTGCCGGTCAGCGCGCCCGCCGGATGGCCGCTGACCGCCCAGCCGGCCAGGAAGGTCAGGGCGGCGATGCCGAGCACCACCGGCACGAAGACGGCGGAGACCCGATCCACCAGATGCTGGACCGGATCCTTGCTGCCCTGGGCCTGCTGGACCATGCGGACGATGCGGGCGAGCGTGGTGTCGGCGCCGACCCGCCGGGCCCGGACGCGCAGCACGCCGTCGCGGTTGATGGTGGCGCCGAACACCGGGTCGCCCGCGCCCTTGCCGGCCGGTACGGCCTCGCCGGTCAGCATGGATTCGTCGATGTCGGAGCTGCCTTGCAGGATGGTGCCGTCCACCGGGATGCTTTCGCCCGGGCGGACGATGAAGACGTCGCCGACATGCAGGCTGCCGGCCGGCCGGTCCTGGATCGTGCCGTCGATGTCGAGATGGGCGATCTGCGGCTGCAGGCGCATCAGGCTTTCCACGCCCGCGCGCGTGCGGTCGCGGGCGCGGGTTTCGAGCAGCCGGCCCAGCAGGACCAGGGTGATGACCGTGGCGCCGGACTCGAAATAGAGCGGTCCGGCATGGCCCAGCAGCAGGGTGGCGGTGCTGGCCAGCCAGGCGACGCTGGTGCCCATGACGACCAGCACGTCCATGTTGGCGCCGCCGCCGCGCAGCGCGTTCCAGGCATGGCGGTAGAAATCGCGGCCGCAGATGCCCTGCACCAGGGTCGCCAGCACCCATTGCGCCGGGGGCGGCAGCAGGTCGGGCCGGCCGGCGAACATGGCCCCCATGCCGGCCAGCAGCGGCGCGGTGAGGGCGAGCGACAGCAGGAACTGCCCCGCCTGCCGGCGCCAGGCGGCATGGCGGGCGGGCTGGTCGGTTGTCGCGGCCGGCGCGGTGTCGTTCGCCGATGGCAGGGTGGCGCCGTAGCCGGTCCTTTCCACCTGGCGGATCAGGGCGTCGGGATCGGCCAGCGTGGGCAGATAGTCGATATCGGCGTGGCCGGAGGCGAAGCTGACCTGGGCGGAGACGCCGGGGAGGCGGTTGAGGCCGCGTTCGACCCGCCCGGCGCAGGCGACGCAGGTCATGCCGTCGATCGCCAGGGCGACATGGCGGGTCGGGACGTCGAAACCGGCCTTGCGGATGGCGGCCACCACGTCGTCGAGCGGCGGGGCGCCGTCGCCGCGTTCGATCGTCGCGGCCCCGGCGGCGAAATTCACCGCGGCTTTCGTGCCGGGCAGGCGGTTGAGCAGCCGTTCGATCCGGGCGGCGCAGGCGGCGCAGGTCATCCCTTCGATCGGCAGGGTCAGGGATCGCCCGGTTGTGACGGTCACGGCGTGGCCTCCTGGATTCCGGCGGGCCCATGTGACGGCCGCATGGAATAGGTGCGGTCCGTTGGTCGCGTCGTCAACCGGGGCGGGGGATCCGGCATGGCTGTATTGCGCGAGCGGGTGAGTCGCCGTGCCGCCGGTGCCTGTCGCCGGGACTGGCGCCATGGCGGGCTGGGCGGATGGCATGTGCCGTGCCAGAGATAAGGTGTCGAAAATGAGGTGCCACGGAAAAATGGACAGGCGGGGCAGGGTGATGAAGCGAGCGGGCGGGCTGGGGGTTGCGATGCGGGTGGGCGGGATGTCGTTCGGCGGGCTGGTGCTGCTGGCGGGGTGCGCGCCGGAGATGGGGCGCCGGCCCGGGGACACCGATATTGCCTGCCTGCGGGCGCAGATGGGCACGCCGGTGGCGCAGAGCTTCCCGCTGGCGGCCAATATGTGCCAGCGCATAACGGATCATGGCCTGGTGATCGGGTCCGAAAAGCCGCGGCCCATTCCGTTGAACCTGCGCGGGGCGCCGGACCTGCAGCAATTGGCGGCGTGGTACGGCTATCGCTACACGCGATGAGGGATGATGGCGGCGGACGGGTCAGGTATCGAGTTCGCTGTCCCAGTAGAGATAGTCGCGCCAGCTTTCATGCAGGTAATTGGGGGGAAAGGCGCGACCGTTTTCCTGCAATTCCCAGGTCGAGGGCTGGGAAGGCGTGCGGCGGGGATACATGTGCAGCTCGTGCGGCATGCGCGAGCCCTTCATCAGGTTGCAGGGGCTGCAGGCGGTGACGACATTTTCCCAGGTCGTGCGGCCCCCCTTGCAGCGGGGGATGACGTGGTCGAACGTCAGTTCGTGGGTCGGCAGGCGGTCGAGGCAGTACTGGCAGGAAAAATTGTCGCGCAGGAAGACGTTGAAGCGGGTGAAGGCGGGGCGGCGGGCGGCGGGAATATAGTCTTTCAGCGCGATGACGCTGGGTAATCGGAGGGAGCGGCTGGGGGAGCGGACTTCCTCGTCATATTCGCTGAGGACCGAGACGCGGTCGAGGAAGACCGCCTTGACCGCGTCCTGCCAGGACCAGAGCGAGAGCGGGAAATAGGAAAGCGGCCTGAAATCGGCGTTCAGAACGAGGGCCGGGTAATGCGGACTGCCAGCAAGCAAGGGGCGCATCCTTTCGTGATGCCGCCACACCGTCACCTGGCGTTGTACTCCAAACCGAACGCCAAATGATATGCGCCGTTGAGAACCTGGCGCCTATATCGCAAAATTTGCCCGCTACCGCAAGGGATTGTGCGGTCCTTGGGATGCCGGCAGGCGGCATCGCCGGGCGGGAGAGGGGGAAGAATGGCGGCATCGTCCTGTTTTTGCGATCGAAAGCCGGGATGGGTGACGCGTTTCGCCCCCAGCCCGACCGGGTATCTGCATCTGGGGCATGCGGCGTCGGCCCTGGCGGGGTGGCGGGCGGCGCGCGAGTCAGGGGGGCGTTTCCTGCTGCGGATCGAGGATATCGACTCCGGCCGCTGCCGCCCGGAATACGAGGCGGCGATCATCGAGGACCTGGCATGGCTGGGCATCGGATCGGACGGGGACGTGCGGCGGCAGTCCGACCATCTGGCGGATTATGGGCGGGTGCTGGACGAACTGGCGTCGCGCGGGCTGCTGTATCCGTGTTTCTGCACCCGGGCCGATATCCAGCGCGAGGCGCTGCAGGCGGCGCATGCCCCGCACGCCGCGCCGGACGGGTCGCTGGCCTATGGCGGGACCTGTCGCGGCCTGCCGGCGGCCGAGCGCGCGGCGCGGATCGCCGACGGGGTGCCGCACGTGCTGCGCCTGGACATGGAGGCGGCGGTGCGCCAGGCGGGGGCGGACGTGATGCGCTGGCACGAGCGGGGGGCCGGGGGACGGCGTGAGCGCGTCGGCGCGTCGGTGCGGCCGTTCGGGGACATCGTGCTGGCGCGCAAGGATCGTCCGGTGTCGTACCATCTGTGCGTGACCCATGACGATGCTTTGCAGGGCGTCAGCCTGGTAACGCGAGGCGAGGATCTGCGCCCCGCCACCGCGCTGCACCGGCTGCTGCAGGAGCTGATGGGCTGGCCGGCGCCGGACTATGCACATCATCCCCTGAAACTGGACGCGCAGGGGCGGCGGCTGGCGAAGCGGGACCGGGCGCTGACGCTGCGGGCCATGCGGGCGGCGGGGCATGATGCGGAGGCGGTGCGGCGCGCGGCGCTGGGGCAGGACGCGCCGTCGATCGGGGGAGGGCCGGCCGCGGCGGGGACGGCGGCCTGAGAGGATGGCTGCCCGGGAGAAAGAAGGGCACGGGGGAATGGCTGGGGTGCGGCGATCCGCGGTTTCCTTGGGCGTGGGTTCGCATTACGGTGGCGGGGACGGGGCCGGGTGCGGAGCCCGCCGCGTTTCCCCCTGATTTTCTGGATCTTCGGTATCATGGACCTTATCGCCGCGCGTCTGAACAAGATCAGCCCCAGTCAGACGATCGCCATCTCGACCAAAGCGCGCGCCCTGAAGGCTGCCGGCAGGGACATCATCAGCCTGTCGGCCGGCGAGCCGGATTTCGACACCCCGCGCAACATCAAGGATGCGGCGATCCGCGCGATCGAGGGCGGAGAGACGAAATATACCGACGTGGCCGGGACGCCGGCGCTGCGCCAGGCGGTGGCGGAGCGGTTCCGCATCGATTCCGGGCTGGATTACACGTCCGACGAGATCATCGTGTCGTCCGGCGGCAAGCAGGTGATCTATAACGCCATGGTCGCCACCCTGAACCCGGGGGACGAGGCGATCATCCCGGCGCCGTGCTGGGTGTCCTATCCCGACATCGTGGCGCTGGCCGACGGCGTGCCGGTGATCGTGCCCTGTGCCGCGGAGAACGGGTTCAAGCTGCGGGCCGCGGACCTGGAGGCGGCGATCACGCCGCGGACCAAGTGGTTCTTCCTGAATTCGCCGTGCAATCCGACGGGGACGGCCTATTCCGCCGAGGATCTGCGCCCGATCTGCGACGTGCTGCTGCGGCATCCGGATGTCTGGATCTTTACCGACGATATCTATGACAAGCTGGTCTATGACGGGTTCGTGCCCGCCACGATCGTGCAGGTCGAGCCGAAGCTGCGCGACCGGACGGTGACGATGAACGGCGTGTCCAAGGCCTATGCCATGACCGGCTGGCGCATCGGCTTTGCCGGCGCGCCGGCGGTGCTGACCAAGGCGATGAACAAGCTGCAGAGCCAGTCGACCTCGGGCAGTTCGTCGATCAGCCAGGCGGCGGCGCTGGAGGCGCTGTCGGGGCCGCAGGATTTCATCGCCGACATGGTGCAAGCCTATGTCGCGCGGCGCGACCTCGTGGTGGGGATGCTGAACCAGGCCAGGGGCCTGACATGCCACCGGCCGGAAGGCGCGTTCTATGTCTTTCCGTCGATGGAGGGCTGCCTGGGCAAGGTGAGCGCCGGGGGGACGGAGATCGTGGATGACGAGGCCTTCGTCACCGCGCTGCTGGAAGAGGAGGGGGTTGCGGCGGTGCATGGCGCGGCGTTCATGTTCGCCGGGCATTTCCGCGTGTCCTATGCCACCGATACCGAGAGCCTGCGCGAGGCCTGCATGCGCATCCAGCGCTTCTGCGCCGGGCTGCGCTGACGGGGGCGGAGGCGAGCATGACCGATGCAGGGGGCCCGGGGTTTGCCGGGCGGATGGCGCGGCTGGAGGCGCCGGCCACCATCGCGATGTCCATGCGGGCCCGCGCGATGCGCGCCGAGGGGCATGACGTGCTGTCCCTGGCGCTGGGCGAGCCGGATTTCGCGACCCCGGCGGCGGTGATCGAGGCCGCGCATCGCGCGGCGCTGGACGGGCAGACCAAATATCCGCCCGTGGACGGCACGCCCGCCCTGAAGGCGGCGATCGCGCGGAAATTCGCCCGCGAGAACGGGCTGGAATACGCGCTGTCGGACCTGATCGTGTCGAATGGCGGCAAGCAGGTGATCTTCAACGCCTTCATGGCGACGATCGACCATGGGGACGAGGTCGTCATTCCCGCGCCGTACTGGGTGAGCTATCCGCTGGCGGCGCGGCTGTTCGGCGGCGTGCCGGTCTTTGCCGAATGCCGCGAGGCCGACGGGTTCCGCCTGACGGCGGCGGCGCTGGAGGCGGCGATGTCGCCGCGCACGCGCTGGGTGGTGCTGAATTTTCCCTCGAACCCGACCGGGGCGGTGATGGGCCTGGCGGACATGGAGGCGATCGCCGCCGTGCTGCGTCGCCATCCGGGGGCCTGGATCCTGTCGGACGAGATTTACGAGCATCTGGTGTTCGACGGCGCCCGGCATCATTCGATCGCGGCGGTGGCGCCGGACCTGAAGGGGCGTATCCTGACGCTGAACGGGGTGTCGAAATCCTATGCCATGACCGGGTGGCGGGTCGGCTATGCCGGCGGGCCCCCGGGCCTGATCCGCGCGATGGCGCGGGTGCAGGGCAACGCGACCTCGGGCGTGTGTTCGGTGGCGCAGGCGGCGGCGGCGGCGGCGCTGGACGGGCCGGCGTCGCTGGTGGCCGAGATGCGCGACACCTATGCGCGGCGGCGGCGCATGGTCGTCGAGGCGCTGCGGGCCGTTCCCGGCCTGACCTGCGCGATGCCGGACGGGGCGTTCTATGCCTTTCCGGGCATCGCGGCCTGCATGGGCCGGACCAGCGCGGGCGGGCGGATGCTGCGCACGGACGAGGATTTCGCCATCGCCCTGCTGGAGGAACAGCGCGTGGCCTGCGTGCAGGGCAGCGCCTTCGGGATGGGGCCCTATCTGCGTCTGTCCTGCGCGACCGGCGACGACGTGCTGATGGAATGCTGCGCGCGGATCGCGGAATTCGTGGGCGGGCTGGACTGAGGACTCCGCCCCGGCCGCGCACGAAATTCCATCTATTTTCTTATGGAAACAAAAGGTTTCCAAAGGCCCCCGGCCTTTGGCGGGGTCCAGGGGCAGCGCCCCTGGGTCGAAAGATCAGCTATTGGCGCCGAAGGCGGGACGGGTGGATTCGAAGAGGAACCAGGTCCGGCGTTCCGTCTCGTCGATCCAGTTTTCCAGCAGGCTGGCCGTCGCCACGTCGTTGCCCTCGTCGCAGAGGACGTGGACTTCGCGCATGCGCGCGGTCAGGGCGAGATTGTCCTCGCGCAGTTCGGACAGCATGTCCTCGGGCGTGACATACTCGGCGTCATTGTCGGCGATCTTCGTCAGCCGGCCGATCTCGCCGACCGAATGCAGGGTCGTGCCGCCGATCTTGCGGGCGCGTTCGGCCAGCGGATCGGTCATGGCGAAGATCTGGTCGCTCTGTTCGTCCAGCAGCAGATGGTAGTCGCGGAAATGGCGGCCGCTCATGTGCCAGTGGAAATTCTTGGTCTTGATATAGAGCGCGAAGACGTCGGCGAGGAGCGCGCGCAGTCCGGCGCTGATATTCTGCACCGCGATCGGGTCCAGATTGGACGGCGTTCCCAGATAGGTGTGGGCGTGGGCCTTGCCCGCGTCGGCAGTCTTGAATTTGTTCGTCACAGCGACCTCCCTTGAACGGCGTGTGCCTGCAATAACTGGAATGGCGCGGGGCAGTTGGCAAGCGGGGCGGTGCGTTGCCGCCGCTATACCTTGGTATGCCGGGCGGCTTGGGCGTGCCGGCGGGCGAGGGCGAGGAGCGCGTCGGTGGTGCCGGTCCGGTCCGGGTCGGCCAGCAGGTCGCGCGCCAGGCGCAGGGCGGCGTTTTGACGGTGTGCGCGGTGGGCGCGGTCGGGGGCGAGGTCGAAATCCGGGACATGGGCGTAGCCGAGGATGCGGCGGATGATCTCGGTGGCGGCGAAGCCGACCATGTCGGATTCGATGTCGCGCAGCAGGTCGTCCTGGGCCTGGCGCAGCAGGGACGGGTCGTGCCCGAACAGGTCGGCCGGGACGGCGTCGCCGGCGGTCCCGGCGGCGATGGCGTCGCGCCACAGCGTGGTGAAGTCGGTCCGGAACGTGGTCCAGAATCGCGCCACGTCGCGCAGGATGCGGGTTTCGGCGTCCGCGTCGCCGCGGGCGAACAGGTGCATCAGCAGATTGCCGACGAACAGGCCGCAATCGAAGCCGATCGGGCCGGGGAGGGCGAATTCGCCGTCGATGATGCGTGTCTCGGCCTGGGTTTCGGCCTGGTTTCCGCCTGTGGAGACCATGACCGAGCCGGTGTGCAGATCGCCATGCAGCAGGGCCTGGCGGCAGGTCAGGAAGCGTGCCTGAAGCGCACCGACGCGGCGGCGGACCGCCGGGTCGGCGCGGATCTCGGCAGCGATGGGGTCGAGTTCGGGGCTGAGCCAGTGATTGCGCGGGTGGACGCGATACGGGTCGGTCAGGACCAGATCGACGGTGATGCGGGTCAGGGTATGGTTGCGCGCGAAGGGTTCGAGCAGGTCGAACGCGCGTTCGAACGGCAAGGCGAGGGGAGAGGTGTGGAAACAGGCGCGGGCGACGAAGGCGCCTACCGCGCGGGCCGCGTCGGGCCAGTCGCCGCCCTGCATCAGCCCGTGGCGCAGCACCACGTGCCGGTCGAGGCTTTCGACCACCAGCACGAACAGGTCGGGGTCGAAATGCAGGATGTCGGTCGTCAGGTCCCCGACATGCGGGCGGACGGCGCGGAGATAGGCGGCTTCGAACGCGGTGCGGTCGAGCGGCATCTTCCAGTCCGGATCGACCCGGACATGGGGCAGGGATTGCTTGACGCACACCCCGCCCGCCGGGCCGCCGATGAGGAAGACGTTGTTGAGATTGCCGTCGCTGACCTCGCGCACCCGCCATGCGCCGGGCGGGCCGCCCAGCCGCGCCGCCAGGGCCGGCTGGGCGGCGAGGACGGCGCGGATGCCGTCGGCGTCGAGCGTGCGGTAGGCGGGCGGAGGCGCGTGTCGGGTCATGCGCCCCTCTTTACTTCACCGGCGGCGCGGCGTCATGCGCTACAGCATGCTGGACAGGGGCGGGGCGATATGTTCCAGCGAGCGGCCTTCGGCATCGACGCCCCAGCGGACGGCGACGGCGGCGGCGGCCAGCATCAGCACGGCGGCGGCGGCATAGCCGGCCGAGAGGGCCCCCAGGCTGCCCTGCCCGATCAGCCAGCCGAACAGCAGCGGCGCTGCGACGCCGCCGAACAGCGTGCCCAGCGCATAGAACAGCGCGATGGTCAGCGAGCGGATTTCGAGGGGGAAGATCTCGCTGGCGGTCAGGTAGGCGGCGCTGGCGGCGGCCGAGGCGAAGAAGAAGATCGCGACCCAGAACAGGGTGAGCAGGCGCGCATCCAGCGCCCCGATGGAGAACAGCCAGGCGACGGCGGCCATCAGCAGGCCGGCCAGCAGGTAGGTCAGGCCGATCATGTAGCGGCGCCCCACCGTGTCGAACAGGCGCCCGAGCAGCAGCGGGCCCAGCAGGTTGCCCATGGCCAGCGGCAGGATATACAGCCCCACCCGGCCGTCGGGGACGTGGCCGTAGCGGGTCAGGACCAGGCCGTAGGTGAAGAACACGGCATTGTAGAGGAAGGCCTGCGCGGCCATCAGCACCAGCACGTAGCCGGCGCGGCCGCGATAAGGGCCGATGATGACCCGCAGCGCCTCGTGCAGTCCGAACGTGCCGGCGGGGTAGATCGACACGGTTTCCAGCGTTTCGGTGATATGGCCCGGGCCGCCGTGGCGGGTTTCGATCCATGAGACGATGCGAGTGGCTTCGTCGATCCGGCGGTGGGTCATCAGCCAGCGCGGGCTTTCGGGGACCCAGCGGCGGAGCGTGACGACCGCCAGCCCCAGCAGGGCGCCGAGGGCGAAGACGACCCGCCAGCCGGTGGCCACCGGCAGAACGCTGCCCTGAAGCAGCACGGTCGAGGCGCCGGCGCCCAGCGCGGCGCCCGCCCAGAACGTGCCGTTGACGATCAGGTCGATCCGGCCGCGCAGGCGGGCGGGCATCAATTCGTCGATGGCCGAGTTGATCGCCGAATATTCGCCGCCGATTCCGAGCCCGGTCATGAAGCGGAACAGGGCGAAACTGGCGAGGTTCCACGACAGGGCGGTCAGTCCGACGCCCGCGATATAGAAGGCCAGCGTGACGGTGAAGATCTGGCGTCGGCCGAGCCGGTCGCTGAGCCAGCCGAACAGCAGCGCGCCGATCACGGCGCCCGCGACATAGGCCGATGCCGCGCCGCCGATGTCGGTGGCCGAGAGGCCCAGCGTGTCGTGACGTTGCAGGACGGGCGCCACCGAGCCGACGACGGTGACTTCGAGCCCGTCCAGCACCCAGGTGATGCCGAGCGCCACCACCACGAGCAGGTGGAAGCGCGACCAGGGCAGGCGGTCGAGGCGCGCGGGGATGTCGGTGATGACGGGGAGATGCGGAAGCGCGCGGTTGAAGCGCGACCGGGTGGATGTTCCTGTCATGTATGACGTGATCCTGACGAGGGCGTTACGGTTGCTTGTTGCTTGGAGGCTGTTTTCGTAAGCCTCTTATGTCTTATTTCGCCAACAGGTCATGTAGCGGGTCGGTCGCGCCGGGCGGCATCATGTTCGTGTGAGCGGCCGGGCCGCGACGCGGATTTCCGCGATCAGGCCGGGCAGCAGGACAAGGGCCACGGCCGGGCCGCCCAGCCAGCCGGCCGCCAGCGCCGTCGCCGCCGCGCCCCCCGTCAGCAGGCGGGCGCCCGTGCCGGGTGCCTGCGAAAAATGGGCCAGCAGGAACAGCACGGCATTCAGCGCGCAGAGTGCCGCGGCCCCCAGCGCGCGCGCCGGGTGGCGCGGCAGGCCGGCCCCCATGCCGCCCATTACATGGTCCAGGCGCGCGGCATGGTCGCTGTTGCCGGCCATGCCGAACAGGAAGGAGAACGGCAGCGCCAGCACGCCGAACACGTCGCGCAGCAGCAGGAGCAGCCCGTCAAGCAATGGACCCATCATCAGCATGGCGATGGCGGCGGCCGTGCTGGCGACGACCGTGACGATGGCGAACCGGCCGCCCGGAGCGGGAATCATGTCCGTGTGAAGAGCGGTTATTTCTTCTTGATCCACCATTTCACCGGCTCGGGTTCTGGCGCCTCGACCTGGGCGACGACGCGGCGTGGACGGCCGACCCGTGGGAGGGGCGCCGGCATGGCCGCCGGGGCGAATCCATGAGCGACGCCGGGAGCGACCTTGGGGGGAGCGACCTTGGCCGACGCGGGGGCCGGCTGCGGCCGGCGGGCCAATTGCTGTTCGAGGCGCGCGATGTCGGCGCGGGCGGCATGCAGGCTGGCCTTCAGGGCCAGGATTTCCTCGTTGCGGCTTTCGATGCCGGCCTGGGCCTCGGCCAGCACGATGTCGGCATGGCCGGCGCGGGTTTCCATCGAGCGCAGGCCGGCCTGGGCGTCGTGGCAGGCGCGTTCGGCATCCTCGCGCAGTTTCTGTTCCTGGCGCAGCAGGTGGCGGAGACGTTCGAGTTCGGCATTCTCCTCGGACGGCGCGTGCAGCGCGCGGGGCGAGGGGCGGGCGATGGCGTGATGCTCGACCCGGACCTCGCCGTCCTGGACGAACTTGCGGCGGCGCTGCGCCGGTTCGAACCCGCGGGACGGGCGCGACGCCGGCTGGGCGGCCGCGGATTGGTGCGTCGACGGGGACGGCGGCTGGGATGTGGCCGGCCGCTTGGAGCCGAGACGGGCCAGGGCGAGACGCAGGGCCTCTTCGCTGACCTCATCGCGATCGTCGACGTCGGCCGGCTCCGTCTCGCCGGATAATGGATGCGTTTCGTTATATACGGACACTGTAAAACTCTCGAAATATCAAAGAGGGAGACATAATCCGGTTTCGGCCCGGGACAGGGTCAGGCGGTACGCGCCGTATGGCCTGGATTTAGTCGATCACTGTGTCAATCACTGTCTGGCACTGTCACTGTCTGGTGGGCACTGTCTGGTGGGATCACGGTGCGTGACGCCTGAATCACTGATTCCGGTGTGTCGTGGCCACAGATCATACGGTTCTTTTGAACCTTGAACCGCTGCGGCCACGTGCTTGGCTAGGGGCGAGCACTTCAACGCCTGCCCTGTACGAATCCGGGCACGAAGCCGGACGTCGGGAGGCGAGTTGCCCTAATGATTCTTTTCTACACCGTTTCTCTAAGAAAATGCAAGGCCGTTATGACCGAAATTCTTGGGTTTTCGGGCGCGGGAGCCGCCAAATATGTGCAGATTGTCATCTGCGGGCAATTTGTTGCAGTCGGTGGTTCATGGTCTCGTTCCGTCTTTACGGGCGCGTCATGGACAATGCGCGGCCGGATGTAGGTGCGTATGTAAACGATGCGTGTCTTGTGGAACGGCAGGGCGGCCCTGTGCAATGAAAGGCGGGCATCGGGCGGAAATTCCGGGTGGTCATATGCATCGCCGTGATGCGATTACCTGGATGTCCGCTGATCTATACATGATCTGTCCATGGATCGGGGGTCGTCGTCATGGCCAGTCCGGTGTGCCCAGGGACGTGGCGGCCGGGATGGGCAGGGTCACTTTTGGGTGACAATCGCGCCTAGCGCTTGCCCTGTCCGGCGGGGAGGGACACCACTATGCGGGTCGGTCCGGCGCCCCCGGGGGGATGCCCTCGGTTCGGGCGGCCTTGCCCTTCGGTTCGCCTGGGGCTTCATCGCGGCGGAAGACACTTAGAAGACGAGCAAGCAGGGAAATACGTCCATTATGTCACAGCATGCCCCCTTGAGCGCGTCCGCAGCGCCGCGCGCCTTTCCGACCGTTCCGCTGGCCCGGGCTTCCGAGCGCCTGAAACAGGTCGGGGCACCGCGCGTCCTGGTCGTCATGGGGGTGTCCGGGTCGGGAAAATCCACTCTGGCGCAATTGCTGGCCCGGCGGGTCGGCTGGCCCATCGTCGAGGGCGACGAACTGCATCCGGAGGCGAACATCGCCAAGATGAGCGCCGGCATTCCGCTGACCGACGCCGACCGGGCGCCATGGCTGGAGAAGATCGGCGCGGTGGCGCGCGACTGGCTGCAGGGCGGCGGGTGCGGGATCGTGACCTGTTCGTCGCTGAAGCGGCGCTATCGCGATGTGATCACCGGCGGCGATGCGCGGGTGTGCTTCGTCTATCTGAAGGGCCGGCCTGAGGATATCGCGCCGCGTCTGGGCCAGCGGACCGGGCATTTCATGCCGGCCTCGATGCTGACCAGCCAGTTCGCGGCCCTGGAAGAGCCCGACGATTCCGAGGTGCTGCTGGAACTGGACGTCACCGCCAGCCGGACCAGCCTGGTCGAGGCGGCCTATGAGACGTTGCTTGAGCTGGCGACGCCCGACCATCCGCTGTGCCGGCCGGCGGATGGTCGGGCCATCGCGCCGAAGGCCGCGCTGGGATAAGGGCGCCGGGCTGGTTTCCGGGGCCAGAGCAGATCCCGTTCAAACGGACTCGTTTGAACGGATGATGCTCGACGAAATAACAATATAGAGCATTTCCAGTATAGAGCATTTCCAGTGAACCGGAGTTCAGTGGACATGCTCTAGCCTTGTGAGGCGCTGCCGGGGACCCAGAGGATGTCGGCGCGTCCGTCATCGTTGAGGTGGCGGCCCAGCACGAACAGGTAATCCGACAGCCGGTTGAGGCAGCGCAGCACCGAGGGGCTGATCGGGGCGTCGTGACGCAGGGCGGCGACCCGCCGTTCGGCGCGGCGGACCACGGTGCGGGCCAGGTGGGCGTGGGCCGCGCCCGGCGTGCCGGCGGGCAGGACGAAGCTGCGCAGCGGTTCCTGGCCGGCGCGCAATTGTTCGGTCGCCTGTTCGATAAAGGCGACCGCCGCGTCGCCGCCCCGGAAATTGTCGGACGTGCCGGCCGAGGATTCCGTTTCGGGGGATTCCGTTTCGGGCACGCACAGCATGCCGCCGATATCGAACAGCAGCGATTGCAGGCGTGCGAGCGTGGCGTCCAGCGGCGAGGCGGGCGGGACGTGCAGGCGCAGTACGCCGATCGTGGCATTGGCCTCGTCCACCGTGCCCAGGGCCTCGATCCTGGGACAGGATTTATCCACCCGCGTGCCGTCGCCCAGGGCGGTCTGTCCGGAATCGCCGCCCCGGGTGATGATGCGATCGATCCTGATGTTCATGCGCGCAATGCCTTTCGGCCGGAGGATGGAACCGGGGGAAAGCGCTCTTGCGGCGTCACGTGCCGAAGCGACGGTCCCCCGGCTGGCGTTCTCCCCGGCCGGCACGCGCCGCTTCTTCAGTGGTGGTGCCGGTCATGATGACGTTTGTGTTGGACCAGGGCGGTCGCCATGTCCAGATGCGACTGGATGACGGGGGCCGTGTCGGCGGCATAGGATTTCAGCGCCGGGTCGGTAGCGTTTCGGGCCGCGGTCTGGAACAGGGGCAGGGCCTCGCGATGGCCTTCGATCTGGATATGGATGAAATCATGGTCGAAGGCCCGGCCCTTTTCCGTCTTCAGCCTGTTCAGCACGTCGTTTTCATCCGACGTGAGATCGGTCGGCAGAGTCGCGCCGTGCTGGTCCGCGATGGTGCCGAGCCTGTCCCGGTTCGCCGTATGGTCGGTGCCCGTGCGGGTCGCGTAGGACTTGATCTTCGGATTGGCGGATTGGCTGGCGGCAAGCTGGGAGATGGCGATTTCGAAGGTGTCGATGTGGGCGGCCTTGCCGACGAAATCGGCGTCGGCCTCGGCGAAGGGCGGCGGCGGAGGGGGCGCCGGCGGGGGCTTGGGCTGCGTGGCGCAGGCGGCCAGGGGCAGCAGGGCGACCCAGGTCCATCGCAGTGGGATCCATCGCGGCGAGGCCCATCGCGGAGCGGGCCATTTGGGAGAGGGACGGCGTGCATATGAGTTCATTGTCGTGGGCCCGTTATTGTGATTATGGGTCGTCGTGACGAGGCGAACGCCGAGCGAACGCGCCGCGCACGGCGCGGTTCGGCCGGTATTATGTCTCGCGGCGTGCGCGGGGGCGTTCGTCATGCGTCGCGGAACTCTTCCACGCAGGCGATCAGGCGGCGGCGGATGCCGGGTTCCAGGGCGGAATGGCCGGCGTCGGGGACCAGGCTGAGGGTCGCGCGCGGCCAGAGGCGCGACAGGTCCCATGCCGACTGGCTGGGGCAGACCATGTCGTAGCGGCCCTGGACGATGTGACCGGGGATATGCGCGATGCGCGCCATGCCCGCCAGCAATCCCCCGGGCGGCAGGAACAGGTCGTGGCGGAAATAATGGGCTTCGATCCGCGCCAGGCCGACGACGGCGCGGTCGTGCACGAAGCCGGTGACCAGGGACGGGGCGGGGATCAGGGTGGAGCACGTGCCCTCGTAGGACGCCCAGGCGCGGGATGCGGGCAGGTGGATGGCCGGGTCCGGGTCGAACAGCAGGCGGCAATAGCCGGCCAGCGGGTCGTTCCGGTCCTGTTCGGGCAGGTGGGACAGGAAGGCGGCGTGGGCGTCGGGGAAGACATGGGCCAGCCCGTGGAAGAACCAGTCCAGTTCGCGCGGGCGGCCCAGGAAGATGCCGCGCAGGATCATGGCGCGTACCCGTTCGGGGTGGGCCTGGGCATAGGCCAGCGCGAGGGTCGAGCCCCATGAGCCGCCGAAGAGCAGCCAGTCCGCGATGTTCAGGTGGCGGCGCAGCATTTCGATGTCGGCCAGCAGGTGCGGCGTGGTGTTGGCGGCGACCGACGCGTGGGGACGCGAGCGGCCGGCGCCGCGCTGGTCGAACAGGACGATGCGCCAATGGTCGGGGTCGAAGAAGCGGCGATGCACCGCGCCGGCGCCGGCGCCCGGGCCGCCATGCAGGAACAGCACGGTCCGTCCGGACGGGTTGCCGGCCTGTTCCCAATAGAGTTCGTGCCCATCGCCGACGGCGAGGAAGCCGCTGTCGAAGGGCGCGATGTCGGGAAACAGGTCGTAGCGTGGCATGGGGCGACTATACGGCATGCGGGCAGTGCGGGTAGATGTCCGTCATGATGTCTTCGCCTGCTTCCACCCCTGCTGCCCCCCCTGCTGCTATTGCGGCGCGGCCGTGCGCGGCGCGGTTTTTCCAGGTGGCCGGGGGTGTGCTCGGCCTGCTGTCGGTGGCCGGCGGCGCGCTGGTCGCGCACCTGCCCGATGCGATGTTCGCCCCGGCCGGCCGCGCGCTGGCGCGCGAGGCGGTGGAGATGGGGATGTGGCACGCGCCTGTCCTGCTGGTGGTCGGGCTGCTGGCGGGCCGGGATGGCGGGCGGCGCCGGCTGCTGTTGCTGGCGGGCGGCGGGTTCGTGGCGGGGGCGGTGCTGTTCTGCGGCGCGGTCGCCTGGACCGGGGTGACGGGGCGGCATCCGGGGCCGGTGGCGCCGACCGGTGGCAGCCTGCTGATGCTGGCCTGGCTGATGCTGGTGCTGGACGGCGTGCGGCGATGAGCGGGAGCGGTGCCGAGATCCGGGACATCCGGGCGAAGCAGGGGATTGCCCTGCCGGACGGGGCGGGCGCGGCCTGTGGCGCGGCCTATCTGGCGGCCGAGGGGTTCGAGGAGGCGCTGACCGAGGAATTGCGCCGCAAGGGCGTGCGCGTGACGGGGTGGCACGGGCGGCTGGCGCTGTCGCCCGACGTGCCGGTCGAGGCGGCCTGGGCGCTGGATACCTGGCTGGAGCCCGAGATCCACCCGATCGCCTCGATCGGGGCGGCGGCCGCGCTGCTGCGCGGACGGCAGCGCAACTGGGCGTGCCATGCGGTGCTGCATCATCGCCGGGCGGCGCTGATCGCCGAGCGGCTGCCGCCGGTCTCGGCGCGGAAGCTGGTCTTTCCCGCGGCCGCGCCGGGCGGGCATCTGGGGGCGTGGACCCTGCTGGCACCGGACCGGATGCTGCTGTCGGCGCGCAAATCCTCGCCCTTCGTGAACGGGGCGGCGCAGTTCGTCGAGGACCGGGAGGGGCCACCCTCGCGCGCCTATCTGAAATTATGGGAGGCCTGTGCCCGGCTGGGGCGCTGGCCGGTGCCGGGCGAACGCTGCGTCGATCTGGGCGCGGCGCCGGGGGGATGGACCTGGGTGGTGGCACGATGCGGTGCCGAGATCGTCGCGGTGGACCGCGCCGAACTGGCCCCGGAGGTGGCTGCGATGCCGGGGGTACGGTCCCTGCGGGGCAGCGCGTTCGGGATCGCGCCCGAGGAACTGGGGCCGGTGGATTGGCTGTTTTCGGATATCATCGCCTATCCGCCGCGTCTGCTGGCGCTGGCACGGCGATGGATCGCGGCGGGGATGGCGCGGCGGATCGTGCTGACCATCAAGTTCCAGGGCGAGACCGATCATGAGACCGCCGAGGCCTTTGCCGCGATCCCGGGCGGATCGGTGCGGCATCTGTGGCACAACAAGCACGAGCTGACATTCTTCTGGGACCGGGACGCGGCGGGGGATGCAGGGGCGGGTTCGGCCGCGGGCGGCGCGTCGCCGGGATCAGTTCCCGGTCCGTAATCCCGCGCGGCGGGCGCGGAGCCGGTCCACCGCCCATTCGCCGGCCTGGACGAGGGGGAGGGCCACCAGGAAGCAGGCGACGGTGACGCCCATCAGGATCAGCCGCTCGCGCTGCAGGGCGTCGGATGCGCCGGCCAGGCTGTACAGGGCGCTCCACAGGCGGGTGCCGGCAATGTGATCGACCCAGTGCGCGACCGTGGCGCTGTAGCGCAGGCTGGCCATCAGGCCGGCCGTCAGCGCGACCAGGGCGGCGGTCTTGGCCAAGGTGCGGGTGATGCTGGGCGGGGACTCTGTCATCCGGGGGCGGTTCCTTCTGTCCTGATGTCCTGTCGGCGGAGTTGTATGGCGGATGACGCCTGTGGTCCATCTTGACGGGATATTATCGCTCGTTCATTCCCGCCGTTATCTTGCTCCATTTGCCTTTTCTGCCCTTTCTAATCGATGGACCCGGAACATCATGAAACTGCGCCGCCTGCTTTCCGCCGCAATCCTGCCCGCCATGCTGCTGGGCGTGCTGTCCACGCCCGCCCTGGCGGAACTGCCGCCGACGCCGAAGGTGGGGCACGCGGTGCCGCACCCCGTCGCCGCGCCCTATGGCCCGCCGGAGGGCGCCCAGGCGCAGGTCGATGAAGCGTTCGCCAGGGCGCGGGCGTCGGGCAGGAACGTGCTGATCGATTTCGGCGGGAACTGGTGCCCCGATTGCCGCATGCTGGCGGGTGTTCTGGCGCTGCCGACCGTGGCCCCCTGGGTGGCCGCGAGCTTCGAGCGGGTGAACGTCAATGTCGGGCATATCGACACCAATCTGGACATCGCGCAGAAATATGGCGTGACGATCAAGGCGGTGCCGACCGTACTGATCGTTACCCCCAAGGGGCAGGTGCTGAATCCGGATGGGGCGCTGGCGCTGGGCGATGCGCGGCGCATGTCGGCCCAGGCGGTGGTCGACCTGCTGGCCGGCTGGGACACGCGGGGGCATTGAAGCCCCCGCCATTCATTTCCGCGCCGTCACGCCGCGTCATCCGGCCCGCCGGCCTGTTTCAGCGCATCTGCAGGTAATTTTCCGCCTCGGCCACGATATCGGTCAGGGTGCCCGGGGCGAACGGGCTTTCGAGCCCGGCGGCGGCCAGCAATCCGGTAAAGGGCTGGGCGCCCCCCAGCGCGCAGAGGTCGGTGTAGGTCGCCATCGTGCCGTGCCGGTCCTTGCGGGCGCGCAGCCAGAACTGCATCGCGCAGCATAGGGCCAGCGCATAGTCGATGTAATAGAAGGGCGAGCGGTAGATATGGCCCTGGGCCTGCCACCGGCCGCCCTTGGCCGGCCATGCCAGGTCGCCCCAGTCGCGCCAGGGCATGTAGAGCCGTTCGAGCTGCAGCCAGGTCGCGTGCCGATCCTGGGGCGACATGTCCGGGCGGGCATAGACCTCATGCTGGAAATGATCGACGCAGGCCCCATAGGGCAGGAAGGTCAGGGCGCCGATCAGGTGGGCGCGGCGGAACCGCTCGGCCGCGCCGTCCTCGACCATCAGGTCGATATGGGGCCAGGTGAGGAATTCCAGCGCCATGGAATTGATCTCGGCGGCCTCCATGGTCGGCCAGAGCAGGTCGATCCCGGGCAGGTCGCGGCTTTTCCAGTTCTGGTAGGCGTGGCCCATTTCGTGCGTGAAGACGGCGATGTCGTGCGGCGTGCCGTTGAAATTGGCGAAGATGAACGGCATGCCGATGCTGGGGAAGGCGGTGCAGAACCCGCCCCCGGCCTTGCCCGGGCGGTTCTGCAGGTCGAGATAGCCGCCCTGGACCATCCCGGCATAGAACGGACCCAGATCGCCGCCCATGCGGTCGAACATGGTCCGGGCGCGTTCGAGCAGCAGGTCGTGGCCGCCGGCCGGACGGGGATTGCCCAGCGGGTCGATCAGCGGCTCGTCCCATGCGCGAAGCCGGTCCCAGTTCATGGTCAGGCGGCGATTTTCCATGATGGCCGCGACCAGGGGGACCACATGGGCGCGGATTTCGTCGCGGAAGCGCGCGACGTCCTGGGGGCCGTAATCGACCCGGCGCATCCGGCGATAGCCCAGCGCCACGTAATTGTCGTAGCCGAGTGTCCTGGCCATGCCGTCGCGGACGTGGACCAGGCGGTCATAGAGCGTGTCCAACTGCGCGCCATGGCCGGCGAAGACGTCCCAGCGCGCGCGTTCCGCCTGGTGGCGGACGGTGCGGTCGAGATCCTCGGCGAACGGGGCGAGGCCGGAGAGATTGACCGTGCGGTCGCCGATCGTCACCCGGGCGGCGGCCAGCAGGGCGGTATAGTCGGCGGCCAGGCGGGATTCTTCCTCGAGCGCCGGGCGCAGGCGCGTATCGAAGGTGGTGATGTCGGTTTCCCACAGCCGGACGGTATGCGTGCCCACGGCATGCAGCAGCCCGGCGCGGTTGGGATCGTCCAGCAGGCGGCGCTTGATGCCGACCTCGTGCTCGGTCACCAGGGGGGTCAGGCCGTCGGCCAGTTCGCGGTCGGCGCGGGCCTGGGCCGAGCCGGTATCCTGCGCGAAGCGGAGCGCCACCATGGACGCCCAGCTTTCGTAGGCGCGGCGTTCGGTATCGAACAGCGCCAGCGCGCCGTCACGCTGACCGGCATCGAGCAGGGCGTTCACCGCGCCGAAGGCCCGGGTCAGGCTTTCGGCGGTGGGGGCAGGGAAAGCGAGATCTTTGAACGGGATGCAGAATGGGATAGGCATGGGCGGATCATCGCACCGGCGATGCGGGCCGTCCATCGTTCCGTGTCAGCTCATGTCAGCCCGTGTCGGCCAATTGCCGGTGGGCGGCGGCGGCGAGGGAGAAGGAGTGCAGCCGGGCCGCGTGGTCGTGGATGGCGCCGACCAGCATCAGTTCGTCGGGGCGGTGGCGGGCGATGAAGCGCGCGAGGCCCGCGCGCAGCGTATCGGGACCGCCGACCACGGCGCAGGCCAGGGCGCGTTCGACGCCGGCGCGTTCCATCTGGCTCCATAGCCCCTCGGTCGAGGCGACGGGCGGCGGAAACTGGCCTGGCATGCCGCGGCGCAGGGCCACGAATTGCTGCTGGTGCGAGGTGAAGAGCATGCGGGCGGCGTCGTCGCTGTCGGCGGCGATCACGTTCAGCCCCAGCATGACATAGGGCTGCGCCAGCCGGGGCGAGGGGGTGAAGAGCTGGCGGTAGAGGGTGACGGCCTGTTCCATCTGGTCGGGCGCGAAATGCGACGCGAAGGCGAAGGGCAGGCCGAGATGGGCCGCAAGCTGGGCCGAGAACAGGGAGGAGCCCAGGAGCCAGACCGGGATGTCCAGCCCGGCGCCGGGAACGGCCCGTACGCGCTGGCCGGGGACGGGTTCGTCGAAATAATGCAGCAGTTCGACGACGTCCTGCGGGAAGCGGTCGGCGCTGGCGGGGTCGCGCCGCAGCGCGCGCATGGTTTCCTGGTCCGAGCCGGGGGCGCGGCCCAGCCCCAGGTCGATCCGGCCGGGGAAGAGGCTTTCCAGCGTGCCGAACTGTTCGGCCACGGTCAGCGGCGCATGGTTGGGCAGCATGATGCCGCCGGCGCCGACGCGGATGCTGCGCGTGCCCGCCGCCAGATGGCCGATCAGCACCGCGGTCGCGGCCGAGGCGATGCCCGGCATGGCATGGTGTTCGGCCACCCAGTAGCGGTGAAACCCCAGAGCCTCGGCATGGCGGGCTAGGTCGAGGCTGTTGGCGAAGGCGGCGGCGGCGGTGCTGTCGCGGACGATCAGCGACAGGTCGAGGATCGAGAAGGGAATCACCGGGATGGGACCTCCTGAGATGTCATTCGCGCCGGATCGAGCGTCCGAACCAGATGCATATGGCGACGAAGACCAGGAATCCCAG
Organism: Nguyenibacter vanlangensis; assembly: GCF_038719015.1. Classification (NCBI taxonomy): domain Bacteria; kingdom Pseudomonadati; phylum Pseudomonadota; class Alphaproteobacteria; order Acetobacterales; family Acetobacteraceae; genus Nguyenibacter; species Nguyenibacter vanlangensis. The sequence goes on from NZ_CP152276.1 coordinate 145,238, forward strand.
TAATTTCGGCACGTCGCCGGCATGGGACGGCAGGATCGAGAGCGTGTCGTCGCGCCCGGTGGCGCCGGCGACCGCGGCGAGCAGCACGCCGGTCAGGCTTTCGCCGACGATGAAGCCCGAGGCCAGCATGGTGCCGATGCCGGTTTCGGCCCGGAGCGCGGGGCGGCCGCGGGTGCTGATCCAACCGATGACGGCGCCGATGGCGAGCGTGACGCTGACCGAGGGCGGGAGATACAGGCCGATGCCGACGGCGAGCGGCGGCAGCGCCGCGCCGCGCCGGCGCAGCAGCAGGTCAGCCGCGATCAGCACGACGCCAAGGGTGGCGCCCAGCGTGATCATCGTCCAGTCCAGCCGGTGCAGGAAGATGCCGTTGACGAGGGTGACCAGCAGGGCCGGCTGCGGCGCCGCCAGGGCGTGGGCGGGGTCCATGCCCGGGCGGGGCAGGGCGCCGACGAAGCCGTACGCCTGGTAGAGCAGCTCCAGCACCGGCGGGATGACCACGGCGCCGCTGACGCAGCCGACCAGCAGGGCGGCCTGCTGGCGCCAGGGGGAGGCGCCGACCAACTGGCCGGTCTTGAGGTCCTGGAGATTGTCGTTGGAAATCGCCGACGAGGCGACGATGGCCGACAGCACGAACAGTGCGAAGGCGACCGCCAGCCGCTGGCCGCCGGCGGAGAATTCGGCCGGCATCCAGCCCAGCCGTTCGAGCCCGAGCAGGAAGGCGGCGATCATGACGGTGGCGATGATCGCGATGCCGGACAGCGGCGAGGAGGACGAGCCGACGATGCCGGCCATGTAGCCGCAGGCCGCCGCGACCAGGAAGCCGAACAGCCCGCAGAACAGGGTGGCGGCGAGGGCCGCGGCGAGCATGCCGCGCGCGTCCGCCGTTCCCGGCAGCAGGAAGGCCGCGAACAGGCCGAACAGCACGCCCAGGGACAGCAGGGTCAGCAGCGCCAGGGTGCGGGGGGAGAGGTCGCGGTGACGGTCGCCGTCGCCGACCGACCGGCCGGCGCGCAGCATGTCGCGGATGCCGGCGGCGACGGGGCGGGCCAGCGCGGCCAGGGTCCAGACGGCGGCGACGGCGATCGTGCCCGCGCCCATGAAGCGGACCTTCTGCGCCCAGAGCTGGGTCGCGTAATCGGCGGCCGGCAAATGGGCGGTATTGGGCAGCAGCAGGCTGAGCACCGGCACCGCGGCGCCCCAGGCGATGACGGCGCCGGCGAGCATGGCGATGCCGCCCGCGATGCCGACCAGGTAGCCCGCGCCGAGCAGCGCCAGCGAGAAGCCGGCCGAGGCGCGGAAGACCGCGCCGCCCCAGACCGCGGTCGCCGACGCGCCGTCGGCCAGCACCCGTAGCCCGCCAGTGGCGAGCGTGACCACCGCCGAGACCAGGCCGCCGGTCATGAGCGCCTGCAGGCTTTCGGGACTGCCGCTGTCCGAGCCGGCCTTGAGGATTTCGGCCGCTGCGACGCCCTCGGGGTAGGGCAGGCTGCTGTGCGTCACCATCGCCCGGCGCAGCGGCACGGTGAACAGCACGCCGGTCATGCCGCCGGCCAGCGAGAGCAGCATGACCTGAAAATAGGGGAAATGCTGCCAATAGCCGATCAGCACCAGGCACGGGAACGAGATGAACACGCAGGACAGCGTCCCGGCCGCCGAGGCCTGGGTCTGGACCAGGTTGTTTTCCAGGATCGTGCCGCCGCCCAGCGCCCGCAGCACCGACATCGAGATCACGGCCGCCGGGATCGACGAGGCGACCGTCAGCCCGATCTTGAGCCCGAGATAGACGTTCGAGGCCGTGAAGACGACGGTGATGAGCGCGCCCAGGATCAGGCCCCGCACGGTCATTTCGCGCATGCGGGCCGATGCGGGAGCCGATGGGGGGGCCGGTGCGGGTGTGATGGCTGTCATATCCGCTTCGGGATCAGAGCGGGTGGAAGGCGGGGGCGAGCAGGTGGGCGCGATTATAGTCGAGCTGCGCGCGGGTGAGCTGGAAGCCGACCTCGATATGATAGCTGTCGACCGTGACGTGGTGCCCGATGGGCAGCGTGATCGGGACGATATGGGTGAAGATGTGCGTCTCGGTCACGTTGGGCGGGAAGGTGACGGTTTCGACGAACTGCTTCTTGCTCTTGATCTCGCCGTCCTGGACGACCGCGATGAAATACGGAATGTCCACCGCGTGGCCGGTCGCGGGGCCCCGGCTGACGGTCAGGCCCAGGCTGATGTCGGTGACGATGTCATGGGTGTGCCGGCCGGCGGCGCGGCAACTGCCGCTGACGCGGGTCAGGCTGGCGCGGGCGACCAGGTGGCCGACATCGTGCGTCTCGCCATCGTAGGCCGCCAGGTCGGCGGCGGGGCCCGGGACCTCGACGAGCGGGCAGGCGGGGGCGAAGGCGTTCGGATTGTCGGCGTCGCAGGCAGTCAGCAGAATCGCGAGCGGCAGGAGCGCCAGGCCGCAGAGAAGGGCGGGACGGCGGGGGCGGCGCGGGCCGGTCGGAATGACGATGGTCATGCTGGGGTCCGGGGTCTCGTTTTCTCGGTCAGGTTGCGGGCGGCCGTGGGGACGGATGGTCCGCGGCGTGTGTTTCTGTGGCGTCGGTCGGACGGGTATGTCCAAATGCGCCGGAGTCGCAGGAAAATGGCTTGCGCCATGTCCCTGCTTTGCGTAGGGCCGAACCAGCATCGGGATGCAGCGGCCGGCCGGAGGCTGCCCTCGGCCCGTATCCTATACCGCCCGCCGGACGTTTGGGGAACACCATGCCAGATCAGATGATTCACACGCCCGATCCCGCCCCGGCCCTGGAATCGGCCGACGCGCCGACCCGGTCGCTGAAGGTCCTGCTGGCCGGTCCGCGCGGGTTCTGCGCCGGTGTCGACCGGGCGATCCGGGTGGTCGAGGAGGCGATCCGCCGCTATGGCGCGCCGGTCTATGTCCGGCACGAGATCGTCCATAACCGTACGGTGGTCGAGGCGCTGGAGGCGCAGGGGGCGATCTTCGTCGAGGAACTGGACGAGGTGCCGGCCGACGGTCATGTCGTCTTTTCCGCCCATGGCGTGCCCAAGAGCGTGCCGGCCGAGGCCGAGCGGCGCAACCTGCTGTATCTGGACGCGACCTGCCCGCTGGTATCGAAGGTGCATCGCGAGGCCGAGCGCCATTTCGCCGATGGCGGCCCGGAGAGCCGGCATATCCTGATGATCGGCCATGCCGGGCATCCGGAGGTGGTCGGCACGATGGGCCAGTTGCCGCAGGGGGCGGTGACCCTGATCAATGATGCCGAGGAGGCCCGCACCGTGCGGCCGGCCGACCCGGCGCGCCTGGCCTTCATTACCCAGACCACGCTGTCGGTCGACGACACAGCCGAGATCGTCGAGATCCTGCGCCGCCGCTTTCCGCTGATCGAAGGGCCGAAGCGCGAGGATATCTGCTATGCCACGACCAACCGGCAGGAAGCGGTGAAGGCGATCGCGCCGGGCTGCGACCTGGTGATCGTGATCGGTTCGCCGAATTCGTCGAACTCGCAGCGCCTGCGTGAGGTGGCGGAGCGCTCGGGCGCGCCGCGCGCCCTGCTGGTGCCGCGCCTGGGCGACCTGGACTGGTCGGTGCTGGACGGGGTGAGCACGCTGGGGATCACCGCCGGCGCGTCGGCGCCCGAGGCGCTGGTGCAGGAGATGGTGGCGGCGCTGGCCAAGCGCTTTACGCTGGAAATCGAGGAACGGACGGTCAAGGAAGAGAACGTGATCTTCCGCCTGCCGGCGCCGCTGGGCTGAACAGAACCCGCTTGCATGGCTGTCTATACGGATGTGTCCGACGAGGCGTTGCGCGCATTTCTGTCGGCGTACGATATCGGGGCGCTGACGGCGTTTCGCGGCATCGCCGAAGGGGTCGAGAACAGTAATTTCGTCCTGCGCACCACGGGGGGCACCACGGGAGGCGCCGCAGGGAACGCCAAAGGGGGCGTTGCGGGGAGCGACTTTATCCTGACCCTGTACGAGCGGCGGGTGAATCCCGAGGACCTGCCCTGGTTCCTGGGGCTGATGGGGTATCTGTCCGACCATGGCCTGTCCTGTCCGCGCCCGGTGGCGGCGCGGGACGGGGCGGCGCTGCGCGTGCTGGCCGGGCGGCCGGCGGCGATCACCACTTTCCTGCCCGGCGTCTGGCCGCGCGCGGTGACGGAAGCGCATTGCGGGCCGGTCGGCGCCGCGCTGGCCCGGCTGCATCTGGCCGGGCAGGGATATGACGCCGTGCGCCCCAATGCCTTGGGCCCCGGATCCTGGCCGGGCCTGCTGGATTCCTGCCGGAGGGACGGCGATTCGGTGCAGCCGGGGCTGGTGGCCGAGCTGGATGCGGCGCTGGCGGAGATCCTGCCGGCCTGGCCGGCGCCGGGCGCGCTGCCGCGCGGGCAGATCCATGCCGACCTGTTTCCGGACAATGTCTTCTTTCTGGACGGCGCGGTGTCCGGAATCATCGATTTCTATTTCGCCTGCACCGACATCCTGGCGTACGACGTCGCGATCTGCCTGAACGCCTGGTGCTTCGACGCGCAGGGGCGGTTCGACGCGGCGCGGTCGCGCGCGCTGATCGCGGGGTACGAATCGGTTCGGCCGCTGGGTGAGGCGGAGCGCGCGGCGCTGCCGGTGCTGGCGGCAGGGGCCGCGATGCGGTTCCTGCTGACCCGGCTGTATGATTGGGTGAACACGCCGGCCGGCGCGATGGTGACGCGCAAGGATCCGCTGGATTACCTGCCGCGCCTGCGGTTCCATCGCGCGGCATCGGCGGGCGCGTTGCCGGGGGCGGCGGATCATGGTTTCTGACACCGAGCGGCCGGCCGAGGCGGATGCCGAGACGGATCTGTCGCTGGTCGAGATCTGGACCGACGGGGGGTGCAAGCCCAATCCGGGGCCGGGCGGCTGGGCGGCGCTGCTGAAATTCCGGGGCAGCGAGCGTGAGATTTCGGGCGGCGCGGCCGAGACCACCAACAACCGCATGGAACTGACGGCGGCGGCCGAGGCGCTGGAGGCGCTGAAGCGTCCGTGCCGGGTGGTGCTGCATACGGACAGCGAATATGTGCGCAACGGCATCACCCGCTGGCATACGGGCTGGGTGCGGCGCAACTGGCGCAACGCCGCGGGCGATCCGGTGGCCAACATGGATCTGTGGCGGCGGCTGCTGGATGTGAGCGCCCGGCACGAGGTGAGCTGGCGCTGGGTGCGCGGCCATTCGGGCGACGAGAATAACGAGCGGGTCGATCGCCTGGCCACCGAGGCGCGCGACGCGCTGGGGGTGGCGTATCCGACGCGCCGGCGCTGAGTCCTGACGGGGAAGGCTGGGGGATGATCCGTCCCATCATCATCGATACCGATCCGTCGCCGGACGATGCGGTGGCGTTCCTGATGGCGCTGGCCTCGCCCGACGAGCTGGAGGTGCTGGCGCTGACCACCGTGGGCGGCAACGTGCCGCTGGCGCTGACGACGCGCAACGCGCTGATGGCGCTGGAACTGGCGGGGCGGGGGGACGTGCCGGTCTATGCCGGGGCGGCCGGGCCGCTGATGGGCGCGCTGCGGACCGCCGAGCACGTCCATGGCGCCACCGGATTCGACGGCTACGACCTGCCGCCGCCCGGCCTGCGCGCGGCCGAGGGATTCGCGCCGGACCGGATCGTCGAACTGGTGATGGCGCGGCCGAAGGGCAGCGTCACCCTGTGCTGCCTGGCGCCGTTGACGAATGTCGCGCTGGCGATGGGCCGCGAGCCGCGCCTGGCGGAGCATCTGCACGGGATCGTGCTGATGGGCGGCGCGCGCGCCGAGGGCGGCAACATCACGCCGGCGGCCGAATACAACATCCATGTCGACCCCGAGGCGGCGGCCCGGATCTTCGCCTCAGGCGTGCCGATCACGATGATCCCGCTGGATTGCACCCACCAGGCGCTGACCACGCAGGCCCGCATGGCGCGGCTGCGCGCCATCGGCACGCCGCTGGCCGAGGCGTTCTATCACCTGCTGCTGTTCAACAAGGACTACAACGCCCGCCAATGGGGCACCGACGGCGGGCCGCTGCATGATCCGACGGTGATCGCGGCGCTGTTGCGGCCGGACCTGTTCAGCGGCCGGCTGGCGCATGTGGGGATCGAATGCCACGGCGCGCTGACCCGGGGCATGACGGTCATCGACTGGTGGGGCGTGAGCGGAGAGGCGGCGAACGCGCTGGTGCTGAACCGGCTGGATGCCGAGGGATATTTCGACCTGGTGATCGAGCGACTGTCGCGCTTTGGCCGCGCCTGAGCGGAAAGCGCCCGGGAGGCGCGATCGGCGGTTGCGGGGGCGGGGGGCGGTCCAGTAATGGTCGCGCGGACAGGCCGCGCCCGGCATGAGGCCGGGTGTGGCCGATTGCCGGCGCGGCGCAGCCCGCGCGCCTGATTCTGACGATGCGTCCGGGGATTCCCCGATTCCGGGCGCCCATTCCAGCGGAGCCTGCATGGAGCCTTCGACGCTGTCACCCCCTTCGACCATGGTGGCCGCGCGGCGGGCGGCGGGCGGTGTGGGGGATGCGATCTTTTCGGCTGCGGTGCGGCTGAGCGGGTGGTCGCTTCTGGCGCTTCTTGGGGGTCTGATCGGGGTTCTGGCGTGGGGCGGGGCGCAGGCGTGGGGTGCGTTTGGCCCCGGCTTTGCGTGGAGCACGGCATGGAACCCGGTGTCGGAGCATTTCGGGGCGCTTGCGCCGGTGTTCGGTTCGGTGATGACGACGGTGCTGGCGCTGCTGATTGCGGTGCCGCTGGCGTTCGGGATCGCGTTCTGGCTGGTGGAGATGGCGCCGGGGTCGGTGGCGGGGCCGATCGGCATGGCGGTGCAGCTTCTGGCGGCGGTGCCGTCGATCATATTCGGGATGTGGGGCTTCTTCGTGATCGTGCCGGTGATGGCGCGGGTGGTGCAGCCGTGGGCGAACCGGCATCTTGGGCATGTGCCGGTGCTGGGGGTGCTGTTTCACGGGGCGCCCTACGGGACGGGGCTGCTGACCGGTGGGCTGGTGCTGGCGGTGATGGTGACGCCGTTCGTGTGCGCGGTGATGCGCGACGTGTTCACGGCGATGCCGGCGCAGATCCGCGAGAGCGCCTATGGGCTGGGTGCGACGCGGTGGGAGGTGATGCGCAGCGTGATCCTGCCCTGGTCGCGTCCGGCGCTGGTGGGCGGTGTGATGCTGGGGATGGGGCGGGCGCTGGGCGAGACGATGGCGGTGACCTTCGTGATCGGCAACACCAACCGGATCGGCTGGTCGCTGTTCGCGCCGGGGAACACGATCGCGTCGCTGATCGCGCTGGAATTTCCCGAGAGCGCGGCGGGCAGCCTGAAATTGTCGTCGCTGCTGGCGCTGGGCTTCATCCTGATGGTGATCTCGTTCGTCACGCTGGCCTGCTCGCGGGTGCTGCTGCGGCGGGGGGCGTGAGATGGCGGACCGGGAGAACGGGACGATGAGCGGCGGCGCGGCGCCGGGTGAGGCGCCGCCGGGTGACGCGACGTCCGGTGACGCGATGTCGGGGGAACTGGCCGGGGTGCCCGCGGCGCCGTCCGGGGCGGGCTGGGGGCGCGGCGGCCGGCTGGCGGCACGGCGTCGGCTGGCGGACCGTCTGGCGACGGGGCTGAGCCTGGGGGCGACGGGGATCGTGCTGCTGGCGCTGGGCTCGATCCTGCTGACGTTGCTGGCGCGGGGGCTGCCCGGCCTGTCGGCGGGGACGCTGGTGCGGGTGATGACGCCGCCGGGCGGCGGCGGGGGGCTGGCGAACGCGATCGCGGGCAGCCTGGTGCAGACCGGGCTGGCGGCGGCGATCGGCACGCCGGTGGGGCTGCTGACGGGGATCTACCTGTCGGAATACGCGACCGACGGGCGTGTGGTGGCGGTGGTGCGGTTCGTGTCGGACATGATGCTGTCGGCGCCGTCGATCCTGGTGGGTCTGTTCGTGTATCTGGCGCTGGTGGCGCCGGTGGGGCATTTTTCGGGCCTGTCGGGGGCGGTTGCGCTGGCGATGCTGTTCGTGCCGGTGGTGGTGCGGACGACCGAGGACATGCTGCGGCTGGTGCCGCTGACGATGCGCGAGGCGGCCTATGCGCTGGGGGCGCCGAAATGGCGGGTCGTGCTGCAGGTGTGCCTGCGGGCGGCGCGGGCCGGGGTGCTGACGGGGATCCTGCTGGCGGTGGCGCGGGTGTCGGGGGAGACGGCGCCGCTGCTGTTCACCTCGCTGGGGAACATGAACTGGTCGCTGTCGCTGGACGCGCCGATGGCCAGCCTGCCGGTGGCGATCTATCAATATGCGGGGTCGGCGTATGACGACTGGGTGCAGTTGGCCTGGACGGGCGCGCTGCTGATCACGGCGGGGGTGCTGGTGCTGAACGTGGTGGTGCGGATGTGGCACCGGCGGCTGGGCGCGGGGCAGTAGGGCCATGGACGGTGCGCCGATGGGACATCAAGAAATGAGGGACGGGGTGATGCAGGACGTGCCGGCGGCGGATGCCGCGGCGCCGGCGCTTTCGGTGCGTGGGCTGGATTTCTGGTATGGGGCGCACCGGGCGCTGCGGGACATCACGCTGGATTTTCCGGCGCGGCGGGTGACGGGGATGATCGGCCCGTCGGGGTGCGGCAAGTCGACGCTGCTGCGGGTGCTGAACCGGATGTATGATTTGTATCCCGGGCAGCGGGCGACGGGGGAGGTGACGTTCGACGGGCGGAACATCCTGTCGCCGGAGATGGACCTGAACGTGCTGCGGTCGCGGATCGGGATGGTGTTCCAGAAGCCGACGCCGTTTCCGATGTCGATCTACGAGAACATCGCGTTCGGGGTGCGGCTGCACGAGACGCTGGGGCGGCCGGAGATGGATGCGCGGGTCGAGGACGTGCTGCGGCGGGTGGCGCTGTGGGGCGAGGTGAAGGACCGGCTGGGGACGTCGGCGACGGCGCTGTCGGGGGGGCAGCAGCAGCGGCTGTGCATTGCGCGGACGATTGCGACGCGGCCCGAGGTGATCCTGCTGGACGAGCCGACCAGCGCGCTGGACCCGATCTCGACGGCGCGGATCGAGGAATTGCTGGACGAGCTGAAGGCGGAGTTCACGATCGCGATCGTGACGCACAACATGCAGCAGGCGGCGCGCTGCGCGGACCGCGTGGCGTTCTTCTACCTGGGGGAACTGGTCGAGGTGGACAATGCCGACCGCATGTTCACCGCCCCGCGTGAGCGCCGCACCCAGGACTACATCACCGGCCGCTTCGGCTGACACGGGAAGGAGGGGCAGCGTGGTCAAGGAACAGGCGCATACCGTCAAGAGCTACGAGCAGGAGCTGACCCAGTTGCGCGGCATGACCAGCGCCATGGGCAGGCTGGTCGAGCGGCAGAGCGCGCTGGCGATCGCCGCGATCGTCGACAGGGACGAGCAGGCGTCGCGCGAGGCCCAGGCGCTGGACCCGCAGGTCGATGCGCTGGAACGCGACGTCGAGGCGCTGGCGATCCGGCTGCTGGCGTTGCGCGCGCCGATGGCCGGCGACCTGCGCGAGATCGTGTCGGTGCTGAAGATCACCGGCGACCTGGAGCGGATCGGCGATTGCGCCGCCAGCGTCGCCAAGCGCGCGCGGAAGGTCGAGGCGCAGCCCACCGACGTGCCGGTGGGCGGGCTGCGCGCCATGGGGCGGCTGGTGCATGAGAATCTGTGCCGGGCGATCGACGCGATGGCCCGGCGGGACAGCGAGGGGGCGGTCGCGGTCTGGTACTCCGACGCCGCGATCGACGAGCTGTATACCGCCATGTTCCGCGAGCTGGTGACCTATATGATGGAAGATCCGCGCACCATCCGGTCCTGCACGCACCTGCTGTTCATCGCCAAGAATTTGGAACGGATCGGCGACCACGCCACCAATATCGCCGAGCGCGTCTATTATGCCGCCACCGGCGAGATGCTGCCGGCCGACCGGCCGCGCGGGAGCGCCAAGGCGGCCAAGTGACAAGGCCGGCCGTGACAGATGCAGCTCTGCGGCGGCTCTCGCCCGGTTGCAGGGTTTGCGATACAGCCTCTTACATTTCGTAGCATATTCGCCGGATTTCCGGACGGTCGGGCGTGATTACATTCCCATCGTCACCCCGGGACCATGGTTCCGGTTCATGGGAAGAGGAAAGGCCCGACGATGTTCAAGAAGACGATGCTGGCCATGACGGTCCTGGCGAGCCTGTCCGGCGGCGCGGCGCTGGCGCAGGACATGCCGCCCGGCCCGGGCATGGGCGATTACGGCATGGGCGATCATGGCATGGGCGGACCCGGCATGCATGGTGGTTTCGAGGGGCACGGCATGCACGGCGGCATGCATGGGGAGATGGCGCTCCTGGCCGGGCTGAAGCTGACGCCGGCGCAGCACAAGCAACTGCACGAGATTTTCCAGGACGCGCGGCACGCGCATAAAGGCGACTGGAAGCAGCTTGGCGACCTGCATCGGCAGATCGAGGACGTGCTGCTGGCCCCGGGAGCGGTCGACAAGGCGAAGCTGACGACGCTGACGCAGCAGATCGAGGGCCTGCGCCAGGCGGAGGCCGCCCGGCGGCTGGACATCGCGGTGAAGATCCACGACATCCTGACCCCGGATCAACTGGCCCAGGCCAGGGCGCGGGTGGAGAAGATCCGCGCATTGCGCCAGGAGATGCATGACGTGATGAAGCCGGTCCCAGGCAAGTAAGGGGCGGGCCAGGGCCGCGTCGGGGCGCGATTCGTCCCCCGGCGCGGCCCGTGCGGTCGATTTCGTTGACAAGGAAGGGGGAGGCGGGTAAAGCCACCCCCATCATCAGGAACGCCACTCCGCGAGTGCTCGCGCAGTGGCGCGACGTCTTTTGGGGTGACAGTCCCCTTGGAGTGACGGGCCTTTGTTCGAGACGCTTTCCAGCAAGCTCTCCGGTGTGTTCGATGGGCTCGCCAAGCGCGGCGCGCTGTCCGAGGCCGATGTGGCCGAGGCGATGCGCGAGGTGCGTCTGGCGATGCTGGACGCTGACGTGGCGCTGCCCGTCGTCAAGGATTTCGTCGCCAAGGTGCGCGAGCGCGCCGTGGGGCACGAGGTGCTGGGCAGCATCTCGCCCGGCCAGGCGGTGGCCAAGATCGTCAATGACGCGCTGATCGACGCGCTGGGCGGCGCCGGGGCGGTGCCGCTGAACCTGAATGCCGTGGCGCCGGTGCCGATCCTGATGGTCGGCCTGCAGGGATCGGGCAAGACCACCACGTCGGGCAAGATCGCGCTGCGCCTGGCGACGCGCGAGCGCCGGAAGGTGCTGCTGGCCAGCCTGGATACCCAGCGCCCGGCCGCGCAGTTGCAGTTGCAGCAGCTTGCCGAGCGCGCGGGCGTGCCGTCGCTGCCGATCGTGCCCGGCCAGAGCCCGGTCGAGATCGCGCGCCGTGCGATGGATACCGGCCGGCGCGAGGGGTTCGACGTCGTCATCCTGGACACGGCCGGGCGCCTGTCGATCGACGAGGCGCTGATGGACGAGGTGCGGGCGATCCGCGCCGAGACGTCGCCGGCCGAAACCCTGCTGGTCGTCGATGCGATGACCGGCCAGGACGCGGTGAACACCGCGAAGGCGTTCAACGAGGCGGTGGGCGTGACCGGCGTCGTCATGACCCGCATGGACGGCGATGCCCGCGGGGGCGCCGCGCTGTCGATGCGCGCGATTACCGGCGCGCCGATCAAGCTGACCGGTTCGGGCGAGAAGCTGGACGCGCTGGAGGAGTTCCATCCCGAGCGCGTGGCCGGCCGCATCCTGGGGCTGGGCGACATCGCGGGCCTGGTCGAGAAGGCCGCCGATACGCTGGATCATGAAGAGAGCGAGAAGATCGCCCTCAAGATGATGCGCGGGCAGTTCGACCTGGACGATTATGCCGCGCAGATCCGCCAGATTTCCAAGATGGGCTCGCTGTCCGGCATCCTGGACATGCTGCCCGGCATGGGGAAGGTCAAGCAGGCGCTGGGTGACAAGGACCTGGATACGTCGGTCCTGAAGCGCCACCAGGCCATCATTTCGTCCATGACCAGGGCGGAGCGCAAGACGCCCGCCATCATCAAGGCGTCGCGCAAGAAGCGCATCGCCGCCGGGTCGGGGACCACAGTTCAGGACGTCAACCGGCTGCTGAAGCAGTTCGACGACATGTCCACGATGATGAAGCGGATCAACAAGCTCGGCATGAAGGGACTCATGCGCCAGGGGATGTCCGCTCTCATGCCCAAGGGGGCGAAACCGCCGGGCGGCCGTCCGTTCGGCTGACGGGATCGTCCAATCCGTTTCGCCTTGGTCCGTATCCAGAGTTTTCTTTCGGAGTAGTGTTTCAAATGAGCCTGAAGATCCGCCTTGCCCGCGCCGGTGCGAAGAAGCGTCCGTACTACCACATCGTGGTGGCCGACAGCCGTTCGCCCCGCGATGGCCGCTTCATCGAGAAGGTGGGCGCCTACAACCCGATGCTGCCGTCCGACCATGCCGACCGCGTGCGGCTGGTGAACGAGCGCATCGCGCACTGGCTGTCGCAGGGCGCGCTGCCGACCGACCGCGTGGCCCGCTTCCTGGGCAATGCCGGCCTGGCGCCGAAGCCCGCCTATAACGAGCAGCCCAAGAAGTCGGCGCCGAAGAAGCGCGCGCAGGAACGTGCCGCCGCTGCCGCGGCTGCCGCCGCGGCCTGATTGCGGACGGCGCGGATAGGATTACGGGCAGGCTGAACCGGTGGATCGCGATCGTATCCTGATGGGTGTGGTGGGACGTCCGCATGGCGTGCGGGGGCTGGTGCGCGTACACAGCTACGCCGCCGTGCCGGAGGACCTGGCCGCCTATGGGGTGCTGACCGACGACCGGGGGCAGGGCTGGACCCTGCAATGGCGGGGCGACGGCATTGCCGAGCTGCGCGATGCGGCGGGCCGGGCGCTGGCCGGGCGCGACGCCGCGCAGGCGATGGTGAACCGGCGGCTCTATGTCGCGCGGGCCAGCCTGCCGGAGCCGGATCAGGACGAGTTCTATTTCACCGACCTGATCGGCCTGGACGTCTGCCTGGAGGGGCGCGACGCGTCGTGCGGCGCGTCCTTGGGGCGGGTGCTGACGGTCCATGACTATGGCGCGGGGGTCAGCCTGGAGATCGGCGGGAGCGGCCATGCGCCGCTGATCCTGCCCTTTACCCGGGCGTGCTTTCCGGTCATCGACGTGGCGGCCGGGCGGATCGTCGCGGTGCTGCCCGACGAGGTCGAGGTCCAGGGCGACGTCTCGCGTCCGGATGCGGTCGAGGTCTCGAAAGTCGAGATTTCGAGGGCCGGAGTCCCGGAAGTCGGGGCGGCGTCATGACCTGGCAGGCCACGATGCTGACCCTGTTTCCGGACATGTTCCCCGGTCCGCTGGGCCAGTCCCTGGCCGGACGCGCGCTGGCGGACGGGCTGTGGTCGCTGCGGACATGCAATCTGCGCGAGTACGGGCTGGGGCGGCATCGCACCGTGGACGATACGCCGTTCGGAGGCGGGGCCGGCATGGTCATGCGTCCGGACGTGGTGTCCGCGGCGATCCGCGACGTCGCGCTGGCCGGCAGGCCGCTGGTCTATCCCACGCCGCGCGGCCGTCCGCTGCGCCAGGAGGATGTCCGCCGCTATGCCGGCGGGCCGGGCCTGGTGGTGCTGTGCGGCCGTTATGAAGGGGTGGACGAGCGGGTGCTGGAGGCCAGCGGGGCCGAGCAGGTTTCGATCGGCGATTATGTCCTGTCAGGCGGGGAGATGGCGGCGCTGGTGCTGCTGGATAGCTGCGTGCGGCTGATCCCCGGGGTCATGGGTTCCGACGCCAGCGGCACGGAGGAGAGTTTTTCCGACGGGTTGCTGGAATATCCGCATTACACCAAGCCGGCGAGCTGGGAGGGGCGCGAAGTGCCCGACATCCTGCTGTCCGGTCATCATGCCGCCATCGCGAACTGGCGGCGGACTGAATCCGAGATCGCGACCCGGACGCGCCGGCCCGATTTGTGGGCGGCGCGCCTGGAGCGCGCCGGCCAAGATCGCGCCCGCCCGGCCAGCCCGACGGCTGAGCCGAAGCGGACGCATTGACTGTTTTCAAGCGAAGGACTCGATCATGAACATCATCCAGCAATATGAGGCCGACGAGATCGCGCGTCTCTCGGCCGCCCGCGCGGTACCCGAATTCGGCCCCGGCGACACGGTCCGCGTGTCGGTCCGCGTCGTCGAAGGCGAGCGCCAGCGCGTCCAGGCCTATGAGGGCGTGGTGATCGCGCGTTCGAACAAGGGGCTGAACAGCAACTTCACCGTGCGCAAGATCTCGAACGGCGAGGGCGTCGAGCGCATCTTCCCGCTCTATGCGCCGGCGATCGCCGAGATCAAGGTCGTGCGCCGCGGCGCCGTGCGCCGCGCGAAGCTGTATTATCTGCGCGGCCGCCGCGGCAAATCGGCCCGTATCGCCGAGCGCGCGCGCGAGACCGTGGCGGCCGGGGCCTGATCCCGCGGCCCGGCCCGTTCGGCCCCCGAAATGTTTCCTGCGGGGTGATTGCCGAGGGGTTTCCCGGGGCCGGGCCATGTGGCGGCGCATTCGCGTCTCCCCTTGCGGGGGGACGAGGCGCGTCACGATATCGACCGGGTTCGTCGTCCCGCCGCCCGTCCGTCACGACGGGCGGCGGTGTCGGCGTTTCCGTATGAATTCACACGTTTCCGTGTGAAAGCTGTGCAGAGAGGAAGACCGATGGCCGCACGTACGCTGTTCGACAAGATCTGGGACAGCCATGTCGTGGAGCGGCTTCCGGACGGTACGGCGATCCTTTATATCGACCGCCACCTGGTGCATGAGGTCACCAGCCCGCAGGCCTTCGAGGGGCTGCGCATCAGCGGGCGGCGTCTGCGGCGGCCGGATGCGACGATCGCGGTGGTGGACCATAACGTGCCGACCTCGGACCGCACCCTGCCGATCGAGGAGCCGGAAAGCCGCAACCAGATCGAGACCCTGGAGCGCAATGTCCGGGCGTTCGGCGTTCCGTATTTCCCGCTTCTGTCCGAAAACCAGGGTATCGTGCACGTGGTGGGGCCCGAGCAGGGGATTTCGCTGCCGGGCATGACCATCGTGTGCGGTGACAGCCATACCTCGACCCACGGGGCGCTGGGCGCGCTGGCGTTCGGCATCGGCACGTCCGAGGTCGAGCATGTGATGGCGACCCAGACCCTGCTGCAGAAGCCGGCGAAGAACATGAAGGTGGTCGTCGAGGGCACGCTGGGCCCGGGGGTGACCGCCAAGGACGTGATGCTGGCGATCATCGGCAGGATCGGCACGGCGGGCGGTACCGGCCATGTGATCGAGTTCGCCGGCTCGACGATCCGCGGGCTGGACATGGCCGGGCGGATGACGATCTGCAACATGTCGATCGAGGCCGGCGCCCGGGCCGGGCTGGTGGCGCCGGATGCGGTGACGTTCGACTATGTGCGCGGCCGGCCCTATGCCCCGAAGGGCGAGGCGTTCGAGCAGGCGGTGGCGTACTGGAAGACGCTGGCGGCGGACGAGGGCGCGCAGTACGACAAGGTGGTCGAATTGCGCGCCGAGGATATTCCGCCGGTCCTGACCTGGGGGACCAGCCCCGAGACCGTGATCCCGGTGACCGGCGCCGTGCCGGACCCCGCGGCCGAGGCCGACGAGGCGCGGCGCGCGCAGATGCAGCGCATGCTGGATTACATGGGCCTGCAGGCCGGACAGAAGATCGCCGGCGTGCCGGTCGACGTGGTCTTCATCGGGTCCTGCACCAACAGCCGGATCGAGGATCTGCGCGCGGCGGCGTCGGTCGTGGCGGGGCGGCACGTCGCGGACGGCGTGCGGGCCATGGTTGTGCCGGGGTCGGGCCTGGTGAAGGCGCAGGCCGAGCGGGAGGGGCTGGATCGGATCTTTCGCGAGGCGGGGTTCGAATGGCGGGAGGCCGGCTGTTCGATGTGCCTGGGCATGAACCCGGACAAGCTGACGCCGGGCCAGCGCTGTGCCTCGACCTCGAACCGGAATTTCGAGGGGCGGCAGGGGCCGGGCGGGCGGACGCACCTGCTGTCGCCCGCCATGGCGGCGGCGGCGGCGGTGACGGGACATCTGACAGACGTGCGGGAGCTGATCTGAGCCATGGAAAAATTCACCGTCCTGACCGCGATCGCGGCGCCGCTGCCGGAAGCGAACATCGATACGGACAAGATCATCCCGGCGCGTTTCCTGAAGACCACCAAGCGGTCGGGCCTGGGCGTGCATGCCTTCGACGGCATGCGCTACAACCCGGACGGATCGGAACGCCCGGATTTCGTGCTGAACCAGCCGCCTTATCGCGATGCCGGGATCCTGATCACCTATGACAATCTGGGGTGCGGGTCGTCGCGGGAGCATGCGCCATGGGCGCTGCTGGATTTCGGCATACGCTGCGTGATCGCGCCGTCCTTTGCCGACATCTTCTTCAACAACTGCTTCAAGAACGGCATCCTGCCGATCCAACTGCCGCGCGAGACCTGCGATGCGCTGATGGAGGATGCGCGGCTGGGGGGCAACGGGCGGCTGACGGTCGATCTGGAGCGCCAGGTGGTCATCCGCCCGGACGGGGCCGAGATCGGCTTCGAGATCGATCCGCTGCGCCGGCACCTGCTGCTGGAGGGACTGGACGATATCGGCCAGACCCTGCAGCACGAGGCTGCGATCGGGGCCTTCGAGACGGCGCGGGAGCGGGCGCAGCCCTGGCAGACGCATATCGTCGTGGCGTGATCCGCCAGGCCTGTCTGTCCGGCCCTGCCTGTCGATAAAAAAAACGGGAGAGAACGACGAGATGAGCGCGACCAAGAAGCTGTTAGTCCTGCCGGGCGATGGGATCGGCCCCGAGATCATGCGCGAGGTCGCGCGGGTTGTGACGTGGATGGAGCGCGCGCGCGGCGTGGTCTTCGATATTTCCGAGGACCTGGTCGGCGGCGCGTCGCTGGCGGTGCATGGCGTGCCGATCCGCGACGAGGTGATCGCGGCGGCGAAGGCGGCGGATGCGGTGCTGTTCGGTTCGGTGGGCGATCCGCGATGGGCGTCGGCCGGTTTCGACCGGCGGCCCGAGATCGCGATCCTGAAGCTGCGCCAGGAACTGGAGCTGTTTGCGAACCTGCGTCCGGCCAAGGTGTTCGATGCGCTGGTCGATGCCAGCACGCTGAAGCCCGAGATCGTGGCCGGGCTGGACATCATGATCGTGCGCGAGACCGTGGGCGGGATCTATTTCGGCGAGCCGCGCGGGATCGAGACCCTGCCCGACGGCAGCAGGCGGGGCATCAATACCGAAATCTATACCACCGCGGAAATCGAGCGTGTGGCGCGGGTGGCCTTCGACCTGGCGCGGCAGCGCGGCAACCGCGTCTGTTCGGTCGAGAAATGCAACGTGATGGAAAGCGGGCTGTTGTGGAAGGAGGTCGTCACCGACCTGCATGCCCGCGACTATCCCGATGTCGAACTGAGCCACATGCTGGCGGATAATTGCGCGATGCAGCTTGTGCGCAATCCGCGTCAGTTCGACGTGATCGTGACCGGCAACCTGTTCGGCGATTTGTTGTCGGACTTGGCCTCGATGCTGACGGGCAGCCTGGGCATGCTGCCCTCGGCCACGCTGGGGGCGGTGGACGCGTCCGGCAGGCGTCCGGCGCTGTATGAGCCGATCCACGGCAGCGCGCCCGATATCGCGGGCAAGGGAATCGCCAATCCGCTGGCGCAGATCCTCTCATTCTCGATGCTGCTGCGCTATTCGTTCGGGATGGAGGCGGAGGCCGTGCTGATCGAGACCGCCGTGGCCAACGTGCTGGCCAGCGGGCTGCGTACCGCCGACATCATGAGCCCGGGCACGGCGCAGGTCGGCACCGCGGTGATGGGCGAGGCCGTGGTGCGCGAGCTGGACAAGCTGAACGGCTGACGCGGCGGCCGAGGTCGGGACTCTTTTAAGCCAGGGGATTCTTTAAAAGGAATTTGCCTTTCCGGGCGCCGGGATCTCTGGAATTGTTCCGTGATGAACATGATCCGAGGCATCCTGGCCTGTGCCGCCCTGCTGGCGGCGTGGCCCGTCCGGGCCGCCATGCCCGCGCATTTCAGTACTCCGGCCTATCTGTCGGACGTGACGGGGGCGCAGGCCCTGGCGTGGGTGCGGCAGCAGAATCGCCGCACCGACGACACGCTGGCGCGTGACCCGCGCTATCGCGCATTCCATGATGCGGTGCTGCAGGTCGAGCAGGATCGGCATCGGATTCCCGAACCCTCCTTTATGGCCGGGAAGATTTTCAATTTCTGGCAGGACGCGGCCAATCCCCGCGGGATCTGGCGCCAGACGGACCTGGCGTCGTTTCTGGGCGGTCGTCCGGCCTGGATCACCAGGCTGGACGTCGATGCGCTGGCCCGGCAGGAGCATCGCGACTGGGTCTTCCAGGGCGCGGAATGCCTGGAACCCGGGGATTCGCCGTGCCTGGTGCGTTTGTCCGACGCGGGCGAGGATGCGGCGAGCCTGCGCGAATTCCTGCCGCTGAGCGGGCAGTTCGTGCCGGAGGGCTTCGTGCTGCCGCGATCGAAGCAGACGGCGGTCTGGGAGGATCGCGACACGCTGCTGGTCGCGCGTGACTGGGGCGCGGACCGGGGTGGGGTGACGGCGTCCGGCTATCCGTTCGTGGTCAGGCGCCTGCGCCGGGGCCAGGCGCTGGACCAGGCGGCGGAGGTGATGCGCGGGACGCCCGGCGACGTTTCGGTGGAGCCGCTGGCGCTGGCCGACGGGCAGGGGCGCCGTATCGTGCTGATCCGCCGCGCGGTCACGTTTTTCGAGGACCGGTACGGGGTGGTGACGCCGCAGGGCGTGCGGATGCTGGACCTGCCGTCGCGCATGGACCTGCACGGGTTCGCGGGCGGGCGGCTGATCCTGTCGGTCAACCAGGACTGGACGCCGCGCGGCGGGACGCGGATCGCGGCGGGCAGCGTGGTCGCGGTCGATCCGGCGGGGCAGGCGGCGGCGCAGATCCTGTTCGTGCCGAACCCGCGCCAGGCGGTGGACGAAGTCGCGGTGACGGGCGCGGGCGTGGTGATGACGGTGCTGGATTCGGTGCGCGGCCAGGCCTGGATCTTCCGGCGAGCCGGGGGGGACGGCGGCGCCTGGCGCGGCGTCCGGCTGGCGATGCCGGACATGATGTCGATCCATATCGTCGATGCCGACCGGGAGTCGGGCCGGGCGTTCCTGTCGGTTTCGGGCTTTCTGACGCCCTCGCAACTGTGGCTGGTGGATTGCGTGGGGGGCAGTGCGCGCAAGATCATGGAATTGCCGCCGCAATTCGATGCCGCCGGTCTGGAGGTCGGGCAATCCTGGGCGGTATCGGCGGATGGGACGCGCATTCCCTATTTCCTGGTCCACCGGCGGGGCATGAAGCCGGACGGCACGAACCCGACGCTGCTGACGGCCTATGGCGGATTCCAGGTCGCGTCGGTGCCGGACTACAACCCGGTGGTCGGGCGGCTGTGGCTGGAGCGGGGCGGGGTCTACGCGGTGGCCAATATTCGCGGCGGGGGCGAGTTCGGGCCCGCCTGGCACGAGGCCGGGCGCACCGTCCATCGCCAGCGCGTCTTCGACGATTTCGCCGCCGTGGCGCGGGACCTGATGGCGCGGGGCGTGACGACGCCCGCGCGGCTGGCGATTCGCGGCCGGTCGAACGGCGGGCTGCTGATGGGGGTGGAGTTTACCCAGCACCCCGAATTGTGGGGCGCGGTCATTATCGGCGTGCCGCTGCTGGACATGGAACATTTCGAGACGATGGCGGCCGGCGCGTCCTGGGTCGGCGAATATGGCAGTATGGACGAGCCGGCGCAGCGGGCCTTCCTGCAGCGTATCTCGCCCCTGCGGGCGCTGCGCGCGGGGGTGCGCTATCCCGAGCCGTTCATCTTCACCTCGACCCGCGACGATCGGGTGGGGCCGGTGCATGCGCGGCGTTTCGCCGCGAAATTGCAGGCGCTGGGGGTGCCGTTTCTCTATTACGAGGATGTCGAGGGCGGGCATTCCGGTACGGTGAATGCGCGGGAGATCGCCCATGAGCGGGCGCTGGAGGCGGTCTATCTGTCGCGGCTGATGGCGCCGGCGGGACAGTAGGGGAAATCAGGCATGAAAAAAGGCCGGCTCCCCTGAGGAGCCGGCCTTTTTTCGGAACTGGGACCCCCTTCGGGGCCGCGTTCATGGAACAGGTCAGAACCCTTCGCGTTCCAGGCGCTTGCGCTCCATCTTGCGGGCGCGGCGGACGGCCTCGGCGGCCTCGCGCGCCTTGCGCTCGGAGGGCTTTTCGTAATGGCGGCGCAGCTTCATCTCGCGGAAGATGCCTTCACGCTGCATCTTCTTCTTGAGCGCCTTGAGAGCCTGGTCGACATTGTTGTCGCGAACGAGAACCTGCACTTGGTCGTCAACTCCTGCTTTGTGGCCTTTCGGATCGGCCACGAAAACTGCCGTGGCGGGATGTCCGCCGGCGGCTATGGCCCGCGTGCGATTCCCGAGTGGGGCGGACCTATAACATGGGGTCCGTGCGGAACACAAATCATTCCGCCCGTTTCCTGGCGGAAACAGGCGGACTATTTTGCGGGACATGCGTGGCCTGCGCGTTATGGCCTGCACGACAGGAAAGGGTGGGATCGTGACCTTGCTGAAAATCGCCCGGATGGGCCATCCGGTCCTGCTGCGCCGCGCGGACCCGGTGGCGGACACGCTGAGCCCGGAGATCGGGCGGCTGATCGACGACATGATCGAGACGATGGAGGATGCGCGCGGGGCGGGGCTGGCGGCGCCGCAGGTGCATGTGTCGCTGCGGCTGTTCGTCTATCGCGTGCCGCAGGAGCGCAGCGCGGGCGACGACGATCCGCCGCGCGGCGCCAGCGTGCTGATCAACCCTGTCCTGCGTCCCGTCGATGACGAGATGGTGCTGCGGCCGGAGGGGTGCCTGTCGATTCCCGGCCTGCGCGGCATGGTGCCGCGTCATGTGCGGGTCGCCTATTCGGGGTTGGAGCGGGACGGCACGCGGGTGGAGGGGATCGCCGGCGGCTTCATGGCGAATGTATTGCAGCATGAATATGATCATCTGGACGGGATTCTCTATCCGATGCGCATGACGGATTTGGGGCAGATGGGATTCGAAGAGGAAATCGCGCGCCACGGGGTGCGGGAATGATCGCGGCGCGGCTGGCCGCCTGTGTCGCCGCCTGCGCGCCGCGCCGGCTGGAGCGCAGTGCGGCGCGGGACGAGGTGCTGGGGCGCGTCGAGGCCCTGGCGGGCGGCGAAGGGTGGACGATGCGGACCCTGCGCGCGGCCGGCGGGCCGGATGCGGACCTGCTGTTTCCCGGCGGCCCGGCGGAGATGGTCGAGGCCTGGCTCGACCGGGCCGACCGCGCGATGATCGAGGTCGCGCACGACCTGGACGAGCCGCGGCTGAGCCGGCGGGTGCGGGCGATCATCCTGATGCGGCTGCGGACCATCACGCCCGACCGGGCCGCCATGCGCCGCGCGCTGGCGGTGCTGATGCTGCCGGGGCGCGCGGGGGCGCTGGCGCGGAGCCTGGCGCGGACCGTCGATGCGATCTGGGAGGCGGCGGGGGACCGGTCGGGCGGGCTGAGCCGCCAGACCAAGCGGATGACCCTGGCATCGGTCTATGTCCAGACGCTGCTGTTCTGGATGGCGCGGGGGGACGACCCGGATGCCGTCGCCTCCTTTCTGGATCGGCGGCTGGAGGCCGTCGCGCGGATCGGCCGGATCAGGCAGCGCCTGGCGGCCGGGCGTGCGGCCTGAGCGGCCGCCCGTGGCGGAAGCGGCGTTTTCCCGGGCCATCGCAGGGGCGCGATGACGGATCGCAAGGGGCCGCCGCGACGGCCGGCGGGAGCGGCGGGGGCCGGGAGCGGCCTGCTGTTCCTGCGCGAAGACGAGATGCGCCAGGCGCAGGAACTGATGACCCTGGCCTGGCGCGATTTCGGCGCGGTGGTCGATCCGGTGCTGGAAGAGCTGGGGCTGGGGCGGGCGCATCACCGGATATTGCAACTGGTCGGGCGCCATCCGGGCATCGCGGTTGGCGCGCTGCAGGACCTGCTGGGAATCACGAAACAGAGCCTGGGCCGCGCGCTGGGGGAACTGCAGGCGCGGGATTATGTCGCGCAGGAGGTGGGACGGCGGGACCGCCGGCTGCGCCTGTTGTCGCTGACCGCGGCGGGGGCCGCGGTGGAGCGGCAATTGTTCGATCTGCAGCGCGAGAAGCTGGTCGGCGTGTATCGTGATGTCGGCGCCGCGTCGGTCGAGGGGTTCCGTCGTGTCATGCAGGGCCTTATGGACGACAGGACGCGGCGCGTGCTCGAAGATGTGATCGCGGCGGGCGAGCGGGCGCGCCGGGCCAGGATGTGAAGGCGTCGGGTTGGGCGGCCTGGCAAGGGGCGCGGGCGACAGGGGTGTGGGCGAGGAGCATGGACGGACGGGACAGCGGAACGCGGGATGGAGCGGTCGCCGGGGCGCATATCCTGGTGGTGGATGACGACCCGAGGCTGCGGCGCCTGCTGCAGCGTTACCTGACCGAGCAGGGATTCCGTATCAGCGCGGCGGCGTCGGCGGCGGAGGCGCGGCAGGTGCTGGGGTTCATGCAGCCCGACGCGATGGTGCTGGACGTGACCATGCCCGGCGAGACCGGGCTGGCGCTGACCCGCGCGCTGCGCGACGAGGGGCAGGATCTACCGATCCTGCTGCTGACGGCGCGGGGTGAGCCCGAGGACCGTATCACCGGCCTGGAAGCCGGGGCGGACGATTATCTGGGCAAGCCGTTCGAGCCGCGCGAGTTGCTGTTGCGCCTGAAGGCGCATCTGCGCCGCTTCGCGCCGCCCGCGCCGTCGGAAAATCTGCGCGTGGTGCGGCTGGGCGGCCTGGAATTCGACCCCGCGCGGGGATTGCTGCAGGGCCCCGGGGGCAGCGTGCACCTGACCGGCGGCGAGGTCGCGCTGCTGACCGTGCTGGCGCGCCGGCCCAACGAGACGCTGTCGCGCGAGGAGATCGCGCGGGTCCTGGACATGGAGGAAATCGGCGAACGGGCGGTGGACGTGCAGGTGACGCGGCTGCGCCGGCGGATCGAGTCCGATCCGCGCGAGCCGCGCTTTCTGCAGACGGTGCGTGGCAAGGGCTATGTGCTGAAACCGGGATTATAGCGGCGCGGGGGGCGGTCGGTGCCGCTGTTCGGTGATCGCCGGCGGGAGCGCCGGGCCGGGCCCCCGCCCATGGCGGGGTGGCGCCGCCGCATGGACCGGCCGGTGCGCCGGGTGCTGCCGCGCTCGCTGCTGGGGCGGTCGCTGCTGATCGTGCTGATTCCGCTGCTGGTGACGCAGGGGATCTCGCTGGAGCTGTTCTACGGCAATTACCTGAAGGTCGTGTCGCGGCGCATGTCGGGCAGCATCGCGGCCGAGGTCGCGCTGACGGTGGACCTGCTGAACCATTATCACACCGCCGGCGACCGGAGCTGGATCATGCAGCGGGTGCGCCGGCGCACGCAACTGGACATAGGGTGGCAGCCGGGATGGCGGCTGACCCGCATCGGGTCGAGCCACGTGCTGGGGCCGATGGATGACGACCTGGCCCAGGCGCTGGCGGATTCGCTGGGGCGGCCGACCTATATCGACTGGATCGGCGACAGGCATACCGTCCATATCTATATCCAGCTTCCCGACGGGGTCCTGAGCGTCGGCGCGCCGCGCAAGCGGCTGGACGTGGCACCGATCTGGTTCGTGGCCTGGGCGGTGGGCAGCACGCTGCTGCTGTTCATGATTGCCAGCCTGTTCATGCGCAACCAGGTGCGGGCGATCCGGCGGCTGGCGCGTGGGGCGGAATTGTTCGGCCTGGGGCGCGATACCGGGCCGATCCGGCCGGAGGGCGCGCAGGAGGTGCGCAAGGCGGCGGTGGCGTTCAACCGCATGCAGGAGCGGATCTTCCGCTTCGTGGCGCAGCGGACCGCGGTGCTGGCCGGGGTGTCGCACGATCTGCGCACGCCGCTGACGCGGCTGCGCCTGTCGCTGGCGATGATGCCGCAGCAGGGGAGGGTCGATGCCGCCGCGCTGCGGGACGACGTGGCGGACATGATCGCCGACATCGCCGAGATGGAGCGGATGATCGAAAGCTATCTGTCCTTCGCGCGGGGCGAGGGGGCCGAGACGCCGGTGTCGGTCGGAATCGGGCCGCTGCTGGAGGATGCCGCCGCGTCCTTTCGCCGAGCGGGGGGCGAGATCCTGTCGATTTCCGTGCCGGTGCCGGTCGAGATCATCGTGCGGCCGGATGCGATCCGCCGGGTGTTGGACAATGTGATGCAGAATGCCCGCCGCCATGGCGGGCGCGTGGCGTTGAGCGCCGCGCCGGACGGGCGCGTGATCATGGTGTGCGTCGACGATGACGGGCCGGGGATTCCGCCGGACCGGATGGAAAGCGTCTTTCGCCCGTTCGAAAGCGGCAGCGGGGGCGGCACGGGGCTGGGCCTGACGATCGCCCGCGATATCGTGCGGGCGCATGGCGGCGACATCGCCCTGCGCGCCAGCCGGCTGGGCGGTCTGCAGGTGCGGATCGTGCTGCCGCTATAGGCCGGTGTCAGGACAGGCCGGCATCAGGCCGCGATATCAGGGCAGCGAATTGCCCGTGCCGCCATGGCCCGGACCGTTGTTGAAGCCCATCGGGCCGGTGCTGCCGCCGAACGTGCTGTCCAGGTTGCTCATCGGGTTGTAGCGGCCAACATTGCCCAGGATCTGCTGCATGATATTGACGCTGGTGCCCGGAGTCGGGGTGACGGCGCCGACCATCGAGACGGGGCGCGCGTTGCTCTTGTCCAGGGTGCGCAGGGTGCGCAGCGTACCCTTGTCGTCGAAATTCAGCACCACGACCTGCTGCTGGCGGATGCTGGGGAAGCTGAGCGGCGTCTGCGCGGTCCGCATGGAGATGTAGATCCACGTATTGTCGTCGAACGTGGCGCGCGTGGTCGGCGAGCCCAGCAGGTCCATCGCGTCGGCACGCGTGCTGACGCCGGGTTTGAGCTGGGTATAGTCGTCGCGTTCGATCAGCGAGCCGCGCTGGAACGGCCGGGACGAGAAGACCGAGCAGCCGGAGAGGAGCATGCCGAGGCCGACGACGGCGCAGGGGAGAAGGCGCCTCGCCGGGCGGAGGGCCGAATTCGTGTCCGAAGGTGACCGCATGGCCTGAAGGGCGTCCTGATCCAGGGTAAACTCATCTGTCGGGTGCCCGATTGGGGTGGCGAAGTCAATTCTCCATCGCCATAGATGGGTGAATATCCCGCGTGCCGGCCGGACCGGAGAGCGGGCGGTGTATAGCGTATAAAGGAGCTGGCTGTTCATGGAGGCGGAATTTTCCCGCAAGGTCGCGGTGGGGCGGATCGCCGCGTCGGGCATGGACCTGACGATCGAGGCGGACGCGCGCGAATGCGCCGCCCTGGCCGCGCGTTTCGGCCTGCCGGCGGTGCGCGCGCTGTCCTGCCGCTATCGCCTGACGCCGGGACGGCGGGGCGAGGTCTATGCCGAAGGCTGGCTGGCCGCGACGGTCGACCAGGTGTGCGTGGTGACGACGGATCGGTTTGCCAACGGGGTGGCCGAGACGTTTGCCGCGCGCTTCGTCCCGGCCGAGCGGTTTCGCGAGGATGAGGATCTGGACCCCGAGGCGGTGGACGAGATCCCTTATGCGCGGGACATGATCGACCTGGGCGCGCTGGCGGCCGAGGAATTGTCGCTGGCGCTGGATCCCTATCCGCGCAAGCCGGGCAGCGTGCTGCCCGAAGGTGTCGGCCAGGTGGATGTTCCGCCCGCGAATCCCGGAGACGGGGATACGTCCAGGGACGCGTCGGGGGAGATGTCGGGGGAAAAGCAGTCGCCCTTCGCCGCCCTGGCGGCGCTGAAGAAGGCGCCCAACTGACCGTGCGGCGGGGTGCGTGGCCGGAGAGATGCTTGCGGAATGTCGTGCGGTCTGCTAGAGGCGCCCCCTCATTGTCGATAACTGACCGGGACCCGTGTGATGACGGAGCCCGGTTAAGATCCCAGATCGGAGGGGCCCGGGCCCATGGCTGTACCCAAGAGAAAAACCTCGCCGTCCCGTCGCGGCATGCGTCGCAGCCACGAGGCGCTGCGCGTGCAGGCCCACGCCGAGTGCGCGAATTGCGGTGAACTGAAGCGGCCGCACCATGTTTGCAGCCATTGTGGCCATTATGACGGCCGCGAGGTCGTTGCCGCCGGCAAGGCGCTGAAGACCGCCGTCCGGGCCTGAGCCGGCGGCGCATGGCCGGCCGGTCGCCGGCCGCCCCGCCCCGCGGGACGCCGTCCCGTGGCGGTTTGTGGTTTTGGTGTTCTCCCGGCAGAAGGCAGGCATGAGCGAGACAGGTTCCTCTTTTTCCGGGGCTGAGCCCTTCACGCTGGCCATCGACGGCATGGGTGGGGATGGCGGTCCGGAAGTCGTGGTGGCCGGTCTGGCGATTGCGGCGGACAGGCATCCTGGCGCGCGGGTCCTGCTGATCGGGGATGAGGCGGCGTTGCGCGCGCAACTGGCGCGCCATCCCAAGGCGGCGGCGATCTGCACGATCCGGCCGGCCGGCAGCGCCATCGCCATGGACATGAAGCCGACCGCGGCGCTGCGGGTGCGCGATTCATCGATGCGCCTGGCGATGGATGCGGTGGCCCAGGGCGAGGCCCAGGGCGTGGTGTCCGCCGGCAATAGCGGCGCGATGCTGGCGCTGGCCAAGATCGTCGTCAAAACCCTGCCGGGCGTGTCGCGTCCGGCCATGGCGGCCATCAGCCCGACCCTGAAGGGCGACGTGGTGATGCTGGACCTGGGCGCCAATGTCGCCTGCGACTGGCGCAACCTGGTGGAATTCGCGGTGATGGGTGCGGCCTTCGCCAATGCGGTGCTGGGCCTGCGGGCGCCCACGATCGGCCTGCTGAATGTCGGTTCGGAAGAGCTGAAGGGCGACGAGAGGCTGCGCCAGGCGGCGGACGTGCTGCGCAACAGCCCGCTGGCCGCGCAATTCCACGGCTTTATCGAGGGGCACGACATCACGGCGGGAACGACCGACGTGGTCGTGACCGACGGATTTACCGGCAATGTCGCCCTGAAGACCGGAGAAGGCGCGCTGAAGATGGCGTTCGTCCTGCTGCGGCAGGTCTTCCGGTCGGGCCTGCTGGCCAAGCTGGGCTATCTGCTGGTCCGGCCGGGGCTGGAGCGGATGCGCGAGTGGCTGGATCCGCGCCGCTATAACGGCGCGGTATTCGTGGGTCTCAATGGCGTCGTCGTGAAATCGCATGGCGGGACCGACGCCGAAGGCTTTGCAGCGGCGGTGGACGTTGCCATGGATATGGTGACGCACCGGTTCAACGAGAGCATTCGCGAACAATTGTTGCGCATGGAATCGCTGACGGCCATGCGGCCGGGGGCGGACAAGGAGCAGCCGGCGGTTGCCGCCGTAAGCTGATCCGCAGCCCTGCCCGACCGGCGGCCTGGCTTGGCGGTTTGGAATGATGGACATGATGGCGAGACGTTCGCTTCTGGTCGGGTTCGGCGGTTATCTGCCGGACCGGATCGTGACCAATGATGAGCTGGCGACGCGCCTCGACACGTCGGACGAATGGATCAGGGCCCGGACCGGAATCGCCCAGCGCCATATCGCGGGGCCCGGCGACACGGCCGTGAGCATGGCCAGCGCGGCGGCGTCGCAGGCGCTGGACTATGCCGGCATGCGGGCCGGGGACGTGGGCGCCGTCATCGTGGGGACCAGCACGCCGGACCAGGCTTTTCCGGCGACCGCGGTCAGGGTGCAGGCCGAACTGGGCATGACCGGAGGGTTCGGCTTCGATCTGGCCGCGGCGTGCTCGGGCTTCATCTACGCGCTGTCGATGGCGGATTCGCTGATCCGCAGTGGGCAGGTCGATTCGGTTCTGGTGATCGGCAGCGAAGTCTATTCACGGATCGTCGACTGGTCGGATCGCGGCACCTGCGTGCTGTTCGGCGACGGGGCCGGGGCGGTGCTGCTGCGCGCGGCGGGAGACGAGGATGAGGACCGGGCGGGGATCCTGTCGACCCATCTGCATTCCGACGGGCGGACCGGCGACCTGCTTTATGTCGACGGGGCGGTCGGGCAGCGCGAGAAGAGCGGATTCCTGCATATGCGCGGGCGCGACGTGTTTCGCCACGCGGTGGCCAAGCTGTCGGATTCGGTCGATGAGGTGCTGCGGGTCAATGGACTGAGCCATGGCGACGTGTCGTGGCTGGTGCCGCACCAGGCCAATCTGCGGATCATCGAGGGCGTGGCGCGCAAGCTGGAATTGCCGCCCGAGCGGGTGATCGTGACGGTCGACCGCCATGCCAATACCTCGGCGGCGTCCATTCCGCTGGCGCTGAACGAGGCTGTGCGCGACGGGCGGATCAGGCCGGGCGACCTGGTACTGATGGAAGCGCTGGGCGGCGGGTTGACCTGGGGATCGGCGCTCGCGCGGATCTGAGGCGGGGCGAGGCCGGGGGGCGGGCCGTGTCCGGGCCATTCGGGCGAATCTGTGAAGATGAAAAATTGACGCCGGTCAATGCATTGAATTGACGGTGCATCGCGGCGTGCCTAGGTTTGCTGGCATGAGCACAGTGACCCGCGCCAGTCTGGCAGAACATATCTATAGTCAGGTCGGACTTTCCCGCAACGAGTCGGCGGACTTGCTCGAACACGTGCTTGAGCGGGTCGCCAAGGAACTCGAAGCCGGAAATACGGTCAAGATCAGTGGCTTCGGAACCTTTTCCGTCCGTCAGAAGGGGCGCCGGACCGGCCGCAACCCCAAGACCGGGGTGGAGGTGCCGATCCTGCCGCGATCGGTGCTGGTGTTCCGGCCCAGCCAGTTGCTGCGGTCGCGCGTGAACGGCCAGCCGGACGACGGAAACGAGGAAGACGGCGAATGAGCGCCGCCAGCCCAGGGCAGGAATTCTGGCAGGATGATGCCTCGACCCATGCGGTGGAGGCCGCCGGCGGATATGGCCAGGCGGGAGATGGCCGGATGGAAGAGGGACAGGCGGGGGACGACCCGGCCGGGCGGCTGAAGAAGGCGCCCCATGCCTTTCGCACCATCAGCGAGGTGGCGGACGAGCTGCATGTGCCGCAGCATGTCCTGCGTTTCTGGGAGACGCGATTCAGCCAGGTGCGTCCGCTGAAGCGCGGGGGTGGCCGGCGTTATTACCGGCCCGACGATATCGAACTGCTGCGCCGGATTTCCGATCTGCTCTATGTCCAGGGCTATACGATCAAAGGCGTGCAGCGGATGCTGCGTGAAGGCGCGGATGTCGTCATTCCCGCCGGGTCGGCGGACGGGAGCGACGACGAGGATCTGTTCGGCCAGCCCGAGGAGAGCCCGGCGCATGGAGCGGCGGCCGCGGCCGGGCAGGACGGCGTGGCGGGTCCTGAATCGACGGATCCTGAATCGGCAGGCTTCGAACCGACAGAGCCTGGGCTGGTTTGTGGGGAACCGGTCATTCTGGGGGCGGAAAGCGCCCCCGACGTTGCGGGGCAGGCGCCGTTCGTGACGCCTCCGGCCGCAGCATCCATTTCCGATACCGTCCCGCCTTCGGGTCCGTCCCAGGGGGTGGAGATTTCGGGCGTCGAGTCTTCGGAGACGCGGCCGGCGGCGGATTCGGAATCCGAGCGAATCCGGCAGGAGAACCTGCTGCTGAAGGACAGTCTGCGCGGGATTCTGGTGGAATTGCGTGCCCTGCGGCGGCTGATTCCGGTCTGAGCCGGATTCGGGCCGCGAACACGGGTTGCGGTCCGCGCCGGGCGCTGCTACACGGCGTGTCGTCGCAGACGGACGGGCAGTAGCGCAGCCTGGTAGCGCATCAGTCTGGGGGACTGGGGGTCGTGGGTTCGAATCCCGCCTGCCCGATATTCCCGTCTGCGACCGTTTTCCCTTCTTTCGATGAGTTGGATCATGCGGGGTATCAGCCCCGCGTCAGCCTCCGTCCAGGCAGCGGTCGCGCGTCCAGTTGCGCCACATCAGGTGCATGACCGCCATGATGGCCGGGCCCATGAAGAGGCCCAGCAGGCTCCAGCTTTCGACGCCGCCCAGGATGCCCGTCAGGACCCACAGGAAGGGCAGTTCGGTCGAGCCGCCGATCAGGGCCGGGCGGACGAAATGGTCGGCCACGAAGATCACCGCCATCCCCAGCCCGAGGATGGCCAGGGCGGCGATCGTCGCCCCCTTGACCAGCAGCAGCAATGTCACCAGCCCCACCGCTATGACGGCGCAGAACGGGATCATGGCCGCGACGGCGGTGAAGACGCCGAACAGGAACGGATGCGGGGCGCCGGCGATCAGGTAGGCGACCCCCATGACCGCGCCTTCGCCGATTCCCACGAGAACCAGGCCGGCGACCGTGCCGTGGACCGAGGCGATGATCTGCTGGGCGATCGTCTCGCCCCGCTTGCCGAAGGCACGGCGCGAGACGATGAGGCATTGGCGGATGATGGTGTCGCCGTCCTTGAGCAGGAAGAACAGGGTCAGGATCGAGAACGAGAACAGCAGGCCGCGATGGAAGATCTGCTCGCCCACGCGCTGGGTGACCTGCATGGAATGGCCGAGATTGAAGGAATGCAGGAAGCCCGATACGTCGTCGGGGTTCTGCAGGTGGCTTTCCCACCAGCCGCCGAGCGATGCGGCCCCGAAGGGCAGGCGGTGGATCCAGGTGGGGACCGGCACGCCGGAATGCCGGGCCTCGTTCATCCAGGCCGCGACGCCCTGAGCCTCGCGCGCCGCTTCGAGCGCGAATATCCCCAGCGGGACCAGGAAGATCAGCGCGATCACGATGGTGAACAGCAGCGGCAGCAGGATGCCGTTCGATTGCGCTGCCCGGCGCCGCCGGACGGCGGCATAGGGCGGCCAGGCGGTGATCGCGAAGATGCCGCCCCAGACCAGCGCGGCCAGGAAGCCATGGACGGTGTAGAGCGCGAGCAGGGTGAAGAACACCGCCAGTAATCCCCGGGCGATGCGCTGCGCACGCAGTTGCTCGCGCATCTGGCGGAAGGGCGCGCGATCCGATGGCGGGGGCAGCAGGGCCGGGGGGGCAGTGTCCGTCATGCGCATCGTCCTTGGGAGCAGATCCGTCGAGAGTGGCCGTGTCGGGCGGGGGAGTGTTTCATGTCCGTCTGCGTATCGTCGGTCAGGCGGGCTGGGACATCGTTGCTGCCCAGATGGCGAACGCCTGGATGAGGGCGGATTCCTTCAGCGAGTCGAAGCGCCCCGAGGCGCCGGCATGTCCGGCCTCCATATTCATGCGCAGCAGGATCGGGCGGGTGGCGGTGGTATGGGCGCGCAGGCGGGCGACCCATTTGGCGGGTTCCCAGTAGGTCACGCGCGGGTCGGTCAGGCCGCCGATCGCCAGGATGGCCGGATAGGGACGCGGTGCGACCTGTTCGTAGGCCGCGTAGCCGGCGATCAGGTCATAGGCGGCTTCGTCCTGCAGCGGGTTGCCCCATTCCGGCCATTCGGGCGGTGTCAGGGGCAGGCTGGTGTCGGACATGGTGTTCAGTTCGTCCACGAAGGGCACCACGGCGACGATGCCGGCCCACAGATCGGGCCGCATGTTGGCGATCGCGCCCATGACCATGCCGCCGGCCGAACGGCCGTCGCCGACGATCCGGCCGGCGCGGGTGAAGCACGCGGCGATGAGTTCCTCGGCGCAGGCGATGAAATCGGTGAAGCTGTTGGGCTTGTTGCGGCCGCGCCCGCCCAGGAACCAGTTCCAGCCTTTTTCGGACCCGCCCCGGACGTGGGCGATGGCGTAGAACCAGCCCCGGTCCACCAGGCTGAGCGTTTCGGTGGAGAAGGCCGGTTCGATCGCGTGGCCATAGGCGCCGTAGCCATAAAGCAGCAGCGGCGCCGAGCCGTCGATGGGCGTGCCGCGCCGGCCCAGCACGGTGATGGGCACCTGTTCGCCGTCGGGCGCGGTGGCGGTCAGCCGCCAGCAGCGATAGAGCGCCGGGTCGTGGCCCGAGGGAATGTCCTGGGTCTTGAGCAAATGGCGCGTGCGGGCCTGCATGTCGTAGGCATGCCATTGCCGCGGCGTGGTCGGCGACTGATAGACATAGCGCAGTTCGCGCGTGTCATATTCATAGCTGCCCGAGAGGGAGAGGACGTAGGCGTCCTCGTCGGATGAAAGGGTGTGCTGCCGGCCGTCGGTGTCGCGGATCACCAGGGCGGTGTTGGCGTCGCGGCGTTCGCGCCAGACCAGGTGGCCCGAGAAGGCCATGCAGCCGGTGATGTAGCGCCCGGGTTCGTGCGGCACGAGGTCGCGCCAGTTGGCGCGGCCGGGCGCAGTGTCGGGGGCTTCGGCCAGCTTGAAATCGACCGCGCCGTCGGCGTTGGTCAGGATAACGAAGCGGTCGCCCCAATGGCTGAGGTCATAGCGCACGCCGTTGCGGCGCGGTTCGACGCAGCGCGGGGCGTCCTCGGGCCGTGCGCCGGGGATCAGCCAGGATTCGGACGTGTCCTGGTTGCTGGCGGAAATGACGATCCAGCGCCCGGAGCGGCTGGCCTCGACCCCGATGAAGAAACCCGGA
The DNA here is from genome assembly GCF_038719015.1 of Nguyenibacter vanlangensis. Taxonomy (NCBI): domain Bacteria; kingdom Pseudomonadati; phylum Pseudomonadota; class Alphaproteobacteria; order Acetobacterales; family Acetobacteraceae; genus Nguyenibacter; species Nguyenibacter vanlangensis. The sequence continues at coordinate 177,849 of NZ_CP152276.1, forward strand.
TCCTGTTCGTGATAGACCAGCGTGTCGGCATCGGTGCCGATCCGGCGGCGGAAGATCCTGGTGGGGCGGCCATGATCGTCGCGCCAGGTCCAGAACAGCCAGGCCGAGTCCGGCGAGAAGGCGAAATTGCCGCTGCAGCTTTCGATCGCGGGGCCGACCTGCGCGCCGCTGGCGATGTCGCGGATGACGACGCGGTAGATTTCGGAGCCCTGGCTGTCCTCGGCATGGGCGAACAGCCTGTGGTCGGGGCTGTGGGCAGTGGCGGCGACCGAGAAATAATCATGCCCCCGGGCCGCCTGGTCGACATCCAGCAGGACGGTTTCGTCTTGCGGCCTGCCCTCGGGGTGACGGGCATGGATCGGATGCTGGGCACCGGCGGCGAAGCGCATATAGTAGCGCCAGGGACCGTGCGGCAGGGCGGGATAGCTGTCATCCTGGCGGATGCGGCCCTTCATCTCGGCGACGATGTCGGCTTGCAGCGCCTCGGTCGGGGCGAGGATGGCGGCGGTATAGGCGTTTTCCGCATGCAGGTGCGCCGCGATGTCGGCGCGCAGCACCGACGGGTCGCGCAGGACGTCCTGCCAGTTCTCGTCCTTCATCCACGCATAGTCGTCGACGCGGACCCGTCCGAGCTGCGTGATCCGGCGCGGATCCGTGCGGGCGACGGGGGGCGTGGTCATGGGCATCTTCTCCAGCGCAAGGCGCCGCCCGGCGGACGCGGACGGGCCGTCGGGGGCAACCATACAGGACGCGCCGCACGCGCGACAGGGGCGCGGGTCAGAACGCCTGGCAGCCCGGGCGGATCGTCAGGCCGACCGATTGCTGCTGGAAACGCTGCCGGTAGGACGTGCGGATGGCGGCGATCCGGGCGAGCAGGTCCGGCGTCGCCACGCCGGCGGCGATCCAGACGATGCGCGAGGGCTCGTGGGTGACGCGGCCGGTGACGCGATCGCGCCATTGCCCCATGGTCTGGAAGACGCTGAGCCCGTCGGGGAAGCGCGGCGTGACCTCGTCGCGCAGGAAGGCGGCCCATTCCGTGTCCGTGACCGCGCGGCCGTCGGGACGGGTCAGGCCGAACAGCAGGGAGATCTCGATACCTTGGTGCGCGCCGAACGGCGTGCAGGACAGGCCGCTCAGGATGGGAGTGGGGGCGGGGGCGGCGGTGGTATCGGCGGCCGGGGCAGGGGCATGGGGCGCGCAGGCCGCGAGCGGCGCGGCGGCCAGGGCCAGGAGCAGGGCGCGCGCGGACGCGGCGGAGGCGGGGCGGTTCAACGGCGGGCGGCTCATGCGAAGGCCGGATTGTCGCGGCCGGACAGGCCGGCGCGGATCCGTTGTCCGAGATCGCCGGCCGGGTCGATCAGCCCGCGGCGGAGGAACAGGTCCAGCAGCACCAGATTGACGTTGAACTTGAAGGCGTCGCCGTCGCGTACCATCCGGCAGGCTTCCTGGAGCGGGATCAGGGTGAAGAATTCGACCTCGCCGTCCGACGGGGTCGGGACGAAATCCGGCGGCAGTTCCAGGTCGTAGCAATGCAGTACGTCGCGGCGCAGACCCTCGGGCCGTTCCATGGCGTAGCGGATCTCGGCCACCGGCACGGCGCGGTGGATCAGGGCGTCGGGGATGCTGGCTTCCTCGGCGGCTTCCTTGGCCAGGGCCTGGCCGGCGGTGTGGCCGGCGGGAATGCCGCCCGCGACCAGGTGATCCAGCTTGCCGGGGTCCAGCCGCTTGTCCATCGCGCGGCGGCCGATCCACAGATGCCAGCCGTCGGGCCGGCGGACCAGGCCGTTCATGTGCACACCGTGGGCGATCAGCCCGAACAGGGGCAGCGCACCGCGGTCGATCCGCGCGATGGCCGGGGTACCGGAGGCGGGGGTGGCGGAGGTGGGGGCGACGTCGAAGAGTTCGTGGTGCGAGCGATAGAGGCCGGCCGATGCCAGGTCGTCGCCCAGTTCCTCGAGCCTGGCGGGCTGGTCGAGCACCAGAACGCCGTCGCGCAGCGCGACCCCGCGCCGCGTGAGTTCCGGCACCAGTTCGGGGGCGACCCAGCCCGCCGGGGCTTGGCCGGCGGGCTGGGTGGCGAAGCGGAACGGCGTGCGCGGGCCGGGCAGGCGGGCGGTGTTGCAGGCGGCGATATGCCGGAGGAAAGATGCGGCGTCGGACGTCATGCCGGTCTGCTCCTGGTGGTCTGAATGCCATACCGGGCGGGTCAGGCTGTGACAATCCTGCATCCCGGCCGGCGGGATCGGCGCCGCACAGTTTGCAAACCGCCGTGGGCGTGCCACATCGGCACCATGACACCGCCCCCATCCGATGCCCGGCGCGTGCCGGAACGCCCCGTCCTGGTCACGCTGCGCGCGTTGCTGCCTTATCTGTGGCCCCGCAACGATGTGCGCACCCGGCTGCGCGTCGCGGGGGCGTGTTTTCTGCTGGTGGCCGCCAAGGTGGCGACGATCTGCGTGCCGTACCTGTACAGCCGGGTGGTCGATGCCCTGCATCACGGCCGGGATCCGGCGGCGGGGCTGGCGGTGATGCCGCTGGCGCTGATCGTGGGGTACGGGATGCTGCGGCTGATGTCGGCGGGGCTGGGGGAGTGGCGCGACGCGCTGTTCGCGCCGGTGCGCTTCCGGATCAGTTGCGTCGCGGCGATGCGCAGTTTCCGCCACATGCACGCGCTGTCGCTGCGTTTCCACCTGGACCGGCAGTCGGGCAGCGTGACCCGCGCCATCGCCCGGGGGACCGAGGCGATCGAGACGATCCTGCGGGTCGGCGTGTTCAACGTGATTCCCACCCTGTTGGAAGCGCTGATGGTGATCGCGGTCATCTGGCGGCTGTTCGACTGGCGCTATGCGGCGATCATGCTGGCGGCGGTGGTGGCCTATGTCGGCTTTACGGTCACGTTTACCTCATGGCGGATCGGGATCCGGCGCGAGATGAACGAGATCAACAGCGAGGCGAGCTGGAAGGCGCTGGACAGCCTGCTGAACTATGAGACCGTCAAATATTTCGGCAACGAGGACCATGAGAGCCGCCGCTACGAGGAAGCGCAGGCCCGCTATGAGCGCGCGGCGATCCGGACCCAGGTCTCGCTGAACGGGTTGAATTTCGGCCAGGCGGCGATCATCGCGGTGACGCTGACGCTGGTCATGCTGCTGGCGGCGCAGGACGTGGCGCAGGGACGGCTGAGCGTCGGGCGCTTCGTGCTGGTGAACACCTATCTGATGCAGTTGTACCTGCCGCTGAATTTCCTGGGCAGCATCTATTCGGCGATGCGGACCGCGCTGGTGGACCTGGAGCAGATGTTCCACCTGATGGACGAGATGCCGGACGTCGTCGACCGGCCGGCGGCCATCGGCCTGCCGGCGCGGCTGGACGAGGCGCCGGCCGCGTCGGTGCGCTTCGAGCATGTGCGGTTTTCCTATCGCCCCGACCGCGAGATCCTGCACGATGTCAGCTTCAGCGTGCCGGCGGGCGGACGGGTGGCGATCGTGGGGCCGACCGGGGCCGGGAAATCGACCATCAGCCGGCTGCTGTTCCGCTTCTATGATGTCACGGCCGGGCGCGTGGTGGTGGACGGCCATGACGTGCGCGATTACGGCCAGGCGGCGCTGCGGGCCGCGATCGGCGTGGTGCCGCAGGACACCGTGCTGTTCAACGACACGATCGGCTACAACATCGCCTATGGCCGGCTGGGCGCGTCGCAGGACGAGATCGAGCATGCGGCGCGGCTGGCGCAGATCCATGACTTCATCGCCGCGCTGCCGGACGGCTATGCGACGCGGGTGGGCGAGCGCGGCCTGAAATTGTCGGGCGGCGAGAAGCAGCGCGTGGCGATCGCCCGGACCATCCTGAAGAATCCGCGCATCCTGATCCTGGACGAGGCGACCAGCGCGCTGGACACCCATACCGAGCAGGAGATCCAGGCCGCGCTGCGCACCGTGTCGGCCGAACGGACCACGGTGATCATCGCCCATCGCCTGTCGACGGTGGTCGATGCGGATGAAATCCTTGTGATGGGCGACGGGGTGGTGAAGGAGCGCGGGACCCACCGCAGCCTGCTGGCCCGCGACGGGCTGTATGCCGGCATGTGGGCGGCGCAGGCGGAGGAGCGGGCCGAGGAGGAGGTCGGGGAAGGTGTCGGCACCGGGGCCGGGGAAAGGCCCGGGGCGGAGGCGGGCGCGGCCTCGGGGACTGGCCTTGGGGCGTGACGGCGGGCAACATGCGGGTGAATGAATAATGGATAAGGACGGGAGCGAGGCGCGATGACGCGGACGGATCAGGAGAGCCCGGCGGATCCGACGCTGGGCCATGACGGATCGGTGCCCGAGGAACTGAGCCATTGCGGCGCGGTGGTCGACAAGGCCATCGAATATATGCTGGGCGAGAAGCTGCCGCCGATCGCGATCGCCTCGGCCCTGCTGGGCGGATCGCTGGGGCTGCTGGCCCGCACGATGGACCAGGGGACCATGCTGGCCATGCTGGAGAATGCGATGCACAGCGTCCGCGCGGGCGAGCTGCATCCGGATCGCGACCGGGCCCGGCCCGCCGGCTGAAAGCCGGTTTTGGCGCGGCCGGACGGGCGGAGGGGGTGAAAATGCCCCGAATCGCTGCTTTCGGCTTGACGGAGGGCGGCTGCTTGGCCATAAGCCGCGCCTAATCTTGACGATCATTGCCGGAGCATCTTGCCTCGGCCTTAGTTATCCGAGGATGATATCATGTCTCGCCGTTGCCAGATTTCGGGCAAAGGCGTGCTGACGGGAAACAATGTCAGCCACGCCAACAACAAGTCCCGCCGCCGCTTCCTGCCGAACCTGCAGGAGACGTCGCTGCTGTCCGACATCCTGGGGAGCGCGGTGCGCCTGCGCCTGAGCACCCATGGTATCCGCACGGTCGAGCATAATGGCGGTCTGGACGCGTTCCTGCTGTCGACCCCGAACCGCAAGCTGCCGGTCGAGGCCCAGGCCCTGAAGCGCCGCATCCTGCGCGCCCAGGAAAAGAAGGCCGAAGCAACGGCTTGAGTTTCGCATGCAAGCCCGGTCCGAATTTTCGTTCGGACCGGGCTTGCATGTTTTGGGCGCCTGACGCATGTCAGGCCCATCTGTCTATTTCGCCGGCTGCATCTTCCGGAACCCCGGTTCGGGGATGGGGGGCAGCTTCCGGCTCTGGCAGGCGCGAGGGGAGAGGTTCCGTTCGCGCCTGATTTGTCTTGTGGAGGTTCCCCCGTGTCCGACAAGTCCGATCTTTCGCTGATTCGCAATATCGGCATCACCGCGCATATCGACGCCGGCAAGACCACGACCACCGAGCGCATCCTGTACTACACCGGTGTTTCCCATAAGATCGGTGAGGTGCACGAGGGCAACACCACCACCGACTACATGGAGCAGGAGCGCGAGCGCGGCATTACGATCACGTCGGCCGCCGTGACCTGCGAGTGGAACGGCCATCGCATCAACATCATCGACACGCCGGGCCATATCGACTTCAACATCGAGGTGAACCGCAGCCTGCGCGTGCTGGACGGCGCTGTGTTCATCATCGAGGGCGTGGCCGGCGTGCAGCCGCAGTCCGAGACCAACTGGCGCCTGGCCGATCGCTACAACGTGCCGCGCATCATCTTCATCAACAAGCTGGACCGCACCGGCGCCGACTTCTACCGCGCGTTCGACACGCTGAAGGAGAAGCTGGACATCGTCGCCATTCCGCTGCAGCTGCCGATCGGCACCGAGGAAAACTTCGTCGGCGTCGTCGACCTGGTGGAGATGAAGGCCATCGTCTGGGAAGGCGGCGAGCTGGGCGCGAAATACCATGACGAGGAAATCCCGGCCGAGCTGAAGGAAAAGGCCGCCGAGGCCCGCCAGGAGCTGCTGGACACGGCGCTGGCCGTCGACGAGGCGGCCATGGAGGAATATTTCGAGAAGGGCGACGTCGAAGTCGCGACCCTGAAGCGCTGCATCAAGAAGGGCACGATTTCGGGCGAGTTCCGCCCCGTGCTGTGCGGCACGGCCTTCAAGAACAAGGGCGTGCAGCCGCTGCTGGACGCGGTGATCGACTACCTGCCGGCGCCGGACGACGTCGAGGGCATCCGCATCGCGCCGCCCGAGGACGAAGAGGTCGACGAGAACAAGCTGCCGATCATCCCGGTCGACCCGGACGGCAAGTTCGCCGGCCTGGCGTTCAAGATCATCAACGACAAGTACGGCACCCTGACCTTCGTGCGCGTCTATCGCGGCGTGCTGCGCTCGGGCGATTCGGTCCTGAACACGACCAAGGGCCACAAGGAGCGTATCGGCCGCATCTTCCAGATGCATGCCGACAAGCGCCAGGAAGTGAAGGAAGTCCACGCCGGCGACATCGCGGCCTTCGTGGGGCTGAAGGACACCCAGACCGGTGACACGCTGGCCGACTCCACCGATCCGGTGGTGCTGGAGCGCATGAGCTTCCCGGTGCCGGTCATCGACATCTCGGTCGAGCCGAAGACCAAGGACGGGGTCGAGAAGATGACCCTGGCGCTGCAGAAGCTGGCGGGCGAGGACCCCTCGCTGCGCCTGAAGACGGACCAGGAAACCGGCCAGACCATCCTGTCGGGCATGGGCGAGCTGCATCTGGACATCATCATCGACCGCCTGCGCCGCGAGTATGGCGTGGACGCGAATATCGGCGCGCCGCAGGTGGCTTATCGCGAGACGATCACCCAGGCGCATACCGAGACCTATACCCACAAGAAGCAGTCGGGCGGTTCGGGCCAGTTCGCCGAAGTGAAGATCGAGTTCGCGCCGCTGGAGCGGAACGAGGAGATCCAGTTCGAGAACAAGGTCGTCGGCGGCACCGTGCCGAAGGAATATATACCGGCGGTGGAAAAGGGCATCCGCATGCAGTCCTCGACGGGCGTGCTGGCGGGCTTCCCGACCGTGGACTTCAAGTTCACGCTGCTGGACGGCAAGTACCATGACGTCGACTCCTCGGCGCTGGCGTTCGAAATCGCCGCCAAGGCCTGCTTCCGCGAGGGCATGAAGAAGGCCGGCCCGGTGATCCTGGAGCCGATCATGGATGTCGAGATCACCACGCCGAACGACCATGTCGGCGACGTGGTGGGCGACCTGAATCGTCGTCGCGGCATGATCCAGAACCAGGAAAGCTCGGGCTCGACCGTCATGGTCCGCGCGCTGGTGCCGCTGAAGGAGATGTTCGGCTACATCTCGCACCTGCGGTCGATCACGAAGGGCCGCGCGTCCTTCACGATGCAGTTCCATCATTATGACCCGGTGCCGCGCAACGTGGCCGAAGAGATCATGGCCAAGTCGGCCTGATCCCGACCCGATCACAGAGCAGGAAGCCGGCCCCTTCGGGGGCCGGCTTTTTTTGTGCCCGGCCGCACCGGGGCGGATCGTGGTCAGGCGATATCGGAGAAATCCAGGTTCTGCGGGCCACCTTCGATCACGCGACGCACGCGCCGCTGGCGCTCATAATGTTGCCGCGTGGCGGTAGGGGGCGTGTTGTCGTCCACGACCTCGAGACGGACAGTCTTTGCCCAGACGGTTCCCATGCCGGTCAGCAGCAGCCCGTAATGCAGGCTGTCGGCGTCCTCGGGGATCTGGAAGACGATCTGGCGCGCTGTCCAGTCGGACGTCCCCGTCAGCGCGCCGTTGGCGGGACGGCTCATCAGATTGTCGAAGAGGATCGTATCCGGCGCTTTATCGTCGACCCGCATCCAGATGGTGGCATGTCCGGGCACGTCCCGGGTCTTCAACAGGGCCGAGAAGCGCAGGCGCTTGCCGATGAAGGGGCGGGCGTCGACCGCCTGCATCAATGTGCCGAAGCCGTTCTGGATTCTGGCCGCGTCCGGATCGTCGGACGAGAAGAGGCAGCTTATGGCGACGATTTTCTCCGTCCGGCTGCTTTGAGCGGCATCCAGGCCGATCGCGTAGTTTCCGGGGGTCGTGCCGGCGATGGACCAGCCTTTCGGCAGCGCTGCGGGGGTTTCCTGCCGTTCGGCGGCGGCGATGCGGGCGGCCAGGATGTTCCAGTTCCGCAGGCCGAACTGTCGCGCGACGATTTCCAGGCTCTCGGCGTGGCCGATCGAAGCACCTCGTTCCGCAAGCAGCGTGCGGAGCGTGGATGCCATGAGTTTCGCGTGTCTGAAGGTACGCATGCCCAACCTTGCCAATCGGGGCGAACCGTCGGGATCAGGGCCTGCGTTGCTGATGGGCTCGCCCGGACAAGGGGAGGGACGAAACCGGAGACGCGTTCACCATGGCCGGCCGGCCGCAGGCGGCTGGTCGCGTCGGACCGGTCACGACCTTACGGCGCGACCGGTCCGCGTCAATGTTTTTTCGCCTTTACGGTGCGGGCGATCCGCTTGCGGGCTGGTTGTCCGTGCGGCGGATGAAGTCGGCGATGTTGTCGTGCAATTGGGTCAGGGACGGGATGTTGGCGTACACCATGTGTCCCGACTGGTATTGGCGGAATTCGATGTTCTTCTGCAGCGCCGCCGGGATGGGCAGGTGGCGCATTTCGTAGATCCCCTCGTAATAGGGGGTCGCCAGGTCGAAATAGCCGGCATTCAGCATGATTTTCAGCGTCGGGTTGGTCTTCATCGCCTGGGCCAGGTCGGGCATCACGTTGGCCGGGCCGTCCGAGGGCGGGCTGTCGGGACCGCCGGCGGCGTGGTGGAAATTCCAGTGCGGGATGTCGATTTCCGCGCGATAGCTCAGCCCGTCGCCGTAATTCAGCACCTTGCGCACGTAATCATTGAACAGCGAGACATAGGCGGAGCTGATCGAGGCGGATTGCGGGTCGTATCCGGCTTCCTTGCTGAGGGGGTCCAGCACGGGGCCCGAGAAGCGGGTGTCGAGCCGGCCGGTGGTCATGCCGTCATCGGCCTGGAGCGTCTTGGAGAACTCGCCGCCGTCGATCCGCAGGTCGGCGCGGCGGATATAGTCGGCCGGCAGGCCGGTATAGGCGTGCAGTCGTTCGACGATGCGGGCGCGGTCGGCGGCGGGCAGGCCGGCGCCCTGCTGCAGCGCCACCAGATAGTCGGTGGAGGCGAAATGCTCGACCTCGGCCAGGAAAGCTTTCAGGTCGGTGGGCTGCTGCGGCAGCTTGTGGTGGTACCAGGCGGTGGCGGCGTAGGTCGGCAGGGCGAGCACGAACGGCTCGTCCATGCCGGGATTCTGCGTCGGTTCGTCCACGCTGTTGTCGTAGCTGAAGATCTGCGACAGCAGGATGACGCCGTTGAAGTCGATATTTTCCTGGTTCTGCAGGTCGTTGACCAGCACGGCGGCGCGCATCGTACCGTAGCTTTCGCCGAACAGGTATTTCGGCGAATTGTAGCGGCCATATTTGGCCAGGAACCGGGTGATGAAGGCGGTGAAGGCCTGTCCGTCCTCGTCGACGCCCCAGAACTGCTTTTCCTTGTCCTTGCCGTTGATGCGGCCGAAGCCGGTGCCCGGCGCGTCGATGAAGACCAGGTCGGTGACGTCGAGCAGGCTTTGCGGATTGTCGATCAGCCGGTACGGGCCGGCGGGGGTGTGGGTGTCGTCATTCGTCACCACCCGGCGGGGGCCGAAGGCGCCCATATGCACCCAGACGGTCGACGAGCCGGGACCGCCATTGAAGACGAAGGTGATGGGGCGGGTCTCGGGCCGGGCGTCCTTGCGGAAATAGGCGACATAGAACATCGACGCCGTGGCGTCGGGATTGCCGTCGATCGCATGGGCGTCGCTGCCCGGGATTTCCTGATGGACCGTGTCTTCGGAATCGTCCCAGCCATGGGGATGGACGACCAGCGTGCCGGCGACCGCCTGATAGGCGATGGATTTTCCGCCGACCGTCACCGAGCCGCTGCTGGTCCGTTCGATCGGCTGGGACAAATGGGGGGCGGGATGGGCCGCATGGTTGGCATCCGTGTGATCGTCCGCGCGGCCGGAGGCGGGGCCCAGGCAGAGCAGCGAGGCGGACAGCAGCATCAGGCGAGTCTTCAACGAACGGATCTCCGGGTGGATGGGATGCACGGCCGGACGGTCGCGGGCGGGCCGCGGATCGCCGGGTGCTATGCCGGGGGCGTGTGATCGGGTGCCCCGGGAGGGGCCGGGGCGATGCGCCAGCCATCATGCCCGTGAACCGCCTGTCCGTCCTGTTGCAATTTCTCCAGGTGGGCCAGAAGGTTCAGTTCCGCCGCGCGGCGCAGGGCGGGCGGGATGGCGCGGTAGACGCGGCGCATCAGTTCGGCCAGCGGCGCGGCCTCGGGACCCAGGGCGGCGCGAATCCGGGCCTCGCGCGCCAGGCGGTGCGCGATCAGGCCGCGCAGGCAGGAATCGGGCCGGGTGATGGCGGGGCCATGGGCCGGGAGCAGCAATGACGGGGCGAGCGCGCGCAGGCGGGCGAGCCCGTCGAGGAACTGGCGTACCGAACCGTCCGGCGCGGGTGGGACCATCGTGGTGGACCAGCCCATGACGTGGTCGCCGGTAAAGACGATGCCGCCCGGTGCCGCGAAACAGAGATGATCGGTGGCGTGGCCGGGCGTGTGCAGCGCGGTCAGCCCGGCCAGGCGCGCGCCGTCATCGAGCGCCATGTCCGGGGTGAAGGACGGGCTGGCGCTGTTGCGGAAGCCGCAGACCGGCGCCCCGGCCGAAGCGGCCAGGGGGCGGGCGCCGGACAGATGGTCGCGATGGGTGTGGGTCAGCAGGACATGGGTGATCGGGCCGCGCGCGGCCGTCCGGATGGCGTGCAGGTGCGCCGGATCGTCCGATCCCGGATCGATGATCGCGGTGCCGCCCGCATGCGCGACCAGCCAGCAATTGGTGCCGTGGCCGGTCATCGGGCCGGGATTGGGGGCGACGATCCGGCTGATGCCGGGCGCCGCCGGAAGGGGGACGCCCACCGGCGGCGGGGCCTCGCGCACCTGCCAGCTTTCCCCGGGGGCGGTTTCGGGCGGCGCCCCGCTTTCGGAGCCGTTCAGCCGAAGGCCCCGACATGGTGCATGACCGCCATCCCGGTCTCGCGCACCAGGTCGAACAGGCGCTGCATCGGCTCGAAGATCTCGGCATGTTCGCGGACATAGGCGCCGGCGTTCCGCGGTCCGTGGGATTCGGAATAATCCAGTTCCATCCCGCTGCCGGTGGCGTAGGGGAAGATATAGTCCAGTTCGCGCAGCGCGGCGGGGACTTCGAGGCATAGCACGCGGGTGGTCAGCGCGTCGCGCGAGAAGGCGTTGCGGGGCGAGAAATAGGGAATCCGGGTCGAGAGCAGCCAGATCTGCTCGATGGTGGCGATGCGGATCGCATGCAGCAGCTTCTCGGCCTCGCCCATCCGGGGGGCCTGCGGCCAGGCGCGGCGCAGGGACAGGTGGTCGGACTGGATGCGGCGGAACATGGCCTGGGTGCTGGCCCAGAAATTCAGCCGCTCCAGCCCGTGCATCAGTGCAAGATAGGCGTCGCGCCGGGACGGGTCGGATTCGGCGGTCGCGCGGTTCAGCCACATGTCGGGATCGAGCATGTAGATGACGGCGCGCAGCACCGTGTCGTCGGAATGGGCGAGCGCGTGGGTGGCGAAATCCACGGCGCGGCGGAAGCGGGGGCTGCGGCTGAGGAATTCCTCGAAGGTTTCGGGATGGCGCGCGGCGGCGCCGCCCAGGCCCTGGATGGTGTTCGCGCACCAGCCCAATTGCTGCAGGATGGCGTTGTTGGGGATGGCGCGGAGCTGGCTGGGGTGGGAGATCCGCGTCGTGGCCGCGCCGCTGTCGCTCTGCCGCGCCGAGGGGCGGGAGCCGGTCTTGTCGATCAGGGACGGGCCGAAGGCGCCGAGCAGCGCGGCATAGCCGGGATCCTCGACCAGGCCGGCCATGCCGGCGCCGATGGTCGAAAAGAAATCGGCCGAGAAATCGGGCTCGTCATACACCGGGTCGCGGTTGAGCTGCGTGGGTGCGAAGATGTGCGACGCGATCACCCCTACGGTGGCGTCGGCCATCGCCTGGGTGCCGAAGAGCAGGTAGCCGTCGCCGCCCTGGAAGGCCGTCTCCTCGCGGATGCGCAGGCCGGCTTCGGCGAAGACCGCGCGGGCATGGAGCGGCGAGAGATAGTCCAGCCGGTCGGTCAGGCGGAACGGGTGCGCGCCGCGTCCGATGCTCTCGCCATGGGTGTCGAACAGGATGACCTCGACCTCGGTCAGGTTCCAGCGCCGCAGCAGGTCGCAGATCTTCAGCCGCAGCCGTTCGATCAGGTAGGTCGCGGCCAACTGCCCGACATAGCGGCCGGAATCGGAATAGCCGAATTGCAGGCTGAGCTTGCCGGTGCGGCGCAGATAATCGCGCCAATGCGGGGAATGCAGGGCTTCCTCGACGATATGGGCGCCGTTTTCCAGGGCTTCCTGGGTTTCGAAGAGCGGCGAGATCTCGATCTGGTTCTCGATGCCGAAGCAGCGCGCCAGCCACAGCGCGGTCAGCAGCGTGTAGCCGCTTTCGGTCTCGGCGATCAGGAAGCGGACCGGGCTTTCGCGGTCGATGTGCCGGACGATCTGGCGCACCGTCATCATCAGCCGGGCGGCGGTGGCCTGTTCCAGCAGCAGCGAGCCGAAATCGATCTCGACCGGCTGGACCTGGTCCAGGGCCTCGTTGATCCGGCTGAGCAGGCCGCGGCGCTGCGAGGGGATCTCGGGGCTGTCGGTGATGCCCAGGCGCTGGCGCGCGACATTGTGGATCTGCGTCGCGTTCAGCCGCACATGGGTGTGGGCGGCCGCCATGCCGTGCGCCATCAGCCCGGCGCGGGCCACGGCCAGGGTCATGCGCTGCTCGGCGGGGGCGGTATCGATGGCCTCCTGGAACGAGGTGGCCAGTTCGCTGGCGGCGGAGATCGCCTCGTCCCGCCGGCCGATCAGCACGGCGGCGAAGGCGGCGACCGATTCGGGGGTGGGCGATTCGCCGACAGGACAGGCGGCGATCTGGGCATCGACCGCGTCGAGGGCGCGTTCGACGCGCTGGTGCAGCCCGTCGGCCATCGGACGCAGCGGGGTGATCTGGGCGGCCAGGCGTTCGAGCTGCAGGCGCTTCATGCGCAGGCGCAGGCGGATCGTGTCCCACCAGCCGATGTCGGTGCGGCCGTCCGTGTCGTAGCCGACCCAACTGGTCAGGATGATCGGACGGGGGCTGAGGACCGACCATTCGTGCGGCCAGCGGGCGCGGGCCTCGTTCAGCAGGGTCTCGTTCAGCCGGTCCAGGGCGTTGCGGCCGCGCAGGATGGCGGCCGAGGCCAGGGAAAATTCCTCGTCCAGCGTGGGGGGCGCCGCGCGGCGATGGGTGGGCAGGCAGGGCATGTCCGCCAGATGCCCGTCATCGGTCGAGGCCATCACGGCCAGGGTTTCGTAGACCGAATTGGCCAGGGCGAAGGTCGGGTGGGCGGTGAAGACGGCGGCGAACCGGCTGCGTTCCACGGTCTTGCGGAAATGGCCGAAATTGGGCGGCGTGCCGTCGGGGCCGCGTTCGCGCGCCACGGTCTGGGCCACGCCGCGCATCCGCGTGGCGATGGCGGAATCGTCCGTGCCCTCGACATAGGCGCGCAGCCGGGCGGCGCGGTCGCGGAAGGCGGCGTCGCGCAGATGGCGGACGGCCTGTTCCAGCATGTCGGTCGTGACGGTCCCGGCCGTGATCTGCCGGCCGATCCGGCGCGCGAGCGCGATGATGGGATTGCCTGACGACGCGTCCTCGTGATCGGTGACCACCTGCCGCGTGAGGTCGAGCAGCATCTCGGCTGCGTCGCGGGGAGAGATCTCGGTCATGGCGGTAGTCCCAGTCATCCTGAATACGTGGCGTGTCCTGCGGTGGCATCCGGGCGGCATCCGGTCGGCGCACGAGGCGCAAGGTTTCATGTTCGCGCGCCCATCGCAATGTCTGCCGCGGCGACTCGTGCCGAATTTGGGGAACACGCAGTGATTTGTCACGGAACGCAACAGGACCGGAACGGGGGCCTGCGGGTGCTTGGGTTCATGCGGCCGGAATGGTATCGACGGGACGATGAACACGATCCCCGACGCGGACAGGGCGGCCCGGCTGACATTGCGACGCTATCGCCGGGCGGCGACCGGCCTGCTGGTCGCCATGGGGGCGCTGACCGCCGCCGGCTATGCGGCGCCGGCGGCCGGCCTGGTGGCGGACGGACCCTGGCTGGAGGTGCTGCGCGCCGGCGCGAAGGCCGGGGTGGTGGGCGGGCTGGCGGACTGGTTCGCCGTGACCGCCCTGTTCCGCCGGCCGCTGGGCCTGCCGATTCCGCATACTGCGATCCTGCCGGCGCAGAAGGCGCGGCTGGGCGAGGCGCTGGGCCGGTTCGTCGCCGGCCATGTCTTTACCGAGGACGACGTCAATGCGGCGATGGACCGGATCGACCTGCCGGAGATCCTGGCGGGGCTGATGGACGACCCGGCCTCGGCCGAGACGGTCAGCCGCAGCCTGGCCGGCGCCGCCCCCGCGGTGCTGGAACGTCTGGGGGACGGGCGCGCGGGATCGGGCCTGGCGCGGATCATGCCGATGCTGCTGGGGGGCGAGGAGGTGGCGCCGGTCGTGGCCCGGACCCTGCGGGCGCTGGTCGAGGGCGACCGGCACCAGGAGGTGCTGTCCTTTCTGCTGGCGCGCATGAAGGACGGGCTGAAGGCCAAGGAAGCGTCGCTGCGCACGATGATCGAGGACCGGGTGCGCGAGCAGGGCGGGCGGATCCTGGGCTGGGCCATCGGCGGGTCGATCGCGACCAAGGTGCTGGTGGCGGTCAACCAGGAGCTGGACCGGATCGACCCGCAGAATTCGGAGCTGCGCGAGGGCTTTACGAGCTGGGTGCGCGCCGAGATCGACCGGATCGAGACCGATCCGGAGCGGCGGCGCGACATTACCGGCGCGATCATGGGGGTAATGACCCATGACAGCATCCGCAACTGGAGCGGCGATGTGTGGCGGCGGATGCGGCTGATGATCGAGGCCGACATGGGACGGCCCGACGGATGGGCCGCGTCGATCGTCCGCGACACGCTGCTGCGCCTGGCCGAGCAGATGCGCACCGACCCGGCGCTGCGCGAGCGGGTGGCGACGGGCGTGCGGCGAATGATCTTGCGCGGGCTGCCCTTCGTGCGGGAACGGCTGTCGCGCTTCATCGCCGCGGTGGTGGCGGGATGGGATGCCGACATGCTGGCCGAGCGGCTGGAGCTGCGTGTGGGCAAGGACCTGCAATTCGTGCGGCTGAACGGCACGCTGGTGGGATTTCTGGCAGGCGCCGGCCTGGCGCTGGTGCTGCGGCTGGCATTCGGGCCGGGAGCGGGCTAAAGCACGCGGGTTGGACGGGAAGCGGCCCCCGATTATGCCGTTATGCGGCCCGTCAGGTGACTGGGCTGTGCCGATTGCACTTGACGCTGGCCTTGCACGGAAGCATCTGGAAACGGAAATCAGTACTGATTTGGTCCGCTATGGGCGGACGGGACCGTGGCCGGCGAAGGAGGGCGGATGCTGAAATTGTCGAAGCTGACCGATTACGCCGTCGTCGCCCTGGTGCGCCTGGCGCAGGCGGACGAGGTGATGACGTCGCCCGCGCTGGCGCAGGCTACGGGAATCCCGGAACCGACGGTGGCCAAGGTGCTGAAGATCCTGGCGGCCGACGACCTGGTCGTGTCGTTGCGCGGCGCGCGCGGGGGGTACCGGCTGGCGCGGAAGCTGGACGATATTTCCGTCGCGCGGGTGATCGCCGCCGTGGACGGTCCGATTTCGCTGACGGCCTGCGTCGATGGCGGGGGGTGCGATACGCGCGGGCTGTGCGGGCTGTGCGGCCAATGGGACGCGGTCAATGACGCGATCCGCGGCGCGCTGTCGGCCATCAGCCTGTCGGACATGCGCCGTTGCGGGCAGCGACATGGCGCGGGATCGCCCGACTGGGGCTCTGAGCGAGGCTCTGACAGGGAGCCTGGTCAGGGCCCCGATCAGGGCAGGGGGGCCGCGCCGGCGGTCCGGGACATATCCGCGGCCGGCCGGGCCGAAGCGGTCTGAGGGAGCAGGAAGATGCCAGCGATTGCCGAAACCCGCGATGCGGTCGAGAGTCTGAGCCAGTCCACGTACAAATGGGGGTTCGAGACCGAGATCGAGATGGATCTGGCCCCCAAGGGGTTGAACGAGGATACGATCCGCCTGATCTCGCACCGCAAGCAGGAGCCGGAGTGGCTGCTGGACTGGCGGCTTAAGGCGTTCCGGGCCTGGCAGGCGATGGCGGAGCCGGCCTGGGCGAAGCCGCGCCATCCGCCGATCGATTTCCAGGACGCGCATTATTATGCCGCGCCGAAGAAGAAGGCCGGGCCGAAATCGCTGGACGAGGTCGATCCCGAATTGCTGCGCACCTATGAGAAGCTGGGCATTCCGCTGCACGAGCAGGCGATGCTGGCGGGGGTGGAGGTGCCCGAGGGCGAGCAGGCCCGTGCCCCGGTGGCGGTGGACGCGGTATTCGACAGCGTATCGGTCGTGACCACCTTCCGCGAGACGCTGGCCGAGGCGGGGGTGATCTTCTGCCCGATTTCCGAGGCGGTGCGCGCGCATCCGGACCTGGTGCGCCGCTATCTGGGCAGCGTGGTGCCGGTGTCGGACAATTTCTATGCGGCGCTGAATTCGGCGGTCTTTACCGACGGCTCGTTCGTCTACATTCCCAAGGGCGTGCGCTGCCCGATGGAGCTGTCGACCTATTTCCGCATCAATGCGCGCAATACCGGCCAGTTCGAGCGGACGCTGATCATCGCCGAGGAGGGGGCGTCGGTATCCTATCTGGAAGGCTGCACGGCGCCGATGCGCGACGAGAACCAGCTTCATGCGGCGGTGGTCGAGCTGGTGGCGATGGATGACGCCGCGATCAAATATTCGACCGTGCAGAACTGGTACCCGGGCGACGCGGAAGGCCGCGGCGGGATCTATAATTTCGTGACCAAGCGCGGCGCCTGCCGCGGGGCGCGGTCGAAGATCTCCTGGACGCAGGTCGAGACCGGGTCGGCCATCACGTGGAAATATCCGTCCTGCATCCTGCAGGGCGACGGATCGGTGGGCGAGTTCTATTCGGTCGCGGTGACCAACAACCACCAGCAGGCCGATACCGGGACCAAGATGATCCATATCGGGCGCAACACGCGCTCGACGATCATCGCCAAGACCATCAGCGCCGGGGAGTCCGACAGCACCTATCGCGGGCTGGTGCGGATGATGCCCAAGGCGTCGGGAGCGCGGAACTTCACACAGTGCGACAGCCTGCTGATCGGCGACCGCTGCGGGGCGCACACCGTGCC
The DNA here is from genome assembly GCF_038719015.1 of Nguyenibacter vanlangensis. Classification (NCBI taxonomy): domain Bacteria; kingdom Pseudomonadati; phylum Pseudomonadota; class Alphaproteobacteria; order Acetobacterales; family Acetobacteraceae; genus Nguyenibacter; species Nguyenibacter vanlangensis. The sequence continues at coordinate 195,132 of NZ_CP152276.1, forward strand.
CTATATCGAGAGCCGCAACATGTCGGCCAAGGTGGAGCACGAGGCCACGACGTCGAAGATCTCGGAGGATCAGCTCTTCTATTGCCGTCAGCGCGGCCTGTCGGAAGAGGACGCGGTGGGGCTGATCGTCAACGGGTTCTGCAAGGACGTGCTGAAGGAACTGCCGATGGAATTCGCGGTCGAGGCCCAGAAATTGCTGCAGATCAGCCTGGAAGGCAGCGTCGGCTGAACGGAGATGAGTGACGTGAGCAACGAGTTTGTACGGATCGCCGGCCTGTGCGCCAAGATTTCCGATGGCGGCATGGACAAGGAGATCCTGCGGGGCGTCGATCTGGAGATCCCGGCGGGCGAGGTCCATGCGATCATGGGGCCGAACGGGTCGGGCAAATCCACCCTGTCCTATGTGCTGGCGGGGCGCGAGGATTACGAGGTGACAGAGGGCACCGCGACCTTCAAGGGTCAGGACCTGCTGGCGCTGGAGCCCGAGGCGCGCGCGGCGCTGGGCCTGTTCCTGGCCTTTCAGGCGCCGGTCGAACTGCCGGGGGTGAACAACGCGAATTTCCTGCGCACGGCGGTGAATGCGGTGCGCCGCGCCCGGGGGCAGGACGAACTGGATGCCGTGGCCTTCCTGAAGGCGGTGCGCCAGGAGACCAGGCACCTGTCGATCGCCGACGACATGCTGAAGCGCAACGTGAATGTCGGGTTCTCGGGCGGCGAGAAGAAGCGCAACGAGGTGCTGCAGATGCGCATGCTGCAGCCGTCCTTCGCCATCCTGGACGAAACGGACAGCGGGCTGGACATCGACGCGCTGCGCATCGTGGCCGAAGGGGTGAATTCGCTGCGTGCGCCCGATTTCTCGGCGCTGGTCATCACCCATCACCAGCGTCTGCTGGATTACATCGTGCCGGACCGCATCCATGTGATGGCGCGCGGGCGGATCATCCATAGCGGCGGACCGGAGCTGGCCAAGCAACTGGAAGCCCAGGGTTATGCCCGTTTCCTGGCGGAGGCGGCGTGAACGCGATCGCGCCCGCCGGCGCCAGCGCCGCCGCATTCCTGGCGCGCCATGCGGCGCGGGCCGGGGCCAGCGCCGCGCGCGACGCGGCGGCGGAATGGCTGGGCCGCGCCGGGCTGCCGCGCAGCGGGGTCGAGGCGTGGAAATATACCTCGCTGCGCGCGCTGGGGGACGTGGCCTTCGCCGCCGCGCCGGCGCAGGCCGACCCGGCGCGGGTCGAGGCGATCCTGGCCGAGGCCGGACGGGTCTTCGGGCTGGAGCCCGGCCTGCCGCGCGCGGTACTGGTCAATGGCCGGTTCGATCCTGCGCTTTCGCGCCTGCCGGCCGGGGTGCGCGCGGTACGGTTCAACGAGGCGACCGACCTGCCGTCGGCCGATGACGTGGCGAGCGCGCTGAATGCGCTGCTGGCCGAGGACGGGCTGGTGCTGCATGTCGCCTCCGGCCATGATGCAGGCCGGATGGCGCTGCTGTCGGTGGTGATCGCGGGGGATACGCCGCTGTCGGTCCATCCGCGGCACCGGATCGTGCTGGAGCCGGGGGCGAGATTGTCGCTGCTGGACCTGGCGGTCGGGCAGGGGAATTATCTGAACAACCCGGTCATCGACATCGCGGTCGCGGACGGGGCGTCGCTGGTCCATGCCAAGCTGCAGGCCGAGGATGTTTCGGCGCGGCATCTGGCGGTGGTTCACGCCGATATCGGCGCGGGCGCGCATTATGACAGTTTTACCCTGACCCTGGGGGCGGGGCTGGCCCGGCACGAGGTCCATGCCCGGCTGGGGGCCGAGGGCGGCGTGGTGCACGTCAACGGCGCGCAATTGCTGGACGGGCGGCAGCATGCCGACCTGACCAGCGTGATCACCCACGGCGCGCCGGCCTGCAATTCGCGCCAGACGGTGAAGAACGTGCTGTCGGAGCATGCGCGCGGCGTGTTCCAGGGCAAGATCCTGGTCGAGCGCATTGCGCAGAAGACCGACGGTTACCAGATGAATCAGGCGCTGCTGCTGTCCGAGACGGCCGAGATCGATGCCAAGCCGGAGCTTGAGATCTATGCCGACGACGTGCGCTGCAGCCATGGGGCGACGGTGGGCGCGCTGGACGGCGACCAGTTGTTCTATCTGCGCAGCCGCGGCGTGGCCGAGCATGAGGCGCGCGCCATCCTGGTCAAGGCGTTCCTGCATGACGCGGTCGCGCTGATGGGGGACGACATGTTGCGCGCGGTGCTGGATCGCGCGGTCGAATCCTGGTGGAACCGGAAGGACGCATAAGATGGACCTGTCGCCCGTCGTCATGACCGACCCGATCGACGCGCTGCGCGGCCTGCGCGACGATTTTCCGATCCTGAACGAGACGGTGCACGGCAAGGCGCTGGTCTTTCTGGACAGCGCGGCGTCGGCGCAGAAGCCGGTACAGGTGATCGATGCCATGGCGGGCGCGATGCGCACCCAGTACGCCAACATCCATCGCGGCCTGCACTGGATGAGCGAGCGGACGACCGAGGCGTATGAAGGGGTGCGGGACCAGGTTGCCGGGCTGATCGGCGCGCCGTCGCGCGAGGAGATCATCTTTACCCGCAACAGCACCGAGGCGATCAATCTGGTCGCCCATTCCTTCGGCAGCCTGATGCGGCCGGGGCAGGCAGTGGTGATTTCGGAAATGGAGCACCATGCCAACCTGGTGCCCTGGCAGATGCTGCGCGACCGCACGGGCATCGAACTGCGGGTGGCGCCGATCAGCGATGACGGCGACCTGGAGCTGGATGCTCTGGGGCGGCTGCTGGAGGATGGCAGGGTCGCGCTGGTGGCGGTGACCCATATGTCCAACGTGCTGGGCAGCGTGACCCCGGCGCGGCGGATCGCGGACATGGCGCATGACGCGGGCGCGCGCGTGCTGTTCGACGGCAGCCAGATGGTGGTGCACCGCAAGGTGGACGTGCAGGCGATCGGGGCGGATTTCTATGCCTTTACCGGGCACAAGCTGTATGGCCCCAGCGGGATCGGCGTGCTGTGGGGACGGCGCGCGCTGCTGGACGAGATGCCGCCCTTCATGGGCGGGGGCGAAATGATTTCCGAGGTCCGGTTCGAGGGATCGCGCTGGGCGGCGGTGCCGCATAAGTTCGAGGCCGGGACGCCCGCGATCGTCGAGACGATCGGGCTGGGGGCAGCGATTTCCTATATCGAGGCGGTCGGGTACGACGCGATCGCGGCGCATGAGGCGGCGCTGGTGTCCCATGCCCTGGAGCGCCTGGGCGACGTGCCGGGCCTGCGCGTGGTCGGGCGGCCGGCCGATCGGGGCGGCGTGATCTCGTTCGTCATGAAGGACGCGCACCCGCATGACATCGCGACCCTGCTGGACCGAAGCGGGATCGCCGTACGGGCCGGGCATCATTGCGCCGAGCCGCTGATGCGCCGCCTGGGGCTGAGTGCGACGGCGCGGGCCAGTTTCGGCCTGTATACGACGCGTGAGGAAGTGGACATGCTGGCCACGGCGCTGGAGCAGATCCGCTCCTTCTTCATCTGAAGACTGGCTTCATCTGAAGACCGGCATCTGGAAATCGGCATCTGAGGATCGAGGGGGAATGGACCAGGAGGGGATCTATCAGCAGCAGGTGATGGACCGGGCCCGCGCGCCCGTCCATGCCGGCCTGCCCGAGGGTGCCACGCATGAGGGGACGGGCGTGAACCCGATGTGCGGCGACCAGGTGCGGGTCGGGCTGGTGCTGGACGGGCAGGGGCGGGTGGCGCGGATCGGTCATCGGACCCGGGGGTGCGCGATCTGCGTGGCTTCGGCCGATCTGATGGCCGAGCTGGCGCTGGGGTGCGACGGTGGCGAATTGAAGGCGGTGTCGGCCGCGTTCGACAGGATGGTGCGCGACGGCGGTGCAGCGCCCCGCGATGAACTGGCGGTGTTCGCGCCGCTGCGGCGGCATCGGTCGCGGATACGCTGCGCCACCCTGCCTTGGTCGGCGCTGGAGACCGCGCTGGCGGATGGCCGGCAGCGCGCGACGGACGAATCAAAGGACGGATGAGACGGGAATGAACGTGCAATCCGAAAAGATCGAGACGGCGGAGACGACCGGGATCGGGCCTGCAGAGGCCGGGACTGCCGGGTTTTCGTTCGACGCGCCGGCTTCCGAGCCGGACGGGTCGGTCGAGAGCTGGACGCCGGACGAGATGCCTCCGGCCCGGGGAGCGGAGCCGGGAACGGAGCCGGGAACGAAGCCGACTGGGGACGGAACGCCCGACGAGGATGCGGTGATCGCGGCGATCGCCAGCGTCTATGACCCGGAGATTCCGGTGAATATTTACGAGCTTGGCCTGATCTATGCGATCGACCTGCATCGTGACGGCAAGGTGCGGATCGAGATGACGCTGACTGCGCCCAACTGTCCCAGCGCGCAGGAACTGCCCGCGCAGGTGCAGGAGGCGGTGCGTGCGGTGGCCGGCGTGACCGGCGCCGAGGTCGAGATCGTCTGGGACCCGCCGTGGGACATGTCGCGGATGAGCGACGATGCCCGCCTGGCCCTGAACATGTTCTGAACAGGTTTTGAATGCCGCTTTCGGGAGAATGCCCCCCCAATGACCCAACCAACGACCCAGCCGATGACCCAGCCAATCGGCGGAACGCCCGCCGCCGCCCGCCCGGCGCGCGCGCTGCCGCCGCTGATGTCGCTGTCCGACCGTGCCGCCGAGCGGCTGCGCGCCCTGTATGACACCGCCCATGCCGGCCAGTTGCTGCGCGTCGCGGTGTCGACCAAGGGCTGTTCGGGCCATGGCTACGACATGAGCTTCGTCGGGGCGCCCGGTCCGGGGGACGAAATCGTGACCGACAAGGGGGTGACCCTGCTGGTGGACCGCAAGGCGACCCTGTTCCTGATCGGCACGGTGATGGATTACGAGGTGAAGCAACTGGAAGCAGGCTTTACCTTCATCAATCCGAACGAGAAAGGCCGCTGCGGCTGCGGCGAGAGCTTCCACGTCTGATGCGGGCCAGGCGAGGGCGCTGCCCTCGACCCGCAAGGAGTCGCGGACCCCTTGACCCCAATCTGTTGACAAATAAATGGTTTCCAAAGGCGCCGCCTTTGGTGGGGTCCGGGGCGAAGCCCCGGGTTACCGGCCCGGGCGCCGGGGGCGTCTGGGAGCGGTGAAGACGCACACGGCTTCGGTTTCGGTGGACCAGAGGAACTGGTCGATCACCGTGAGGCTGTCCAGCGTGTAGCCCGCGTCCTTGAGGCCCGCGACGTCGCGGGCCAGGGCCTGGGGATTGCAACTGACATAGATGATGCAGGGCGGGCGCCCGGCGATGATCTGCGCCATCTGCGCGCCGGCCCCGGCATAGGGCGGGTCCAGCACCACGGCGCCGGCCTGGGCCAGGTGCTGCGCCATGACCGGCTGGCGGTTCAGGTCGCGCCGTTCGGCGACGACCCGCGTGCCGGCGGCGGCGCGGTGCAGGGCGGCGTGCGCGTCGGGATGGCCCTCGAACGCCAGGACCTTGGCGTGCCGGGCGAGCGCGAAGGACAGGGTGCCGCAGCCGGCATAAAGTTCGATGATCGTGTCCTTGCGCCCCAGGCGCCGGGGCAGTCCGGCCAGGATGGCGGCGATGATCGCGGCCTCGCCCTGGCGGGTCGGCTGGAGGAAGGCGCCGGGCGGCGGGGTGACGGCGACCCCGGACAGATCATGGCGGACGGGCGCCGTCTGGGAGGCGGTTTCCGGGGACTGGGTACTGCCGGCGGGGCGCCAGGCGATGCGCGGCACATGGTGCGCGCGCGCGAAATCGGCCAGCTTGGCCCGGTCGGCGGCCGCCAGCGGGCCATCGGTGGCGAGCAGCAGGTCGGGGCCGGAATCGAGCAGGTTGACCTGTGCGTCGCCGGTGCGGCGCAGCGCGCCCAGCGATTGCATGAGGCCGCGCAGTTCGGCGATCAGCGCGAACAGCGCCGGGTCCAGCACCGGGCAGGCCGTCAGGTCGATCACGTCGCCGCGCCGGGCGTGCAGGCCGATCGACACACCCTGCGGCAGGCGTCGGACCGCCAGGTCGATGCGCCGCCGGCTGCCCGGCGGGCTCTGATGCGTCGCGGGCGTGGGCGGCGCGGCGAAGCCGGCGCGTTCCAGCGCGTGCCGCACCAGAGCCTCTTTCCATGCCAGGGTGGCAGGACGTGCGAAATGCTGGAGCGCGCAGCCACCGCACAGGCCGAAGAGCGGACAGGGCGGACCGACCCGGTCCGGGCTGGGGCGCAGCACCCGGACCAGCCGGGCCGCGCGCGGGTCCTGCATGTCGGCCAGCACCCGTTCGCCCGGCAAGGCGCCGGGGATGAACAGGCGGCCGCCATCAGGGGCGCGGGCGATGCCGTCGCCGTCGGCCCCGAGTTGGGTGATGTCGGTCTCGATCGTCATGGCGTCATCGCCTGAGCGGACAAGCGCCTGAGCGGAGAAGCGCGCGGCGGATCGCCGCCGGCGCGCCTGTCCGCCCGGGCCGTCAGATCGCGCCGTCAGGCAGGTCCGCCGCGTCGGGGGACGGGGCGACGGAGAAACTGCGCCGGGGCAGCAGCATGAAGGCCGGGACGTCGTCGCCGAAGCCCAGCGCGCCGTTCTGGATGATCTCGTCCGGCACGCGCTCGGCGTCGCGGTCGCGGGGGCGGCCCGTGTCCGGCTTGCGGGGTTCGGGGCGCTGCGGCACGGGCTTGGCCTCGGCGGGTTCGGCCCTGGCCACCGGCGGCGCCGGCGCCTCGTCGCGCGGACGGGATTCGGGCTTGCCGCCGCGTCCTTTGCCCCTGGCCTTGTCCTTGCCGCCGTCCTTGCCGCGCCGGCCGCCGCGGGGCCGGTCTTCCTCGGACCATTCCTGCTGTTCGATACCCTCGACGGCCAGGCGTGGGATCGGGTGGCCGATCAGGGCCTCGATCGCCCCGGCCAGGGTGCGGTCGAACGGCGTGGCCAGGCTGTAGGCGTGGCCGGTGCGTCCGGCGCGGCCGGTGCGTCCGATGCGGTGGACATAGTCCTCGGCATGGAAGGGCAGGTCGAAATTGAAGACGTGGGACAGGCCGCCGATATCGATGCCGCGCGCGGCGACGTCGGAGCAGACCAGGATCTTCAGATCGCCCGCCTTGAAGCGTTCCAGCGTGGCGAAGCGCACTGATTGCGGCAGGTCGCCATGCAGGGCGCCGGCGGCGAAATCATGCTTGACGAGCGATTTGCACAGGATGTCGACATCGCGCTTGCGGTTGCAGAACACGATGGCGTTCTGCACCGCCTCGTCACGCAGCATATGGCGCAGGGCGCGGCGCTTCTCGGTTTCGTCGACGATCACCAGCCCGGCCTCGATCGTCGTGGCGACCGAGGAGGGGCGGCTGACGGTGATCTCTTTCGGGTTCTGCAGGAACATGTCCGCCAGGCGCCGGATTTCGGGCGCCATGGTGGCCGAGAAGAACAGGGTCTGCCGCAGGGGCGAGAGCATGCCGACGATCTTCTCGATATCCGGGATGAAGCCCATGTCGAGCATGCGGTCGGCTTCGTCGATCACCAGCAGCTTGGTCTGGTTCAGCAGCAGGCCGCCCCGTTCGAACAGGTCGATCAGCCGCCCTGGGGTCGCGATCAGCACGTCGACGCCGCGATTGAGCACGTCCTTCTGCTCGGCCATGCTCTCGCCGCCGATCAGCAGGGCGTGGTTCAGCTTGAGGTATTTGCCGTAATTGACAAAATTCTCGGCGACCTGCAGCGCCAGCTCGCGTGTCGGCTCCAGAATCAGGGAGCGCGGCATGCGGGCCCGGGCGCGCGAGCCGGAGAGGATTTCCAGCATCGGCAGGGTGAAGGAGGCGGTCTTGCCGGTGCCGGTCTGCGCCACGCCCAGCACGTCGCGGCCCATCAGGACATACGGGATGGCCTGGGCCTGGATCGGCGTGGGATGGCGGTAGCCCATCTCGTCGATCGCGCGCAGGATCGGCGCTGCCAGGCCGAGGTCGGAGAAGAGCGGATGCTCGGGTTCGGCCTGCGCCTCGGCCGGGGAGTCCGCGCCGGTTCCGGCGCCCGGCCCGTCGGCCGGCGGCTGCCCGTCGGCATGCGACTCCGTGCCCGAATCGGACGGAGCATAGGATGCGGGATGGTGTTCGGCGTCATGCGCGGCCGATGGGGAGGCGTTCGTCTTGGCGCTCAAAATTCTCTCGAACGTGTCAGTGGTGTGGTCCCGTTCGTTCCGCCACGATGCGGTTCGGCAGGCATGGTGGCCTGATTTCCTGCGACGAAGCAGGGCCTTGCGAAAATGAAGGCGAATCCCCCGATTCCGCGTGTTCGTCCGTATCGGCAAATGGAACGAAAATCAAGCGTGGCGCGTTGCATAAACGGGTTCGTGCCTTCGGCATCGCGCGGGCCCGTGGCATCGGGTCTCTGGGAGGTGTCGTGGTTAACGTCGAACCGCAGAAAATCGAAGATTATGGACTGATCGGCGATGGGCGAAGCTGCGCCCTGATAGGACGGAACGGTTCGATCGACTGGCTGTGCTGGCCGCGTTTCGACAGCCCGGCCTGTTTCGCCGCCCTGCTGGGCAATGGCGAGAACGGGCATTGGCTGCTGGCCCCGGACGAGGAGCGCGGCGGCGCGCTGATCACGGTGACGCGGACCTATCGCCAGCAGGGCATGGTGCTGGAGACGGTGTTCGAGACCCATGGCGGGGTGGTGGCCATCCTGGATTTCATGGCGATCGGGACCGAGACCCCGACGCTGATCCGGATCGTCGAGGGGCGGCGCGGTGCGGTGCCGGTGCTGAACTGGCTGGTGCTGCGGTTCGACTACGGCCTGTCGGTGCCCTGGGTGACGCGCCTGCCGGACAACATGGGCATTACCGCCATCGCCGGCCCGTCGCGCTGCGTGCTGCGCTGCCCGGTCGCGCTGCATGGCGAGGGGCGCCATACCGTGTCGCGCTTCATCGTGTCGGAAGGTGACCAGGTGCCGTTCGTGATGACGCATCTGGAATCGCACGGGCCGGTGCCGGACCCGATCGACGCGCTGGCGGCGCTGCGCCGGACCGAGCAGTTCTGGTCGGACTGGATCGCGCGCTGCACGTACAAGGGCGTGCATGCGCCGGCGGTGCGGCGGTCGCTGCTGACCCTGAAGGCGCTGATCTATCAGCCCACAGGGGGGATCGTCGCCGCGGCCACGACCTCGCTGCCCGAGGAGCTGGGCGGCGAGCGCAACTGGGATTACCGCTATTGCTGGCTGCGCGATGCGTCGCTGACGCTGATCGCGATCATGGCGGGCGGCTATTACGAAGAGGCGATGCAGTGGCGCAACTGGCTGCAGGCGGCGGTGGCGGGCAGCCCCGACCAGGTGCAGATCATGTACGGGATCGGCGGCGAGCGCCTGCTGAACGAGTGGGAGGCCGGGTGGCTGCCCGGCTATGCCAAGTCGGTGCCGGTGCGGATCGGCAACGCGGCCGCCGGACAATTGCAGTTGGACGTGTATGGCGAGGCGATCTCGGCGCTGCATGTCGCGCGCCAGACGCGGCTGTGCGCGATCACGGATGGCTGGCGCCTGCAGGTCGGGCTGCTGGAGCATCTGGCGAGCATCTGGAAGGAGCCCGACGAGGGCATGTGGGAGGTGCGGGGCGGACGGCGCCATTTCACCGTCTCGAAGATCTCATGCTGGCTGGCGTTCGACCGGGCCATTCGCGATGCCGAGAAATACGGGCTGGAAGCGCCGCTGGAGGAATGGAAGGCCCTGCGGCAGGATATCCATGACGCGGTCTGCCGGGACGGGTTCAACGCGGACAAGAACAGCTTCGTCCAGTATTTCGGCGGCAAGGGGCTGGATGCCGGGCTGCTGCTGATCCCGGTGGTGGGATTTCTGCCGGCGGAGGATCCGCGCGTGGCCGGGACGATCGCGGCGGTCGAGCGCGAATTGCTGGACGAGCACGGATTCGTCCGCCGCTATATCCCCGATCATGCCGTCGAAGGGGTCGCGGGGGGCGAGGGGGCGTTCATCGCCTGTTCCTTCTGGCTGGTGAACGCCTATGTCGCGCAGGGGCGGCTGGAAGAGGCGCACGCCCTGTTCAACCGGCTGCTGGCGCTGCGCAGCGACCTGGGCCTGCTGGCCGAGGAATATGACGCCCGGAGCGGGCGGCAGGTGGGAAATTTCCCGCAGGCCTTTTCGCACCTGTCGCTAATCAACACGGCGGCGATCCTGAGCGCCGGCCGGATCACCACCATGGGGGCACCGCCGCTGCCGCAGCTATAGTGCCCGCATGGTGTGGGGTGGCCCCGGGGTCGGGTCCGATCAGAGGCCGCGCGCCATGGCGGCGGCGAGGATGGTGAGCACGCCGAGCCCGGTATTGGCCAGCACCAGCGCGCGGATGCTGTCGAAGATGGCCGGTTGCGGCCGGATGGCGCGGCGGGCCTTCTGGAACGGGCCGAAATAGATGCGGGCGAACAGGGCCGCCATCGCCAGGCCCAGCAGTTGCATGGCGTTGACCTGCCACGGGACGGCGGCGAATCCGCCCTCGTGCAGGACCAGCAGCCAGCCGGAGACCAGCACCGTCGGCATGAGGTGCCACACCATGCGGAAGAAGCGGGTCAGGGTCTGCAGATGGACCGAGGCGCGCTGGGTCGCGTCCAGCAGGCCCAGGCTGGGCCGCAGGACGAACACGGCATGGACCATGCCGCCGACCCAGGCGGTCATGCCCAGGATATGGATCGCGAGCACGAGGCTCCAGAGGATGGAGGAGGTCATATCTGCTCCGCTGGCAAATGGAGGGCGGCCCGCGTGACGGGGCGGACGCGGCGATGCTATGTGTGATCGCCAATTCCGCAACGCGGCGCAAGGCCGTTGCTCGCGGGGTCCCCATGGTTGGGTCCAGGGCTGGGTTCAAGGCTGGATCTGGGGAGGAGGCGGGCTGGGGAGTGTCCGATGGAACGGTGCACATGTCTCTGATCGCGGACCTGATCCTGCCTGATCCCGAGCAGATGGGGCGGATCGACCGGGAAGGCAGCCGCACGGTGCCGGTCTACGACCTGATGGAAAATGCCGGGCGGGCGGTGGCACGGGCGGTGCGCCGCCATGTGGCTCCGTGCCGGGTGTTGGTGCTGTGCGGTCCGGGCAATAATGGCGGGGACGGCTATGTCGCCGCGCGCCGGCTGGCTCAGGCGGGCTGGCCGGTGGCGGTGGCGGCCCTGGCCCCGCCGCGGCCGGGCGGAGATGCCGACCGGGCCGCGGCACAATGGACGGGGCCGCGCGTGCCCTTCGCGGCGGCCGAGGCGGCACGGGCCGAACTGGTGATCGACGCGGTGTTCGGCGCGGGGCTGAGCCGCGATGTCGACCCCGAGGCGGCGGCGGTGCTGGCGGCGGCGCGGCGGGTGGTGGCGGTGGACGTGCCCAGCGGCATCGATGGCGCGACCGGCGCGGTGCGGGGCTATGCCCCACGCGCCGAGATGACCGTGACCTTCGTGCGGGCCAAGCCGGGGCATCTGCTGCTGCCGGGGCGTGCGATGGCGGGGCGGCTGGAGGTGGCGGATATCGGCATGCCCGCGGCCGCGCTGGCGGCGGTTTCGGTCCGGACCTGGCGCAACGCGCCCGGCCTGTGGCGGGTGCCGGACGCGGAGATGGACAGCCATAAATATGCGCGCGGCGTCGTCAGCATCTGCGGCGGCGGGACGATGCCCGGGGCGGCGCGGCTGGCCGCCGCGGCGGCGCGGGCGGCGGGGGCCGGGCTGGTGCGGCTGGCGGCGGGCGAGGCGGCGGCGCTGTACCGGATGGGCGAGCCGGGGCTGGTGGTCGATGACGGGACGCTGGACGCTCTGTTGCAGGACGGACGCCGCCGCGTGTGGATCTGCGGACCCGGCCTGACCGAGCCGGAGGTCGGCGAGGCGTTGCCGCGCCTGTTGCGGGCGGGGCGGACCGTCCTGGCCGATGCGGGGGCGTTTCTGCTGGCGGCCGGGCGGCCCGAGCGGCTGCGCGGGGCGGCGGTGATCACCCCGCATGCGGGGGAATTCGCCCGCGTGTTCGGCGCGCCGGGGAATGACCGGCTGGCGGCCGCGCGGGCCGCCGCTGCGCGATGCGGCGCGGTGGTGGTGCTGAAAGGACCCGACACGGTGATCGCGGCGCCCGACGGGCGGGCGGCGATCAACGCGCATGCGACGGCGGCGCTGGCGACGGCCGGGTCGGGCGACACGCTGACCGGGGTGATCGCGGCGCTGCTGGCCGCCGGGATGGCGCCATGGGAGGCGGCATGTGCCGGGGTGTGGATCCATGGCGAGGCGGGGATGCGTGCCGGGGACTGGCCGGTGGCCGAACAGTTCGACCGCCATCTGGGCGCGGCGCGGGCGCGGGCCTGCATGTTGGGCGGAACGGCGGGCTGACGAACGGGGCGGGGCGCGGAATCGCGCCATTGTCGGCTTGCCGGATCGGGCATCGTGCGCTAAAGCCGCCCGCTTGAGGCCCGGGCGCCGTAGCGGGCGTGGTGGAATTGGCAGACACGCCAGATTTAGGTTCTGGTGGCGCAAGTCGTGGGGGTTCAAGTCCCTCCGCCCGTACCAGCCCGGTCAATCGCGTTTTGCGTGCGGACGCCGCCGGCCCGAGCGGCCAGGCGCGTTCTTTGAAAGTTCTGACCGAGAGGATGGCCTGGCAGATGCAGGTTACTGAAACGCTTTCCGAAGGCCTGAAGCGCGGCTTCACCGTCACGGTGCCCGCCGGTGAACTGGAGAGCAAGCGGGCCGCCCGCCTGAAGGAACTGGGGCAGTCCATGAACCTGCCGGGCTTCCGCCCGGGCAAGGTGCCGCTGAGCATCGTCAAGCAGCGCTACGGCACCGCCGTGCAGGGTGAGGTGCTGGAGCAGGCGGTCGGCGACGCCACGCGCGCGCTGCTGGAGGAGCGTGGCCTGCGCCCGGCGATGCAGCCGCGCGTCGACCTGGTGTCGGGCGCCGAGCCGGGGGCGGCCGACCTGGAATTCAAGGTCGAGATGGAACTGCTGCCCGAGATCGCGCAGCCGGACCTGTCGGATTTGGCGCTGACGCGCCTGAAGGCCACGCCGGACGCCGAGACGATCGACAAGGCGCTGAAGGACATTGCCGGCCGCCAGCGCAGCTTCGAGACGATCGACGAAGTGCGTCCGGCCGCCCAGGGCGACGTCGTGGTCGTGGATTTCGTCGGCAAGGTCGATGGCGAGGCGTTTGAGGGCGGTACCGCCGAGGACGTGAATGTCGAGATCGGCGGCGCGGGCTTCATTCCCGGTTTCGCCGAGCAGATCGAAGGCATGACGCCGGGTGAGGAAAAGACCATCGCCGTGACGTTTCCCGCCGATTATTCGGCGGCCGAGCTGGCGGGCAGGGACGCGACCTTCGACATCAAGGCGAAGGGTCTGAAGCGCCCGGTGGATGTCGCGATCGACGACGAGATGGCCAAGAAGATCGGCTTCGAGGGGCTGGAGCAGGTCCGCGAGGCCATCACCAGGCAGGTCGAGCAGGAATACGCGCAACTGTCGCGCCTGCGCATCAAGCGCGACCTGCTGGACGCCCTGGCCGGGAAGACCGACTTCGAGGCGCCGCAGGGCATGGTCGAGGCCGAGTTCGCCCAGATCTGGCAGCGGGTCGAGGCGGATCGCAAGGCCGGCGAGCTGGATGAGGAAGACAAGGAGAAGGACGAGGAGACCCTGCGGTCCGATTACCGCAAGATCGCCGAGCGCCGGGTGAAGCTGGGCCTGCTGCTGGCCGAGATCGGCCGGCTGAACGCGATCACGGTCACCCAGGACGAGATGATGCAGGCCATCCGTGCCGAGGCCATGCGCTATCCCGGCCAGGAGCAGGCGGTGTTCGAGTTCTTCCGCAAGAATCCGCAGGCGACGGAGAGCCTGCGCGGCCCGATCTTCGAGAACAAGGTTGTCGATTACGTGATCGAGCTGGCCAAGGTCGAGGAAAAGGACGTCACCCCCGAGGAACTGGCCGAGATCCCGCCCGCCGACCTGTAAGCCGGTCGATTCCGCGATTCCCCGATTCTGGGTTCTCGATTCCGGGTCTCGGTCCCGGGTCTCGGTCCTGGGGCCAAGCCCCCGGTGCGGTTTGCCGCGCCGGGGGCTTGGCGTTGTGCCGCGGGATCCTGGGCGCCCGGGTTGCGGCGGAGCCGCGCAGGCCGTTGTTTTGGCGCGCGGATCGGCCCGGCGCAGGGCCGGCGGTGCATCGGCGTGGGCTCTAATCGCCGTGAAATGACGGGGGTGGGGTGGTATCCGCGCGGTTTATCTCTATCTTGATCAGCATAACCGGGGAATGACCCGGCCGTCGGTTCCGGCCGGCGCGCGTGCCCCGGCGCGCGTGCCCGCGGGACGATGTGTCGGGTCTTCGCGTTTTCAGGAACGGGAATGAGACTATGAGGGATCGGGATCCCGTGGAGATCTTCAGCAACGCCCTAGTGCCCATGGTGGTCGAGCAGACCTCGCGCGGGGAGCGGGCCTTCGACATCTATTCCCGCCTGTTGCAGGAACGGATCATCTTCCTGACCGGGCCGGTCTATGACCAGGTCGCCTCGCTGGTGTCGGCGCAGCTTCTCTATCTGGAGAGCGTGAACCCGACCAAGGAAATCTCGTTCTACATCAACAGCCCCGGCGGCGTGGTGTCGGCGGGCCTGGCGATCTATGACACGATGCAATATATCCGCAGCCCGGTCAGCACGGTGTGCATCGGCCAGGCGGCATCGATGGGGTCGCTGCTGCTGGCCGGCGGCGAGAAGGGGCGGCGTTTCGCCCTGCCGAATGCGCGCGTCATGGTGCACCAGCCGTCGGGCGGCGCGCAGGGACAGGCCAGCGACATCGAGATTCAGGCGCGCGAGATCCTGACGATTCGCCAGCGCCTGAACGAAATCTACGAGCAGCATACCGGCCAGTCGCTGGAAGAGATCGAACGCAAGCTGGAGCGCGACAGCTACATGTCGGCCGAGGAGGCGCTGGCGTTCGGCATCGTGGACGAGGTGGTGCGCAACCACGCGGCACCGGCGCCAGCCAAGAGTTGAGGGGGGTGGGCGCGATTTTTTGCTTTGCGGCGTCCGTCGGCTTGGGCAGGGTTGAAGGAAACCCTGACCCGAGTCAGGATTTTCGGTCCCGGTCCGGACGCCACGGCGTTTCGGCTGCCCGGGCGTAGGAGCGGTTATGAACAACAAGTCCAGCGATTCGAAGAACACGCTATATTGCTCGTTCTGCGGCAAGTCGCAGCATGAGGTCCGGAAGCTGATCGCTGGTCCGACTGTCTTCATCTGCGACGAGTGCGTCGAGCTGTGCATGGATATCATCCGCGAGGAGCACAAGACGCATCTGGTGAAGTCGCGCGACGGCGTGCCGACGCCCAAGGAGATCTGCAAGGTCCTGGACGATTACGTGATCGGCCAGTTCCATGCCAAGAAGGTGCTGTCGGTCGCGGTCCACAACCATTACAAGCGCCTGGCCCACAGCCAGAAGAACAACGACGTCGAGATCGCGAAGTCGAACATCCTGCTGGTCGGGCCGACCGGGTCGGGCAAGACGCTGCTGGCGCAGACGCTGGCGCGCATCCTGGACGTGCCGTTCACGATGGCGGACGCGACCACGCTGACCGAGGCGGGCTATGTCGGCGAGGATGTCGAGAACATCATCCTGAAGCTGCTGCAGGCCGCCGACTACAATGTCGAGCGGGCGCAGCGCGGCATCGTCTATATCGACGAGATCGACAAGATCTCGCGCAAGTCGGACAATCCGTCGATCACCCGCGACGTCAGCGGCGAGGGCGTGCAGCAGGCCCTGCTGAAGATCATGGAAGGCACGGTGGCCTCGGTTCCGCCGCAGGGCGGGCGCAAGCATCCGCAGCAGGAATTCCTGCAGGTGGATACCACCAACATGCTGTTCATCTGCGGCGGCGCCTTTGCCGGGCTGGACAAGATCATCAGCGCGCGCGGCAAGGGGTCGGGTATCGGGTTCGGGGCCGACGTGCAGTCGCCCGACGAGCGGCGCACGGGGGCGATCCTGCGTGACGTCGAGCCCGAGGACCTGCTGAAATTCGGCCTGATCCCCGAATTCATCGGCCGTCTGCCGGTGGTCGCGACGCTGGAGGACCTGGACGAGGCGGCGCTGATCGAGATCCTGACCAAGCCCAAGAACGCGCTGGTGAAGCAATATGCGCGCCTGTTCCAGATGGAGGGGGTGAAGCTGACCTTTACCGAGGATGCGCTGAAGCAGGTGGCGCAGCGGGCGATCGCGCGGCGCACCGGCGCGCGCGGCCTGCGGGCGATCATGGAGAGCATCCTGCTGTCCACCATGTTCGACCTGCCGGGACTGGAGAATGTGGACGAGGTGGTGATCAACAAGGATGTCGCCGAGAGCAAGACCAGTCCGGTCTATGTCTACGGCAAGGAGAAGCCGGCCGAGCAATCCGCCTGAATCCCGGCCGGGGGCGCCCTGTCGGGCGTGCCCCGGGCCTTTTTCCTGGCATGCCGGGCCTTGTGCCGCCCGGGACCGGCGTGCCGTTTTTCCCCGTCATTCGGGGACCTTGCCGCGGCGGTCCTGAATGACGACATGATAGTCCGAGTGTTCGCGGCTGCGAGCACGCCGGGCGGCGCAGGCCTTGTATGGGTGCCCGCCCGGGATCGTCCTTCAGGAGGTCATACGACATGTCCGATTCCGAGCGGCAAGACCGCGGCCCTTCCGGCGCGGAAAAGCGCGTTTCCGGCGCGGCTCCGGCCGAATCGAACGATAATGTGCAGAATGTTTCAGGCGGTCCCGACATGATGGCGGTGCTGCCGCTGCGTGACATCGTGGTGTTTCCGCACATGATCGTGCCGCTGTTCGTCGGCCGCGAGAAATCGGTGCGCGCGCTGGAAGCGGTGACCAAGCACGACAAGCAGATCCTGCTGGTGGCGCAGAAGAACGCGTCGCAGGATGACCCGGCGGCCGACGACATCTATCGCTACGGCACGGTTTCCACGATTCTGCAGTTGCTGAAGCTGCCCGACGGCACGGTGAAGGTGCTGGTCGAGGGCAGCCGGCGGGCGCGCATCACCGCGCTGCACGAGGTCGAGGGGTATTTCGAGGCCGAGATCGCGCCGGTGACCGAAGAGGCCGCCAGCGGCAGCGAGGGCGAGGCGCTGGGCCGCACGGTGGTGTCGCAGTTCGAGCAATATATCAAGCTGAACAAGAAGATCGCGCCCGAGGTCCTGGTCTCGCTGAACCAGATCGAGGATCTGTCGAAGCTGGCCGACACGATCGCCAGCCATTTGAACCTGAAGATCGCCGAGAAGCAGGAAATCCTGGAAATTCCGGGGGTCAATGCGCGCCTGGAACGTGTCTTCGCGCATATGGAGGCCGAGATCGGCGTCCTGCAGGTGGAGAAGCGCATCCGCAACCGCGTCAAGCGGCAGATGGAGAAGACGCAGCGCGAATACTACCTGAACGAGCAGTTGAAGGCGATCCAGAAGGAACTGGGCGAGGGCGAGGAAGGCAAGGACGAGACGTCCGAGCTGGAGGAGCGCATCGCCAAGACGCGCCTGCCCAAGGAGGCGCGCGACAAGGCGCTGGCCGAGCTGAAGAAGCTGCGGACCATGAGTCCGATGTCCGCCGAATCGACGGTGGTGCGGAACTATCTGGACTGGATCCTGAGCATTCCGTGGAAGAAGCGCTCGAAGATCCGCCGCGACATGGATGCGGCCGAGACGGTCCTGGATGCCGATCATTACGGCCTGGACAAGGTCAAGGAGCGGATCCTGGAATATCTGGCGGTGCAGAGCCGCGCGCAGAAGATCAAGGGGCCGATCCTGTGCCTGGTGGGGCCGCCGGGCGTGGGCAAGACCTCGCTGGCGCGGTCGATCGCCAAGGCGACGGGGCGGCAATATGTGCGCATGTCGCTGGGCGGCGTGCGCGACGAGGCCGAGATTCGCGGCCATCGCCGCACCTATATCGGGTCGATGCCCGGCAAGATCATCCAGGGGATGAAGAAGGCCAAGACGTCGAATCCGCTCTTCCTGCTGGATGAGATCGACAAGCTGGGCGCCGACTGGCGGGGGGATCCGTCCTCGGCGCTGCTGGAGGTGCTGGACCCCGAGCAGAACGGCAGCTTTGCGGATCATTACCTGGAGGTCGATTACGACCTGTCGGACGTGATGTTCGTGACCACGGCCAACAGCCTGAACATGCCCCAGCCGCTGCTGGACCGCATGGAGGTGATCCGCCTGTCCGGCTATACCGAGGATGAGAAGGTCGAGATCGCCAAGCGCCATCTGCTGGCCAAGCAGGGCGAGGCGCACAGCCTGCGCCCCGATGAATGGTCGGTCAGCGACGATGCGTTGCGCGAGCTGGTGCGCAGCTATACCCGCGAGGCCGGGGTGCGCAACCTGGAGCGCGAGATTGCAACCCTGGCGCGCAAGGCGGTCCGGGAAATCGTGACCGGCAAGGCCAAGAAGGTGGCGATCACCCGCAAGAACCTGGAAAAATATGCCGGCGTGAAGCGCTTCCGCTATGGCGAGACCGAGGCCGAGGACATGGTCGGCGTGGTGACCGGCCTGGCCTGGACCGAGGTGGGCGGCGAGATCCTGACTATCGAAAGCGTGATGGTGCCGGGCAAGGGCGCGATTCGGCAGACCGGCAAGCTGGGCGACGTGATGCAGGAAAGCGTGGCCGCGGCCCTGTCCTATGTCCGGAGCCGGGCGGTGAATTTCGGCATCAAGCCGACCTTGTTCGAAAAGCGCGACCTGCATGTCCACGTGCCCGAGGGGGCGACGCCGAAGGACGGGCCGTCGGCCGGTATCGCCATGGCCACGTCGCTGGTCAGCGTGCTGACGGGCATTCCGGTACGGCGCGACGTGGCGATGACCGGCGAGATCACGCTGCGCGGCCGCGTGCTGGCCATCGGCGGGCTGAAGGAGAAGCTGCTGGCCGCCCATCGGGCCGGCATCCGCACGGTGTTCATCCCCAAGGATAACGAGAAGGACCTGGTGGACATCCCCGACACGGTGAAGAAGGGGCTGCGAATCCTGCCGGTGGCCCATGTCGACGAGGTGATCGGCCAGGCCCTGGTGACGCGTCCCGAACCCATCGAATGGTCCGAGGAAGCCGAACCGGTGGCGTCGTCGAATCAGACTGCGGGAATCGCCGCCCCATCTCTGCCGCATTAAATGTGTCAAAAACGCACCAGCCCCCCGGTTTGGCGGAGTTTTCCGCCATTGCCGGGGGGCTGGTTGGTTGACGCGGACAAAAACGGCTGCATAGTGCGGCGCAATGCGGTGCAGGCGATCACATCGGTCCCGGCGCGCGCGCAGTAGAAGAAAGGCGTAAAATGGAGAAGCCACTTAACAAGCAGGAACTCGTCGCCGCGGTGGCCGACGACGCCGATCTGCCGAAGGCGAAGGCGGGCGAAGTGGTCGATGCCGTGTTTGGCGCCATCGAGAAGGCCCTGTCCAAGAAGCAGGAAGTCCGGCTGGTGGGTTTCGGCACGTTCGTGACCGCGACGCGCAAGGCAGCCAAGGGCCGCAATCCCCGCACGGGCGAGGAAATCGACATTCCGGCATCCACCTCGGTGCGCTTCAAGCCGGGCAAGAACCTGAAGGAAGCCGTGAGCTGATCAGGCTCTGACGGTTTGCGGGGCTGGGGCGGCGTGCGGGCCTGCCCTGGTCCCCGTTTCTGTGGAACCGGGGCAGGTTCCGCTTTCGGGTACAATACCTCGCTTTGGACCTCGCTTTTGGGGCGATTAGCTCAGCGGTAGAGCGTCTCGTTTACACCGAGAGGGTCGGCGGTTCGATCCCGTCATCGCCCACCATTCCGTCCCCGAGGGGATCCGGGCGGACGTCCGGAAAATTCGACCGAAAGATCCGCCCGGTCGGTTGACGGGTCCCGGGGGGAGGATTAAACACCCCTCACGCCTTCGCGGGTGTAGCTCAGTTGGTTAGAGCGCCGGCCTGTCACGCCGGAGGTCGCGGGTTCGAGCCCCGTCACTCGCGCCACGGCAACGATGCCGGATCATCGGGCGGCGATGCGCAGGGTGGTGTTCCACCGCGCAATATTCGCCGAAAAATATTCACCAGAAAATCGAATTTAATATTGGTGCGGAGCGCAAGTAAAAGGCGCTGAACGTGCGTCCGTGGGCGATATTTCCGTCATCACGGGAATGTGCCCAACCCGACGGGGGCTGGCGCACTGGTCGCTTCGGATTCTTGGGTCTAACCTTCCGAACGATGGAGCCTGGCTTCGGGGCCGACTTCGTCAAGCCGCCGCAGCGGCGTGCCATCAGCGCGGGAGAGCCTCATGCAGTCCGTTCTTGCGGATTACTTTCCGATTCTGATCTTCGGTGTGATCGCGGTCGTGATTGCCGGGGCGATGCTGGGAAGTTCCCTGCTGTTCGGTCACCAGAAGCCCTATGCCGAGAAGGTTTCGGCCTATGAATGCGGGTTCGAGGCGTTCGACGACGCGCGACGGCGCTTTGACGTGCGGTTTTACCTTGTTTCGATCCTGTTCATTATTTTCGATCTCGAGGTCGCCTTTCTTTTTCCCTGGGCGGTCAGCCTGTCGCGGATCGGCCTGTTCGGCTTTCTGTCGATGATGGGCTTCCTGGGCGTCCTGACGGTCGGGTTCGTCTATGAATGGTGCAAGGGCGCGCTGGATTGGGATTGAGCGAGGGAAGGGAGAGACGGGCATGAGCACCGCCAACGCGACGGGCGAGGCGCAGGACGCCATCGCCTGGAACCGGGACATGCTGCCGCCGGGGCCGGAGCAGGATGCCGTGATCAAGGGCATTACCGGCGAGATCACCGAGAAGGGCTTCGTCGTCGCCAATCTGGACAAGCTGGTGAATTGGGGCCGCACCGGCAGCCTGTGGCCGATGTCCTTCGGCCTGGCCTGCTGCGCGGTGGAAATGATCCATGCCTACATGCCGCGCTATGATCTAGACCGGATGGGGATCATTCCCCGCGGCTCGCCGCGCCAGTCGGACGTAATGATCGTGGCCGGTACGCTGACCAACAAGATGGCCCCGGCGCTGCGCCGCGTCTATGACCAGATGGCCGAGCCGCGCTGGGTGATCTCGATGGGGTCGTGCGCCAATGGCGGCGGGTATTACCATTATTCCTATTCCGTGGTGCGCGGCTGCGACCGAATCGTGCCGGTGGATGTCTATGTCCCCGGCTGCCCGCCGACGGCCGAGGCACTGATCTACGGCATTCTGCAACTGCAGAAGAAAATCCGCAGGACAGGGACGATTCTCCGTGGCTGACATCGGACGTGACCTGACGGGCGCCGCCGCGTCCGCCGCCTTGGCGCGCGGCAATCTGGGGGCGCTGGCCTTCACGCTGTCCACCGCGGTGCCGGGCATCCATTCCGCCGCGATCGAGGGGGGCGAACTGGTGGTGCGGACCAGCCGCGCGCGGCTGATCGGGCTGATGGAGATGCTGCGCGACGATCCGCGCTATGCCTGCGAGCAGATGATGGATCTGTGCGGGGTCGATTACCCCGAGCGGGCGGAGCGATTCGAGGTCGTCTACAATTTGCTGTCGGTTTCGCACAACCACCGGATCCGGGTGGTCGTCACCACCGACGAGACCAGCCCCGTGCCGTCGGTCCACCTTTTATGGCCGTCGGCGACCTGGTGGGAGCGCGAATGCTACGATTTGTTCGGCGTGCTGTTCTCGGGCCAGCCGGATCTGCGGCGAATCCTGACCGATTACGGATTCGAGGGGCATCCGCTGCGCAAGGACTTCCCGCTGACCGGCTATGTCGAGATGCGGTACGACGAGGACCGGCGCCAGGTGGTCTATGAGCCGGTGAAGCTGACCCAGGATTTTCGCAATTTCGATTTCGAATCGCCGTGGGAGGGCATCCTGACCCTGCCGGGCGACGAGAAGGCGCACGAGACCCGCCAGGGGCTGAAGCTGCCGCGATGACCGGGGTGAAGGGAGGCGACCGATGAGCGACATTGTCCTTCACGAGGATATTCCGGAAAGCCTGCAGCCGGGCGGCGGCGTGCCGGCGCCGGGCGCGCGGACGGTGGAAATCGATTCACACGCGCTGAATTTCGGCCCGCAGCATCCGTCGGCCCATGGCGTGCTGCGTCTGGTGCTGGAGATGGAGGGCGAGGTCGTCGCCCGCGCGATACCGCATATCGGGCTGCTGCATCGCGGCACCGAGAAGCTGATCGAATACAAGACCTATCCCAAGGCGCTGCCTTATTTCGACCGGCTGGATTACGTCTCGCCGATGTGCGAGGAGCAGGCTTTCGCGCTGGCGACCGAGAAGCTGCTGGGGATCGAGATCCCGGACCGCGCGAAATGGATTCGGGTGATGTTCGCCGAGCTGACGCGCATCCTGAACCATATCCTGAACCTGACATCGTTCGGACTGGATTGCGGCGCGCTGACCCCGGCCCTGTGGGGGTACGAGGAACGCGAGAAGCTGATCGAGTTCTATGAGGCCGCGTCGGGCGCGCGGTTCCACGCCAATTATTTCCGCCCCGGCGGTGTCGCGCGCGACCTGCCGGCCGGGCTGGAGGAACGGATCGCCGAATGGGCGCGGCAATTCCCCGCCTGGATCGACGATCTGGAATCGCTGCTGACCAATAACCGGATCTGGAAGCAGCGCACGGTGGGGATCGGCGTGTTCACCACCGAGCAGGCGCTGGCCTGGGGGTTCAGCGGGCCGTGCCTGCGGGCGTCGGGCGTGCCATGGGACCTGCGCCGCGCACAGCCTTATGACAATTACGACAAGGTCGAATTCAACATCCCGGTCACCCGTCAGGGCGATTGCTATGACCGCTATCTGGTCCGGGTGGCCGAGATGCGCGAGAGCGTGCGCATCGTCGAGCAGTGCCTGGCGCAGATGAAACCTGGCCCGGTCAAGATCCAGGATCACAAGATCACGCCGCCGCCGCGCCGCGAGATGAAGCGGTCGATGGAGGCGCTGATCCATCATTTCAAGCTGTTCACCGAAGGGTACCACGTGCCGCCGGGGGCGACCTATACCGCGGTCGAGAGTCCCAAGGGCGAATTCGGGGTCTATCTGGTCGCGGACGGCAGCAACCGGCCCTATCGATGCAAGATCCGGCCCACCGGATTTGCCCATCTGCAGGCGATCGACGAGATGTCGCGCCGGCACATGCTGGCGGACGCGGTGGCGATCATCGGATCGCTCGACCTGGTGTTCGGTGAGATTGACAGGTGAAAGAGATGTCCGCTCATTCCCCCATTGACCAGATCGCGCAGCCCGACAGCTTCGCCTTCGATGCCGAGAGCGAGGCGCAGATCGCGGCGATCCTGGCGAAATATCCGGCCGAGCGGAAGGCCAGCGGCACGCTGCCGCTGCTGTATGTCGCGCAGAAGCAGATGGGCCGGCAGACCGGCAGCGCCTGGGTGCCACGCGCGGCGATGGACGAGATCGCCCGTCGGCTGGAGGTCGCGCCGATCCGCGTCTATGAGGTCGCGACCTTCTACCTGATGTTCAATACCCGCCCGATCGGGCGCCATCATCTGCAGGTCTGTACCACGACCTCGTGCTGGCTGCGCGGGTCGGACGAGGTGGTCGCGGCCTGCAAGGAGGCGACCGGCATTTCGGCCTTCGGCCAGTCCAGCGCGGACGGGCTGTTCACCCTGACCGAGGTCGAATGCCTGGGGGCGTGTGCCAACGCGCCGATCCTGCAGGTGGATGACGATTATTACGAGGATCTGGACGGGCCGCGCACGATCGAACTGATCGAGGCGCTGCGGCGTGGGGAGCGCCCCGCGTCGGGCCCGCGCATCGACCGCATGGGCTCGGCGCCCGCGGGTGGACGCAAGACGCTGACGGACAGTCCCGCGGACCATGCGGCGGACCATCCGGCGAATCTGGGCTGAGCGGGAGAGACGGGGATGCTGCAGGACAAGGACCGGATCTTCACCAACCTGTACGGCCAGCTTGATTGGCGCCTGGCCGGCGCCCGCCAGCGCGGGGACTGGGACAATACGGCCGAGATCCTGGCGCGCGGGCGCGATGCGATCGTCAATGAGATGAAGGCGTCGGGCCTGCGCGGGCGGGGCGGGGCGGGATTTCCGACCGGCGTGAAATGGTCGTTCATGCCCAAGGCTTCGGACGGGCGGCCGCATTACCTGGTCATCAATGGCGACGAGTCCGAGCCCGGGACCTGCAAGGATCGCGAGATCCTGCGCCACGAGCCGCACAAGCTGATCGAAAGCGCGCTGATCGCGTCCTTCGCGATGGGGGCGCACACGGCCTATATCTATATTCGCGGCGAGTTCTACAACGAGGCGCGGCATCTGCAGATGGCGATCGACGAGGCCTATGCGGCCGGGCTGATCGGCAGGAATGCGGCCGGATCGGGCTGGGATTTCGATTTCCACATCCATCGGGGGGCCGGGGCCTATATCTGCGGCGAGGAGACGGCGCTGCTGGAGAGCCTGGAGGGCAAGAAGGGCCAGCCGCGCATGAAGCCGCCATTCCCGGCGGCGATGGGCCTGTATGGCTGTCCGACAACGGTGAACAATGTCGAGAGCATCGCCGTGGCGTCGACGATCCTGCGGCGCGGGGCGACGTGGTTTTCCTCGCTGGGCCGGCCGAACAATGCCGGCACCAAACTGATGGCCATTTCGGGCCATGTGAACACGCCCTGCGTGTTCGAAGAGGAATTGGGGGTGCCGCTGAAGGAGATCATCGAGAAACATGGCGGCGGGGTGCGCGGCGGATGGGACAATCTGCTGGCGGTGATTCCGGGCGGCTGTTCGGTGCCGGTGCTGCCGGCATCGGTCTGCGAAACCGTGCTGATGGATTATGACAGCCTGCGCGCCGAGCGGTCGGGGCTGGGCACGGCCTGCATGATCGTCATGGACAAATCGACCGACATCGTCCGCGCGATCGCCCGGTTTTCGCAATTCTTCAAGCATGAGAGCTGCGGCCAGTGCACGCCGTGCCGCGAGGGCACAGGCTGGATGATGCGGGTGATGCAGCGCATGGTCGAGGGGCGGGCCGAGATCGACGAGATCGATATGCTGGAGCAGGTGACGCGCCAGGTCGAGGGGCACACGATCTGCGCCCTGGGCGATGCGGCGGCGTGGCCGATCCAGGGTCTGATCCGCCATTTCCGCCCGGTGATGGAGGAGCGGATCCGGGCCTACAAGGCAGCCCATGGCGGGCGGATCACGCAGGTGCCGGCGCAGGCACGCATTCCGGTGGCGGCGGAGTAGGGGCGATGGTGAAGGTTACCGTCGACGGGATCCAGGTCGAGGTCCCCAACGGGTCCAGCGCGCTGCAGGCGTGCGAGGCGGCGGGGAAGGAAATCCCGCGTTTCTGTTTTCATGAGCGGCTGTCGGTCGCGGGCAATTGCCGCATGTGCCTGGTGCAGGTGGTGCGTGCGCCCAAGCCCGTGGCGTCCTGCGGGTTTCCGGTGGCGGAGGGGATGGAAATCCTGACCGACACCGACATCGTGCGCAAGGCGCGGCGCGCGGTGATGGAGTTCCTGCTGATCAACCATCCGCTGGATTGCCCGATCTGCGACCAGGGCGGCGAATGCGACCTGCAGGACCAGGCGTTCGGCTATGGCGCGGATCATTCGCGCTACCAGGAAGCCAAGCGGGCGGTGACGGACAAATATCTCGGCCCGCTGGTCAAGACGGTGATGACGCGCTGCATCCAGTGCACGCGCTGCGTGCGCTTCGCGACCGAGATTGCCGGCGTGCCGGAACTGGGCGCCGTGTCGCGCGGCGAAAACATGGAAATCACCAACTATGTCGAGAAGGCGCTGACATCGGAATTGTCGGGCAACCTGATCGATATCTGCCCGGTGGGGGCGCTGACGTCCAAGCCCTATGCCTTCGTGGCGCGGCCGTGGGAGTTGAAGCGCACCGATTCCATCGACGTGTCCGACGCGGTCGGCACCAATATCGGCCTGCATGTCCGCGGCAGCGCGGTGCTGCGCATCGTGCCGCGCGTCAATGACGCGGTGAACGAGGAATGGCTGGCGGACAAGGGGCGGTTTTCGGTCGACGGGCTGAAGCATCGCCGGCTGGACCGGCCGTGGGTGCGGGTGCACGGCAAGCTGCAGCCCGTATCCTGGCAGGATGCGTTCGTGGCCATCGGCCGCCGGCTGGACGGCGTGGCGGGCGAGCGGATCGGCGCCATTGCCGGCGATCTGTGCGACGCCGAAAGCATGATGGCGCTGAAGGACCTGCTGACGGCGCTGGGGTCGAAGAATATCGATTGCCGGCAGGATGGGGCGGAGTACGATCTGTCCAGCCGGGCCTATTACACGTTCGGCAGCACCATCGCCGGGATCGAGGAGGCGGACGCGCTGCTGATCGTGGGGTCGATCCCGCGCCAGGAGGCGCCGGTGCTGAACGCGCGGATCCGCAAGCGCTTCCTGGCAGCCGGGCGCGGGGGATTCCCGATCGGCATGATCGGCGTGCCGACGGCCGATCCGACCTATCAGGCGCAGGTGCTGGGCGACGGGCCCGCCGTGCTGGCGGGCCTGCTGGATGGCAGCCATCCGTTTGCCGGGACGCTGAAGGCGGCGAAGCGGCCGATGATCATTCTGGGCCACGGCGCGCTGGTGCGCGACGATGCGCGCGCGATCCTGGCGGCGTGCTGGGCGCTGGCGCGGGAGGTCGGCGCGGTCGGCGCCGGGTGGAACGGGTTCAACGTGCTGCATCATGCGGCCGGCCGCGTGGCGGGGCTGGATCTGGGCCTGGTGCCCGGGCCGGGCGGGCGCAGCGCCGCGGGCATGATGAGCGGCGGGGTCGACGTGCTGTGGCTGCTGGGGGCGGACGAGTTCCATACCGCGCGGATCGGGCCGGAGACCTTCGTGATCTATCAGGGCCATCATGGCGATGCGGCGGCGGCGCGGGCCGACGTGATTCTGCCGGGGGCGAGTTTCGCCGAGAAATCCGGCACGTACGTGAATACCGAGGGGCGCGTGCAGCGCACGTTCCGCGCGGTGATGCCGCCGGGCGACGCGCGGGAAGATTGGCGGATTCTGCGGGCATTTTCCGAAGTGGTGGGCAAGACTCTGCCCTATGACACGCTGGAGGCGCTGCGCGAGCGGATGGCGCTGGCCAATCCGGTCTTCCGCGTGATCGGCGGTGTCGAGGCGGTGGACGTCACCGGCCTGGGCGGTCCGGCGGGCGAGGCGCGGGGCGTATCGGGCGCGCCGTTCCGCCCGATATTCGACGATTATTACCAGACCAATCCGATCTGTCGGGCCAGCCCGACGATGGGCGAATGTTCGCGGATCTATGTCCATGCCGGGATCCAACCCGGGATCGAGGCGGCGGAGTAGGGCGACGTGGCGCATTTCTTTCTGCACACACTGATCGGCCAGGTGATCCTGACCGTACTGGAGGCGCTGGCCGTTCTGGTGCCGCTGCTGCTGGGGGTGGCGTATCTGACCCTGGCCGAGCGCAAGGTGATGGCGGCGATGCAACTGCGCAAGGGGCCGAACGTGAACGGCCCGTTCGGCATGCTGCAGGCCTTTGCCGACGCGATCAAGATGATCACCAAGGAGACGGTCATACCGGCGGGTGCCAACCGGTTTCTGTTTCTGTTCGCGCCCTTTCTGACCTTTTCGCTGGCCATGGTGGCCTGGGCGGTCATTCCCACCAACAATGGCTGGGCAGTCGCGAACATCAATGTGGGCGTGCTGTACCTGCTGGCGATTTCCTCGCTGGGGGTCTACGGCATCCTGATCGCGGGGTGGGCGTCGAATTCCAAATACGCCTTCCTGGGCGGGCTGCGCTCGGCCGCGCAGATGGTGTCGTACGAAGTGTCGATCGGGCTGGTGATCGTGTCGGTGCTGCTGGCGGTCGGCAGCCTGAATTTGAACGACATCGTGCTGGCGCAGCGGCATGTCTGGTTCTGCCTGCCGATGTTTCCGATGTTCATCGTCTTCTTCATCTCGGCGCTGGCGGAAACCAATCGCGCGCCGTTCGACCTGCCCGAGGGCGAGAGCGAGCTGGTGGCCGGGTTCTTCGTCGAATATTCGGCGCTGGCCTTCGGTCTCTTCTTCCTGGGCGAATATGCCAACATGTTCCTGATGTCGGGAATGGTCAGCATCCTGTTCCTGGGCGGCTGGCTGCCGCCGGTCGGGATCGCGCCCTTTACCTGGATTCCGGGGCCGCTGTGGCTGATCGCGAAAATCCTGTTCTGCCTGTTCGTCTTCATCTGGGTGCGCGCGACGTTTCCGCGCTACCGCTATGACCAGTTGATGCGGCTGGGATGGAAGGTGTTCCTTCCGTTCTCGCTGGTCTGGATGGTGCTGACGGCAGGCTTCCTGATGGCGACCGGGCTGCTGCCCCAGGGAGGAGCGAGCTGATGGGATATCTGGACCGGACTGTCCGCTCCTTCCTGCTGGCCGAGCTGGTGGCCGGCATGGGGGCGACCTTGAAGGCGTTCTTCAAGCCCAAGGCCACGATCAACTACCCTTATGAAAAGGGGCCGCTGTCGCCGCGCTTTCGCGGCGAGCATGCGCTGCGCCGCTATCCGAACGGCGAGGAGCGGTGCATCGCCTGCAAATTGTGCGAGGCGACCTGCCCCGCCGAGGCGATCACGATCGAGGCCGAGCCGCGCGAGGACGGGTCGCGGCGCACCACGCGCTATGACATCGACATGACGAAATGCATCTATTGCGGGCTGTGCGAGGAAGCGTGCCCCGTCGATGCGATCGTCGAAGGCCCGAACTATGAATTCGCGACCGAGACGCGCGAAGAGCTGATGTACAACAAGGAAAAGCTGCTGGCCAACGGCGATCGCTGGGAAAGCGTGCTGGCGCGGCGGCTGGAGCTCGATGCGCCTTATCGCTGAGAGGTCCGGCCCGGCGATCGTGCCGGTCCCGGCGGGACGGCGCGGCGCGCGGCGGCGGCAGGAGGAAAGAGCCATGCGGCAGGAAGGTCACGGATGATGACCCAAATCGTCTTCTATGTATTTGCGACGGTGCTGGTCCTGTCGGCCGGGATGGTGGTCAGCGCCCGCAACCCGGTCCATTCGGTACTGTTCCTGATCCTGGCCTTCTTCAACGCCGCGGGGCTGTTCCTGGTCGCGGGGGCCGAGTTTCTGGCGATGATCCTGGTCATCGTCTATGTCGGCGCGGTGGCGGTGCTGTTCCTGTTCGTCGTCATGATGCTGGATGTGCGCTTCACCGAAATGCGCGAGGGGCTGCAGCGTTATGCACCGTTCGGGGCCGCGGTGGGCGGGGTGCTGCTGGCGGAGTTGGTGCTGGCCTTCGGCCATTGGCGGGTCGCGTCGCAGATCGGCGCGATCGGCCATCTGGTGCCGGCGCCGGGGCGGAGCAACACGGCCGCGCTGGGTGACGTGCTTTACACGCACTATGTCTTCCTGTTCCAGGCCTGCGGGCTGGTGCTGCTGGTCGCGATGATCGGGGCGATCGTGCTGACCCTGCGCGAGCGGCCGATGGGGCGGCGGCAGAATATCGAGCGCCAGCATGCACGCACCGCGACGGAATCGCTGGAGATGATGGCCCTGCCGCTGGGCGGAGGGGTGATCGGCAACGGGGGATTCCTGCGGCCGAAGGAGTCCTATTTCATTGCCTCCGTTCCCGGATCGTACGGCGTGACGGACGAGATCGCGCCGGAGGCGGCGACGCGGGCCGAAGGCGCTGCGGACCAGGAAGGAGCGGCGCGGTGAACGGCGGTTTGGGAAGCATCGGCATCGGGCCGTATCTGGCGGTCAGTGCCGTCCTGCTGGTTCTGGGCGTGTTCGGGATTTTCCTGAACCGCAAGAACGTCATCATCATCCTGATGTCGATCGAGTTGATCCTGCTGTCGGCGAACCTGAATTTCGTCGCGTTTTCCTCGGCGCTCGGCGATCTGTCCGGGCAGGTCTTCACCTTGTTCGTCCTGACCATCGCAGCGGCGGAATCCGCGATCGGCCTGGCGATCGTAACGGTCTATTTCCGCAATCGCGGATCGATCGAGGTCGAAGACATCAGCATGATGAAGGGGTGAGCGGATCATGGAAACGGCATCCAACCTTTTCGAGATCGCGGTTCTTGCCCCGCTGTTCGGTTCGGCCGTCGCGGGCCTGTTCGGCCGGGTGACGGGCGACAGGGTCGCGCAGGCCCTGACCACCGTGCTGATGGTCGTCTCGGCGGGCTGCGGCATCGGCGCGCTGTACGCCGCGCTGCATGCCGGCGGCACGCCCGCCGTGGTGTCCCTGGCCGACTGGATCCGCGCGGGCAATTTCCATGCCGCCTGGACGCTGCGGATGGATACGCTGTCGCTGTCGATGGTGGCGATGGTCGGCTGCGTGTCGGCCTTGGTGCATATCTACAGCACCGGCTACATGGGGCACGAGAAGGTCCCGACCTATCGCTTCTTCTCGTACCTGTCGCTGTTCACCTTCGCCATGCTGATGCTGGTGACGTCCAACGACCTGATCCAGCTGTTCTTCGGCTGGGAAGGGGTGGGGTTGGCCAGCTATCTGCTGATCGGATACTGGTACGACCGGCCCAGCGCGAACGACGCGGCGATCAAGGCATTCGTGGTCAATCGCGTGGCCGACCTGTTCTTCCTGGTAGGGGTGGCCCTGCTGTTCGTGGAATTCGGTTCCGTCACCTATGATAATATCTTCGCCCTGGTGCCGGCGCATGGCGACGACGTCTATCACCTGTTCGGCACCCATCGGGTCTATGAGGTGATCTGCACGCTGCTGTTCATCGGTGCCATGGGCAAGTCGGCGCAATTGTTCCTGCACACTTGGCTGCCGGACGCGATGGAAGGCCCGACGCCGGTTTCCGCGCTGATCCATGCGGCGACCATGGTCACCGCCGGGGTGTTCCTGATGGCGCGCATGTCGCCGCTGGTGGAATTCGCGCCCTATACCAAGGATTTCATCCTGTTCATCGGGGCGACGACCTGCTTCTTCGCCGCCACCGTCGGGCTGGTGCAGCCGGACATCAAGCGGACCATCGCCTATTCGACCTGCTCGCAACTGGGCTATATGTTCATGGCGGCCGGGGTCGGGGCCTATCAGGCGTCGATGTTCCATCTGACGACGCATGCCTTCTTCAAGGCGCTGCTGTTCCTGGGAGCGGGATCGGTCATCCATGCCGTGCATGACGAGCAGGACATGTTCCGCATGGGCGGGCTGTGGAAGAAGATTCCGCTGACCTATGGCGCGATGTGGGCGGGCAGCCTGGCGCTGGCGGGGATTTTCCCCTTCGCCGGCTACTGGTCGAAGGACGCGATCCTGGAAGCGGCCTGGATGGCGCATAGCGGCCTGGGCTTCTATGGCTGGGTGCTGGGCTGCATCACGGCCTTCCTGACGGCGCTGTATAGCTGGCGGCTGTTGTTCCTGGTCTTTCACGGTACGCCGCGCGATGCGCATCTCTACGAGGGCGCGCATGAAAGCCCGCTATCGATGACGCTGCCGCTGGTGCTGCTGGGGCTGGGGGCCGCGCTGGCCGGCCTGCTGCTGGCGCCGCATTATGTCGGGGCCGGGCAGGCGGATTTCTGGGCCGGGGCGATCGTGAACGCGCCGGGCGACACGGTGATCGCGACCCTGGAGCAGACGCCGGAACTGATCGCGCTGGTGCCCAGCATCGCGGGGATCGCGGGGATTGCCGTGGCCTATCTGTGCTATGTGGCCCGTCCGGCGATCCCGGCCGGCCTGGCGCGCGGCATGCGGCCGCTGTACCTGTTCCTGCTGAACAAATGGTATTTCGACGAATTATATGACCGCATCTTCATCCGGCCCTATCAGGCGCTGGCGCGCCTGTTGTGGAAGGGCGCGGATGAAGGGGTGATCGAGGCCATACCCGCCGGGCTGGCGCGCGTGACCGCCGGCACCGCGGCGCAGGCGGTGCGCACGCAGACCGGGTCGATCGCCATCTACGCGTTCACGATGCTGATCGGGCTGGTGGTGCTGGTCTCGACCCTGCTGATTATCCACTGATCTCCGGGAAACGGGTGTAAGCGATGAACTGGACACTTGCTCTGCCGGAAATCGTCCTGGCGTGCTGCGGCCTTGCGATCCTGGTCTTCGGCGTGGTGCAGACGAAGGCGCAGCCTTTCCTGTCCTGCGCGATGCTGACGATCGCGTCCTTCGTGGTGACGGGGTTCCTGGTCCTGACCACGCCGGACGGGGTGGGATACAACCATATCTTCGTCAATGACGACTTCGCCCGCTTCATGAAGATCCTGAGCCTGGCGGGCGGGGCGCTGGCCACCATGCTGACGGTGGGCCATGCGCGCGCGATGAAGGTCGAGCGGTTCGAATTTCCGGTGCTGCTGCTGTTCTCGACCCTGGGCACCATGATGATGGCGTCCTCGGGCAACCTGATGACCCTGTTCATCGGGCTGGAATTGTCGTCGCTGGCGATCTACATCCTGTGCGCCTTCGCGCGGGACGAGGTGGCGGGGGCCGAAGCCGGGCTGAAATATTTCGTGCTGGGGTCGCTGGCGTCGGGCCTGCTGCTCTATGGCTCGGCGCTGGTCTATGGCTTTGCCGGGACCATGGAATACGGCGCCATCCAGCAGGCGCTGGGCGCCGAGGGCGCGGTGCCGCTGGGGCTGATGTTCGGCATCGTGTTCATGCTGGCGGGCCTGACCTTCAAATTGTCGGCGGTGCCGTTCCATATGTGGACGCCCGACGTCTATCAGGGGGCGCCGACCTCGGTGACGGCGTTCATGGCGGGCGCGCCGAAATTCGCGGCGTTCGCGCTGCTGCTGCGGGTGATGGCCGGGCCGTTCGGCCATGTGGCGCCGCAATGGCGGATGCTGGTCGAGGCGATCGCGATCCTGTCGATGCTGTTCGGCGCGGTGGCGGCGATTCCGCAGAAGGACATCAAGCGGCTGATGGCCTATTCGTCGATCGGCCATATGGGATATGCCCTGATGGGGCTGTGCGCCGGCACGCCCGAGGGGATGCGCGGAACGCTGGTCTATCTGGCCACCTACCTGCTGATGAATGTCGGCGCCTTTGCCGTGATCGTCGCCATGCAGCGCAAGGGGCGCGGCCTGACCGCAATTTCCGACCTGTCCGGTCTGGGCCGGACGGACCCGGGCCTGGCGATGGCCATGGCGATCTTCATGCTCAGCATGGCCGGGCTGCCGCCGCTGGCCGGATTTTTCGGCAAGATGATGGTGTTCTATGCCGCGCTGAATGCCCATCTCCATGTCCTGGTGCTGGCCGGTGTGGTCAGCAGCGTGATCGGGGCCTATTATTATGTTCGCGTGGTCAAGGTGATGTTCTTCGAGGATGGCGCGCCGTCCTTCGACCGGCGACCGCTGTCGCTGTCCTTCCTGTCGGTGGGGACGGGGGTGGCGACGGTCTGCTTCCTGCTGGTATGGGGACCGGTTTCGAGTGCGGCGCAGGCGGCGGCCCTGGCCCTGTTCAGGTGATGGCGGCCGGCTTGCCCCGGCCGCCCGCGCCGTCCGGCGGGACGGCGTGGCGGCTGGAGATCCATGATTCATTGGATTCGACGTCGGATCTGTGCCTGGCGCGTGCCGCGCGGGGCGAGGCGGCGGGGCTGGCCGTGCTGGCCAGGCGGCAGACGCGGGGGCGTGGCAGCCGGGGACGCGAATGGCAGGATCCGGGCGGCAATCTGGCCTTTTCGGTCCTGTTGCGGCCGGAGGGCGTTGCGGCGTGGCCGGTCGGGTTGTGGCCCTTCATCGCCGGGCTGGCATTTCATGGGGCCATCGCACCCTGGATCCGCGATCCGGCGCTGCTGCGCCTGAAATGGCCGAACGACCTGCTGCTGGGTGGGCGCAAGATGGCCGGCATCCTGATCGAAAGCGGCGAGGGTCGGTCGGGGCGCTGGATGGTGATCGGTTTCGGCGCCAATCTGCGTGCCGCCCCGGTCGTGCCGGGGCGCGAGCTGGCCTGCGTGGCCGATTTCGGCCCCCCCCCCGCGCCCGAGGACGTGGCGCGCGCGATCTGCCGCGAATTGGATGCGTGGATGGCGGTCTGCGGCGGCGGAGGCTTTGAGCCGGTGCGCGCGGCATGGCTGGCGCGCGCGCATCCGGTGGGCACCGGGCTTGTGGTACGCGGGGAAAGCGGGCAGGTAGAAGGTTCGTTCGACGGCCTGGACGCGCAGGGGATGCTTCTGTTGCGCTGTGCCGGCGGGCAGAGACGGATTTCCACCGGCGAGATCCTGCTGCTGGAGCCCGGCGCCGCGGCGCCGGGGACAAGCGGGACACGGGACGGTGCGCGTCGGGCGGCGGACGGGGATTGAACCGGCGGCCGGCCGGACGGTTGTTGCTATGGGACGCGCTGCGCGTCCGAGGGTTTTGGACGGCCATGGGGCGGGCCGGTCGTCGAGCGGACATGGATTGTCCGGCTCCGACCGGGTCTGGCGCCGGCCGGACGTGGGATCGCCTCCGACGGAGGCATGCCCCTGAGGGCGCCTTTCTGGAGGCGTTTCCCCGGGGGCGACATGGTCAGGCGGACATGGGCGATGTCCGCGACGGGTTCGGGCCATAGGGCCCAGATGTTGAGAGCGACTGGAAGACTGAAGGATCGAGTATGCAGGACGTGACGGATGGTCTGGCCTTTCTGCCCCTGGGCGGAACGGGCGAGATCGGTATGAATTTCAACCTCTATCGCCTGGGGACCACATGGCTGGCGGTAGATTGCGGGATCGGTTTCAGCGGCAACGATACGCCCGAGGCCGAGATCCTGATGCCGGACCCGGCCTTTATCGTCGAGCGCAAGACGGATCTGGCCGGGCTGGTGATCACCCATGCGCATGAGGACCATCTGGGGGCGGTGGCTCATCTGTGGCCGCGCCTGAACTGCCCGGTTTATGCCACCCCGTTCGCCGCCGCCGTGCTGCGCCGCAAGCTGGGCGAGGCGCATCTGCAGCATCACGTGAAGATCGTCACCATCGCCCCCGGCGGCGCCTTCACGGTCGGGCCGTTCGACCTGCGCTTCATCCCGGTGACCCATTCGGTGCCCGAGGCGCAGGCGCTGGTGCTGCGGACCCCGCACGGCAATGTGGTGCATACCGGCGACTGGAAGTTCGACCCCAACCCGATGGTCGGGCCGCCGACCGACGTGGCGGCGCTGGAGGCGGTGGGCAACGAGGGCGTGCTGGCCCTGGTCTGCGACAGCACCAACGTGATGACCGAGGGCCCGTCGGCGTCGGAATCCGATGTGCGGCGCGGCATGACCGATCTGATCGGGTCGTTGCGCGGGCGGGTCGCGGTGACCTGCTTCGCCAGCAACGTGGCGCGGGTGGAAACCATCGCCAAGGCGGCGCAGGCCGCCGGCCGTTCGGTGGTGATCGTGGGACGGTCGCTGCGCAACCTGGACGTGGCGGCGCGGGAATGCGGCTATCTGGCCGATGTGCCGCCCTTCCTGTCCGAGCAGGAGGCGCACACGCTGCCGGACGACGAGGTGGTGATGATCATCACCGGCAGCCAGGGCGAGCCGCGTTCGGCCCTGTCGCGCATCGCGGGCGACACGCATCCCAATATCTCGCTGGGCGAGGGGGATACCGTGATCTACAGCAGCCGCATGATCCCGGGGAACGAGCAGGCGGTCATGCAGGTGCAGGATAACCTGACCCGCCGGGGCGTGCGGGTGCTGACCGACCGCGACCATCTGGTGCATGTGTCGGGCCATGCGACGGGCGGTGACGTGCGTCGCCTGTTCGACCTGGTGCGGCCGCGTTTTGCCGTGCCGGTGCATGGCGAATGGCGCCACCTGACGGCCAACGCCGCGATCGCGCGGGAGAAGGGCGTGTCGCCGATCCTGCTGGAAGACGGCGACATCCTGAACCTGTCCCCGGGTGTGGTCGAAGTGGTCGATACCGCGCAGACCGGCCGGCTGGTGCTGGATGGCGGACGGCTGCTGCCGATGAATGGCGGGGTGCTGGCGGCGCGTCGGCGCATGCTGTTCAACGGCATGGTCATCGGCAGTTTCGCGGTGGATGACGAAGGCTATCTGATCGGCGATCCGAAGGTGAGCGCGCCGGGCCTGCTGGACCCCGAGGATCCCGAGACCGTGCGCATGACCGAGGAGTTCGGCGACGCGCTGGACGAGATTCCCGACGAGCTGCGCCAGGACGATACGACCTTCCGCGAGGCGGCGAAGACCGCGCTGCGCCGCGCGCTGGGGCGCAAGCTGCAGAAGCGACCCCTGGTGGACGTGCATCTGCTGCGCGTCTGAGCGGTCGTGGTGCAAGCCGGCGCATCTGACAGGCCGGCGTGTCTGTCGAGGAGCTGAACGCGGGGGGCTGAAAGGATTACGGCAGGAGGTGCATGGCGCCTCCTGCCGTTCCCGGACGTTTTTTCCTTCCCTAAACCCGGTGCCTGTGACGACCGGATCAGACAGCGGGGACTGTAGGAGCCCCGTTCGGGCCTGTCACCTGCCTCACGCCTTTGTTGAACGGGTTGGCGCGGAGACGGGCTTCACACTTCGTTGTTCGTTTTATGCGCCTGTTTGCGCGCCCGTGTGCGCGGCCCGTGGCGGAATGGCGGGTTCTGGCGTATTCGTCTTACCTTTCCACGATCCGCCCGGCCGGTGGCCGGTTTTTCGAGGTTGATATCGGTATGCGTCTGTCCCGCGGCTTCCTGCCGACTCTCAAGGAGAATCCTGCCGAGGCGCAGGTCATCTCGCACCGCCTGATGCTGCGGGCCGGGCTGATTCGCCAGACGGCGGCCGGGATCTATGCGTGGCTGCCGGCCGGCTTGCGCGTGCTGCGCAATATCGGCCAGATCGTGCGCGAGGAGCAGGATGCGATCGGCGCGCAGGAATTGCTGATGCCCACCATCCAGCCGGCGGAATTGTGGCGGCGGTCGGACCGCTACGATGCCTATGGTCCCGAGATGCTGCGCATCCAGGATAGGCACGAGCGCGAATTGCTGTACGGGCCGACCAATGAGGAAATGATCACCGACCTGTTCGGCCAGGTGGTGAAGTCGTACCGTGAGCTGCCGCAGGTGCTGTACCATATCCAGTGGAAGTTCCGCGACGAGGTGCGGCCGCGATTCGGGGTGATGCGCGGGCGTGAGTTCCTGATGAAGGATGCCTACAGCTTCGACGCCGATTACGATTCGGCGGTCGATACCTATCGGCGGATGATGCTGGCCTATCTGCGCACCTTCCAGCGCCTGGGGGTAAAGGCGATCCCGATGGTGGCCGATACCGGCCCGATCGGCGGCGAGCTGAGCCATGAATTCCTGATCCTGGCGCCGACCGGCGAAAGCGGCGTGTTCTTCGACGGGGCGTTCGAGGAGCAGGACTGGCTGTCCGAGCCGGTGGACATCGCCGACCGCGATTCGCTGGCGGCGTTCTTCAGCCGCATGACCTCGTTCTACGCCGCCACCGACGAGAAGCATGACGAGGCCGCCTGGGCCGGCGTGCCCGCCGAGCGCCGGCGCGAGGGGCGTGGCATCGAGGTGGGGCATATCTTTCATTTCGGCCGCAAATATACCGGGTCGATGGATATCGCGGTCAGCGGGCCGGACGGCGCGCCGCTGCACCCGGAAATGGGGTCGTACGGCATCGGCGTGTCGCGCCTGGTCGCCGCGATCATCGAGGCCAGCCATGACGATAACGGCATCATCTGGCCGGAGAGCGTGGCGCCGTTCCGTGCTGCGATCCTGAACCTGAAACCGGGGGACGCGGGGTGCGACGCGCTGTGCGAGCAATTGTACCGCGCGGCGCCGGACCGGTTCCTGTATGACGACCGTGCCGAGCGCGCGGGGGTGAAATTCGCCGATGCCGACCTGATGGGCCATCCCTGGCAGATCATCGTGGGCCCGCGCGGCGCCAAGGACGGCAAGGTGGAACTGAAGCGCCGCGCCGACGGCGAACGGTTCGAATTGCCGGTGGACGAGGCGCTGGCGCGGGTGATCGGGGCCTGATCATGTTCGGTCCATTCGAGCGCGCGGTGGCCGGGCGCTATCTGCGCGCCCGCAAGGGCGAGCGGTTCGTGTCGGTCATCGCCATCTTCTCGCTGGTCGGGATTGCCCTGGGGGTGGCGACCCTGATCATCGTCATGGCGGTGATGAACGGGTTCAAGGCCGATCTGATGGGCCGTATCCTGGGGTTGAACGGGGATATGAGCCTGTTCAGCGTCAGCCGCTCGATCGGGAATTACGACGACCTGGCCGCCACCGTGCGGCACGTGCCGGGCGTGACGGCCGCCACGCCGCTGATCGAGGGGCAGGTGCTGCTGAGCGCCGGCAGCTACAATACGGGGGGGATGGTGCGCGGCATGACCCGCGCGGGCCTGCGCGACCTGCACGAGGTCAGCGATTCGCTGGTCGCGGGGTCGCTGGACGGGTTCGACGGCAATGACGCGATCATCATCGGCGTGACCCTGGCCGAACGGGCCGGCCTGTCGGTCGGGTCGCGGCTGACGCTGATTTCGCCCAACGGAGCGGCCACGCCGTTCGGCACCATGCCGCGGATCAGGGCGTATCACGTGGTGGCGATCTTCGACGCCGGGATGAATGATTATAACAGTTCATATGTCTTTCTGCCGCTGCCGGCCGCGCAGGTTTATTTCCAGATGCCCGACCAGGTGACGCAGATCCAGGTGATGACCCGCGATGCCACCAACGTCCAGCCGGTGCGCGCGGCGATCGAGCGCGCGGTGGGCGACAGCCGGATCCGCGTGCTGGACTGGACGCAGACCAATAATGCGTTCTTCGGCGCGGTGACGGTGGAGCAGAACGTGATGTTCCTGATCCTGACCCTGATCGTGCTGGTGGCGGCATTCAACGTGATTTCGTCGCTGATCATGATGGTGAAAGACAAGACGGCCGATATCGCCGTGCTGCGCACCATCGGGGCCAGCCGGGGGGCGATCATGCGCATCTTCCTGATGTGCGGCGCCTCGGTGGGGGTGACGGGGACGGTAATCGGCACCGTGCTGGGCATCGTGTTCTGCCTGAACATCGAGCGGATCCGGCAGTTCCTGCAGTCGCTGACCGGGACGAACCTGTTCAATCCCACGGTCTATTACCTGGAGCACCTGCCGGAGAAGCTGATCTGGTCGCAGGTGGTCGAGGTGATCGTCATGGCGCTGAGCCTGTCGCTGCTGGCGACGCTGTACCCGTCCTGGCGCGCGGCGCGGACCGATCCGGTGGAGGCGCTGCGCCAT
The DNA here is from genome assembly GCF_038719015.1 of Nguyenibacter vanlangensis. NCBI lineage: Bacteria > Pseudomonadati > Pseudomonadota > Alphaproteobacteria > Acetobacterales > Acetobacteraceae > Nguyenibacter > Nguyenibacter vanlangensis. The sequence goes on from NZ_CP152276.1 coordinate 234,158, forward strand.
GAGTGAGGCTGTGACGCCGCTGGTGCTGTCGGGCGTCTGGCGGACCTTTCGCAGTGGGGACGAGGTGCTGGACGTGCTGCAGGGCGTGGACCTGGCCCTGCGCGCCGGCGAGATCGTGGCCCTGGTGGCGCCGTCGGGGACCGGCAAGTCGACATTGCTGCACCTGGCCGGGCTGCTGGAGTCGCCCGACCGGGGGCAGGTCGTGGTCGGCGGCCAGGATGCGGGGCGGCTGGGCGACCTGGAGCGCACGGCGATCCGCCGCCGGCGCATCGGATTCGTCTATCAGTTCCATCATCTGCTGGCGGAGTTCACCGCCCGGGAAAACGTGATCCTGCCGCAACTGATCGCCGGCGTGCCGCGCGCCGACGCGCGGGCGCGGGCCGATTCGCTGCTGGGCGCCTTCGGGCTGGGGCATCGGCTGGAGCATCTGCCGGGGCGGCTGTCGGGCGGCGAGAAGCAGCGCGTGGCCATCGCCCGGGCGCTGGCGAACCGGCCGGGCATCCTGCTGGCGGACGAGCCGACGGGAAATCTGGACGTCCATACCGCGGACACCGTGTTCGACGAATTGCTGCGCATGGTGCGGGGCGAGGGCGTCGCGGCGCTGATCGCCACCCACAACGACGCGCTGGCCGCGCGGATGGACCGGGTGGTGACGCTGCGCGAGGGCAGGCTGGTGGAACTGGCCCGTCACTGAAGCAGCCGGCCAGGGGAAGCGGGTCAAGGGAAGGGTCAGGGGAAGCGGGCCAGGGCAGGCGTTCCGGGGGATACGCTTTCCCGGCGGGGGGGTGATACCGCCGGGGCAGAGGATAGGGTAGGCTTGCGGCATGTCGCACGCCGATTTCGTCCATCTTCGCGTCCATTCCGCCTACTCGCTCAGCCAGGGGGCGATTCGCGTCGCCGAGCTGGCCGGACTGGCGCAGGAGATGCGCATGCCGGCGGTGGCCATCACCGATACCGGCAATCTGTTCGGCGCGCTGGAATTCTCGCAATATTGCTCGGGCAAGGGGGTGCAGCCGATCATCGGCTGCCAGGTCGGCCTGCCGCCGCGGGCGGACAAGCCCGGCCTGCCGGCCGAGCCGGTGGTCCTGCTGGCGCAGGACGAGACCGGGCTTGCGAACCTGCAATATCTGTCCTCGCAAGGGTTCCTGCAGGGGGATGCCGCCGAGCCCATGGTGTCGCCCGAGCTGCTGTGCGCGCGCTCCGAAGGGCTGATGCTGCTGACCGGCGGGACGCGCGGGCCGCTGTTTCGCATGCTGGCCGACGGGCAGGAGGACGAGGCGCGGCGTTTCCTTGAACGATTGCAGGGCGCCTTCGGCGACCGGCTGGCGGTCGAACTGCATCGCCACGGGCTGCCGGTCGAGCGGGCGGTGGAACCCGGGGTGATCCATCTGGCCGACCAGTTGGGCCTGCCGCTGGTGGCGACCAACGAATGTTTCTTTCCCCGCCCCGACCTGTACGAGGCGCATGACGCGCTGCTGTGCATCGCCCAGGGCCGCACGATGGCCGAGCGTGATCGCTGGCGGGTGACGCCGGAACACTGGTTCAAGACCCCGGCGATGATGCGCGAGCTGTTCGCCGACCTGCCGGAAGCCTGCGACAACACGCTGGCGATCGCCCGGCGCTGTGCCGTGCGGGTGGAGACGCGCAAGCCGCTGCTGCCGGTCTGTCCCAAGGTGCAGCCGGGATCGACCGAGGAAGAGACGCTGCGCGCCATGGCGGCCGACGGGCTGGCGCGGCGCCTGGAGCGCATGACGCTGGATGAGGAAACGCGCCGCGCCTATCGCGAGCGGCTGACCTTCGAGCTGGATATCATCGCGAAGATGGGATTCCCCGGCTATTTCATGATCGTCGCGGACTTCATCCAGTGGGCGAAGGCGCACGACATCCCGGTGGGGCCCGGGCGCGGCTCGGGCGCCGGATCGCTGGCGGCCTGGGCGCTGACGATCACCGATATCGATCCGATTCCCTTCAACCTGCTGTTCGAGCGCTTCCTGAACCCCGAGCGCGTGTCGATGCCGGATTTCGACATCGATTTCTGCCAGGACCGGCGTGACGAGGTGATCCGCTATGTGCGGAGCGAATATGGCCCCGACCGGGTGGCACAGATCATCACCTTCGGAAAATTGCAGGCTCGGGCCGCCGTGCGCGACGTGGGGCGCGTGCTGGGCCTGCCGTTCGGCATGGTCAACAAGGTCGCCGAGCTGATCCCGAACAACCCGGCCAAGCCGGTGACCCTGAAGCAGGCGATCGAGGGCGAGCCGCGCCTGCAGGAGATGCGCGACGCGGACGAGGCGATCCGCCGGCTGCTGGAGATCGGCCTGCAACTGGAAGGCCTGTATCGCCATGCCAGCACCCATGCCGCCGGCGTGGTGATCGGGGACCGGCAACTGGTCGAACTGGTGCCGCTCTATCGCGATCCGAAGAGCGACATGCTGGTCACCCAGTACAACATGAAGTTCGTCGAGCAGGCGGGGCTGGTGAAGTTCGACTTCCTGGGCCTGACGACGCTGACGATCCTGCAGCGGGCGGTGCAGTTCCTGAAGGGCCTGGGCGAGACGGTGGACCTGTCGGCGCTGCCGCTGGACGATCCGCTGACGTACGAGATGCTGGCGCGGGGCGACACCGGCGGGGTGTTTCAGTTCGAAGGGGCGGGGATGCGCGACGTCCTGAAGCAGATGCGCCCCACCCGGCTGGAGGACCTGATCGCCGCGGTGGCGCTGTATCGCCCGGGGCCGATGGCGAACATTCCCGATTATTGCCGCCGCAAGCACGGCGAGGCGTGGGAGCCGCCGCACGAGGAGATCCGTTCGATCCTGGAAGAGACCTATGGCATCATGGTCTACCAGGAGCAGGTGATGCAGATCGCCCAGAAGATGGCAGGCTACAGCCTGGGCGGGGCCGACCTGTTGCGCCGTGCGATGGGCAAGAAGATCCGCGCCGAGATGGACAAGCAGCGCGAGATCTTCACCGAGGGCGCGGTGGGGCGCGGCATCGATCGCGACAAGGCGGTCGAGGTCTTCGACCTGATGGCGAAATTCGCCGATTACGGGTTCAACAAATCCCACGCGGCGGCCTATGCCCTGGTGTCGTACCAGACGGCCTGGATGAAGGCGAACCATCCGGTGCCGTTTCTTGCGGCCTGCATGTCGCTGGCGCGGGAAAAGACCGACAAGCTTGCGGCCCTGCGGCAGGAGGCCGAGCGGCTGGGCATTCCGGTGTTGCCGCCCGACATCAATATGTCGGGCGCCGATTTCACCGTCGAGCGGTTGGAGGATGGACGGCTGGGCATCCGCTATGCCCTGGCGGCGGTGAAGAAGGTCGGCTTCGCGGCGATGGAGGCGCTGGTGGCCGCGCGGGGGCGGCGGCCGTTCGCCGACCTGGCGGACCTGGCGGCGCGGGTCGACCCCAGGCAGTTGAACAAGATGCAGATCGAGAACCTGGCCAAGGCAGGGGCTTTCGACCGGGTCGTGCCCAACCGCGCCCTGGTGGCGGCTGCGGCCGAAACCGTGCTGCGCCGCGCCAATGCCCAGGCCCAGGAGGCGGCCAGTGGGCAGATCGGGCTGTTCGGCGGCGGCGGGAACGCGTCGCCCGAGCCGCTGCGCCTGCCGGAGGTGGCGGACTGGCCGGAATTCGAGCGGCTGAGCATGGAGGCCGAGGCGATCGGCTTTCACATGACGGCGCATCCGCTGGATTCGTACGGGCTGTTGATGCGCCGGCTGGGAGTGGTGCGGGCCAGCGGGCTGGAAGCCGCGGCCCAGGCCGGGCTGACGCGGGTGAAGGTCGCCGGCTGCGTGATCGACCGCAAGGAGCGCCCGACCCGCACCGGCAGCAAGATGGCCTGGGTGCGCCTGTCGGACGCCAGCGGCGGGTGCGAAGTCACGCTGTTTTCCGAAGTGCTGTCGCGCACCCGCGACGTCCTGACCGCCGGGACCGCCGTGCTGGTCAGCGCCGAGCTGCGCCTGGATGGCGACGCGCTGCGCATCACCGCCAGCGACGTCGTGTCGCTGGAGCAGGCGGCGGCGGACGCGGCGGCGGAACTGCGCATCTGGTTCGACCGCGAGGAGGCGATCGGCCCGATCCATTCCATCCTGTCCGACGAGAAGGGGGGACGCGGCAAGGTGATCCTGCTGCCCTCGGTGGCCGAGACGCGGGATGTCGAAGTGCGCCTGGGGGGCGCGTACCGGGTGACGCCGCGCATGGCGCAGATGATCCGCGCCGTGCCCGGCGTGGAGAAGGTCGAGCAGGGCTAGCCGGCCGGCCCAGGGACCTCCGGGCACCTTGTGTTGGCGGTTTTCGGCCGGTGGGCGCTTGCATTGCGTGGGAAAAATCGTCATATCGACGCCCGTCGGCCGGTTCGGCCGGCAATTCGCACGCGAAGCAATGCCTCTGGTGTCCCGCGCGGGACCGGCGCTTCGCGGAGGACCAACCAGAAGAGCAAGGATTTGGCCGATCATGGCTATGCCCGATTTCACGATGCGCCAGCTATTGGAAGCCGGCGTGCATTTCGGACACCACACCCGCCGCTGGAACCCGCGCATGGCGCCGTTCCTGTTCGGCGTGCGCAATCAGGTGCACATCATCGACCTGCAGCAGACGGTGCCGATGCTGGACCGTGCGCTGAAGGCGATTCGCGACACCGTGGCCGGCGGCGGCCGCGTGCTGTTCGTCGGCACCAAGCGCGCCGCGGCGGACCAGATCGCCGATGCCGCGAAGCGTTGCGGCCAGTACTACGTCAACCATCGCTGGCTGGGCGGCATGCTGACGAACTGGAAGACCATCACCGGTTCGATCAAGCGCCTGCGCCAGATCGACGACATGCTGGCCGGCGATACCCAGGGCCTGACGAAGAAGGAAATCCTGGACATCACCCGCAACCGCGAGAAGCTGGAACGCTCGCTGGGCGGCATCAAGGAAATGGGCGGCCTGCCGGACATCCTGTTCGTCATCGACACGAACAAGGAGAAGCTGGCGGTCGAGGAAGCCAACAAGCTGGGCATTCCGGTCGTGGCGGTGCTGGACAGCAATTCCGACCCGCGCGGCGTGACCTTCCCGATCCCGGGCAATGACGACGCCATCCGCGCCATCGCGCTGTATTGCGAGCTGGTGTCGGGCGCTGTCCTGGACGGCATTTCGGCCGAGCTGGGCGCGTCGGGCCAGGATTTCGGCGCGGCCGAGGAACTGCCGATCGACACCGTGGCCGAGGCCGACGCTGCCGAGGCCCAGGCGGTCTGACCCCGGGGGCCGCCCGGCGGGACGATTCATCGAAGAATCTCCCGGACCGGCGGGCCGTTCGGATAATGCTTGCCGTGTCCGTTCGCTGACGGGACATGCAGGCGCTTCCCGCGCGTGCGGCACCGGGCGGGCTGGAGTGTGAGGGGTTTTCGCCCGTACGGCATCGGCGGCCAGCGGGGGGAACCGGCATGATGACAGACGCAAGCGCGCGCCCTGCCGGTTCGGCAGGGCGCGCCTGCCTTGAGGAGAGACGGATATGGCGGAGATTACCGCAGCCCTGGTGAAGGAACTTCGCGAGAAGACCGGCGCCGGCATGATGGACTGCAAGAAGGCCCTGAACGAGGCCGGCGGCGAGATCGAGGGCGCGATCGACTGGCTGCGCAAGAAGGGCCTGGCCGCCGCGGCGAAGAAGTCCGGCCGCGTGACGGCCGAGGGCCTGGTCGGCGTCGCGTCGTCCGACTGCGTCGCCGCGATGGTCGAGGTGAATGCCGAGACCGATTTCGTCGCCCGTAACGAGAGCTTCCAGAACTTCGTCGAGGCCGTGGCCAAGGCCGCGCTGACCGCCGGCGAGGACCTGGAGAAGATCAAGGCCGTGGTGCTGGAGAGCGGCCGCACGGTCGCCGACGAACTGACCCACCTGATCGCCACGATCGGTGAGAACATGTCGATCCGCCGCGCGCGCGTGCTGAGCGTGCCGTCGGGCGTCGTGGCCAGCTACATCCATTCGGCCGTGCGTCCGGGCCTGGGCAAGATCGGCGTTCTGGCCGCGATCGAGGCCCCGTCGGGCAACGAGGCGCTGGAGATTCTGGGCCGCCAGGTCGGCATGCATGTCGCCGCGACCCGTCCGGCCGCGCTGGATATCGACAGCGTCGATCCGGCGTCGCTGGAGCGCGAGCGCGCCGTCCTGATCGAGCAGGCCCGTGCGTCAGGCAAGCCCGAGGCGATCATCGAGAAGATGGTCGAGGGCCGCATCCGCAAGTTCTACGAGGAAGTGGTCCTGCTGGAGCAGGTGTGGGTGCATGACGGCGAAAGCCGGGTGCGCAAGATCGTCGAGAAGGCCGGCGCCAAACTGGTGGCGTTCGATCGCTTCCAACTGGGCGAAGGCATCGAGAAGGAAGAGAACGACTTCGCGGCCGAGGTCGCCAAGGCGGCCGGCGTCTGATCGACGCGGCATCATCGAGCCTGGACGGGGCGGGGCCTTCCTGATGGAATGGGAGGTACCCGCCCTTGTGCTGTCCGCGGCGCCCTATGGCGAAAGCAGCGCCATCATCCACCTGCTGACCGAGGAATACGGGCTGGTCCACGGTCTGGCGCGCGGGGGCACGGCGCGGGCCAACCGGGCGCTGTGGCAGCCCGGCAACCTGATCCGCGCGGCATGGCGCGCGCGCCTGCCGGACCAACTGGGCAATCTGTCGGGCGAACTGGTGCATGGCCCGGCCGCACGGCTGATGACGGCGCCGCTGGCGATGGCCATGCTGGCTTCGACCTGCGCGGTGGCGGATGGCAGCCTGCCGGAGCGCGAGCCCCATCCGCGCATCTTCCATCTTCTGACCCGTTTCTTCAGCCTGATCGGCCTGGATCCGGACCTGGCGGGGTGGAGCGGCATGGCCGCGCTGCTGCGGTGGGAAGCCTGTCTGCTGAGCGACCTGGGCTATGGCATGGATCTGTCGGCCTGTGCGCTGGGAGGCGGGCGGGAGGACCTGGCCTGGGTCTCGCCGCGCACCGGGCGGGCGGTCGGCGACGCGGCGGCCGGGGCGTGGCGGCCGCGCCTGCTGCGGCTGCCGCCGCTTTTCCTGGATGAAGCGGACCCCGGCACGCACCGGGACTGGTGCGACGGGCTGCGTCTGACCGGGCATTTCCTGGCGCGCGACGCGTTCGGCCAGCGCCATCGTCCGCTGCCCCCCGCCCGGCTGCGGCTGGCGGACATGGTCGCGGAACTGCCCGATATGGCGTGATCGCGGCTTGCCGGCGTCAAGTATGGCAGCAGGTGCGGCAGTGGACAAATCCGGTGTTTTCTCTATCTGTTCCCCCGACAGGAGGAACGCATGACAGTGGATACCAGCGGCCATATCGAGGAAACCCGGCTCGCCGACGCGCTGAGCGAACGGTACCTGGCCTATGCGATGTCCACCATCATGTCGCGCTCGCTGCCCGATGTGCGCGACGGGCTGAAGCCGGTGCATCGGCGGATGATCTACGCGATGCGGCAATTGCGCCTGGACCCCTCGGCGGGGTTCAAGAAATGCGCCCGCGTGGTCGGCGACGTCATCGGTAAATACCATCCGCACGGCGATGCGTCGGTCTATGAGGCCCTGGTGCGGCTGGCGCAGGATTTCGCGGTGCGGTACCCGCTGGTCGAAGGCCAGGGCAATTTCGGGTCGATCGACGGCGATAACGCCGCGGCGATGCGGTACACCGAAGCGCGGATGACCGAGGTGGCCCGCGCGCTGCTGGAGGGAATCGACGATGACGCGGTCGATTTCCGCCCGACCTATGACGGCGAAGAGCAGGAGCCGGTGGTCCTGCCGGCGGCGTTTCCCAACCTGCTGGCCAATGGCGCGGCGGGAATCGCGGTGGGGATGGCGACCAGCATTCCGCCCCATAATGTCGGCGAGGTCTGCGCCGCGGCGATGACGCTGATCCGCCGGCCCGACGCGACGGTGGCCGAACTGATGGAAGACATGCCGGGTCCGGATTTCCCGACCGGCGGCCTGATCGTCGAGGACCGGGCGAGCCTGTTGCAGGCCTATGAGACCGGACGGGGCAGCATCCGCATCCGGGCCCGCTGGTCGGTCGAGCAGGGGCGGTTCGGCACCTGGCAGATCGTGGTGACGGAAATCCCGTACCAGGTGCAGAAATCCCGCCTGATCGAGCAGATCGCGGATCTGATGGAGCAGAAGAAGCTGCCGCTGCTGGGCGATATCCGCGATGAGAGCACGACGGATATCCGGCTGGTGCTGGAGCCGAAATCGCGCGGCGTCGAACCCGAAGTACTGATGGAGACGCTGTTCCGCGCCACCGCGCTGGAAAGCCGGTTCGGGCTGAACATGAATGTGCTGGGCGCGGACAGGGTGCCCGGCGTGCGTAGCCTGCGCGAGGTGCTGCGGGCCTGGCTGGACCATCGGCACGATGTGCTGCAGCGGCGCAGCCGCCACCGGCTGCAGGCGGTGGATCGCCGGCTGGAGATCCTGGACGGATTCCTGGCGGTCTATCTGAACCTGGACGAGGTCATTCGCATCGTCCGCGAGGAGGACGACGCCAAGGCCGGGCTGATCGCCGCGTTCACGCTGACCGAGTTGCAGGCCGAATCCATCCTGAACATGCGCCTGCGCAGCCTGCGCCGGCTGGAGGAGATGGAGATCCGCAAGGAGCATGCGGCGCTGACGGCCGAGCGCGGGGAGCTGCTGGCGCTGCTGGACAGCGAGGCGCTGCGCTGGAAGCGGATCACCGAGGAGTTGAAGGCGATCCGCAAATCCTTCGGCGGCGGCGCGCTGGGCGCGCGGCGCAGCGAACTGGCCGAGCCGCCGCGTGCGATCGACGTGTCGGTGGCCGAGGCGGTCGAGCGCGAGCCGCTGACCCTGATCCTGTCGGCCAAGGGCTGGGTCAAGGCACTGAAGGGGCACGGCATCGACGTGGCGGCGCAGAAATTCAAGGAAGGCGACGGGTTCCGCATGGCGGTGGAGTGCCACTCCACCGATCGCCTGTGCTTCTTCGCGACCGATGGCAGGGCCTTTACCCTGCGTGCCGCCGACCTGCCGCGCGGGCGGGGCGACGGCCAGCCGATCCGCCTGCTGGTGGATCTGTCGAATGACGAGGACGTGGTCGACATCTTCGTGGTGCGCGAGGGGGGGCGGCATCTGCTGGCGTCCAGCGCCGGGCGCGGGCTGGTGGTGCGCGACGAGGACATGGTCGCCGAAAAGCGCACCGGCAAGCAGGTGCTGAACCTGAAGGATGCCGAAAGCGCACGGATCTGCCTGGCGGTATCGGGCGATCATGTCGTGGTGCTGGGCCAGAACCGGCGCATGCTGGTCTTTCCGGTGGGGCAACTGCCGGAAATGGCGCGCGGACTGGGGGTCGCGCTGCAGAAATACAAGGAAGGCGGCCTGATGGACGCCTGCATCCTGTCGTCCGAGGCCGGGGTGGCGTGGCCCGATCCGGCGCGGGTCCGCCCCTTTGCCGATTTCCGCGATTATCTGGGCAAGCGCGCGGATGTGGGCCGTCCCGCCCCGGCCTGGGCCACCCGCAAGCCGCGCCCCAAAGCATGAGAGGCAGAGGCTGTGACACAGCCTCTGAGGCGCGCGGAGCGCGCGCCCTATTCGGGGAATGCGACCGGGAAGCGGGCCATGCCGGCGCCTTCCTCGGGCAGGTTCTGGTGGTTCAGGGGGGTCCATGCGCCGCGGAACAGGATTTCCGCCGGGCGGAATCGGGCCTTGTAGGCCATTTTCGCGCTGTCGCGGATCCAGTAGCCCAGATAGAGATAGGGCAGACCCAGCCGCCGCGTATGCGCGATCAGGTGCATGATGGCATAGGCGCCGAGCGAGCGGGATTCCATTGTCGGGTCGAAGAAGCTGTAGACGGCCGACAGCCCGTCATCCAGCCGGTCGATCAGGCTGACACAGACCAACTGGTCTTCCTGGGTGCGGAATTCGACCATCAGCGTGTCGATGGGCGTATCCTCGATCATCGCGCGATAATCGTAGAAATTCATCGCCGCCATGTCGCCGTCGGCATGGCGGGCGAACTGGTAGCGCTGGAAGAGGGTGAATTGCTCGGTCGTGGCGTGGGCCGGGACCTCGAACCCTTCGATGGCCGCGTTGCGGCGCAAGATGCGGCGCTGCGTGCGGTCGGGGGCGAAGGTCGCGACCGGGACGCGGATCGGCACGCAGGCGCTGCAGGCCGGGCAGACCGGGGCGTAGGCGATGGTGTGGCTGCGCCGGAAACCGGCGCGGGACAGGCGGTTATGCAGCCGCTCGGCGTCCGGGCCGCCGATGTCGGTGACGACCTTGCGCTCCATCCGGCCGGAGACATAGGGACAGGGCATTGGCGCCGTCGTGTAGAACAGTTGCGGACGACGCGGCGATGTATAGGTCATACGCCTCCTCGACAGGATACAGCGCCCGGCGGGCCGATTGGCGACGCGGGCCGCCGGGCGAACGCCCCGGTGTCCCGCCGCCGAAATTCGGCACGAATTCCGGCGGTCGGCAGGCCACCAGGAGAATGCTGCGTCGCGCGGCCCCCGCTTTCCGGCCGATGGTAACGGTTTGATCGCGCGTTTGCATCACAATCTGCCGTGCGGGCCGAGATTTGTGACGTCGGCGTGACGCTTCGGGCACGGGGCCGGCCGGCGGGGAATCAGCCGGCGCGGAGTAGCCGGGCGGCCTCGACCGCGAAATAGGTCAGCACCCCGCTGGCCCCGGCGCGGCGAAAGCCCATCAGGCTTTCCAGGATCGCGCGGTCGCGGTCCAGCCAGCCGCGCTCCATCGCCCCGGCCAGCATGGCGTATTCGCCCGACACCTGGTAGGCGAAGGTCGGCACCGCGAACCGCTCGCGCACGCGGCGGATGACGTCCAGATAGGGCATGCCGGGCTTGACCATGACCATGTCCGCGCCCTCGGCCAGGTCCTGTGCCACTTCGCGTAGGGCCTCGTCGCTGTTGGCCGGATCCATCTGGTAGGTCTTCTTGTCGCCCTTCAGCAGGCCGCCCGAGCCCAGCGCGTCGCGAAACGGGCCGTAGAAGGCGCTGGCGTATTTGACGGCGTAGGACATGATCCGCGTATCGGTCAGGCCCTGGGCGTCCAGGTCGCGGCGGATGGCGCCGACGCGGCCGTCCATCATGTCGGACGGCGCGATGATGTCGATGCCCGCCGCGGCCTGGTTGACGGCCTGGCGCGACAGGATGGCGACCGACTCGTCATTGGCGACATAGCCGTCGCGGATCACGCCGTCATGCCCGTGGTCGGTATAGGGGTCCAGCGCCACGTCCCCGACCAGCCCCATATGCGGGAATTCGCGCTTCAGCAGCCGGGCGGCGCGGCAGATCAGGTTGTCGGGGTTCAGGGCCTCGGTCCCCTGGGCGTCGCGCAGCGCCGGGGGGGTGACGGGGAACAGCGCCAGGGCCGGGATGCCCAGCGCCGCCGCCGGTTCGACGTGGGCAGCCAGCCGGTCCAGCGTGACGCGCAGCACGCCGGGCATCGAGGCCACTTCGGCCCGGGTGTCGGCGCCTTCGATCACGAAGATCGGCCAGATCAGGTTGTCGACCGCGAGCGTCGTCTCGGCGACCAGGCGGCGGGTGAAATCGTCCCGGCGGTTGCGGCGCAGGCGGGTGGTGGGAAATTGGCCGGTCGTCGTCATATGCGCTCTCCGCGCCCGGCGCCGGCGGTTCGGCGGGAACGGCGCGGCTGCGGGCTGATGGTGTAACGGGCACCCGCGCGCCGGGCGCGAGTCCGTCGCCCGCCGCGCATAGCCTTGGGGCAGTATGGTCCGCCTGGGCCGAACCCGCCAGATATGGCCGGGCGGGGCGGCCATGCGCCCCTGCCCGGACGGAGGTCAGGGTAGGGGCCTCAGGATTCGGAAGCCAGGGCGCTGTTACGGCGGCTGTAGCCGAAATAGATCGCCATACCGATGATCAGCCATACCGCCAGGCGGATCCAGGTCAGCCCGTCCAGCGACAGCATGACCGCCAGGCAGCACAGGATGCCCAGCACCGGAATGACCGGACCGCCCGGGACGCGGAAGCGGCGTTCGAGCCTCGGTGCGGTGCGGCGCAGGAACATCACGCCGACGCAGACGATGACGAAGGCCAGCAGGGTGCCGATCGAGGTCATGTGCGCCAACTGGTCGATCGGCAGGAAGGCCGCCAGGCCGCCGGTGATGACCATGAACAGCAGGTTGGAATACCATGGCGTGCGCCATTGCGGATGGATGGAAGAGAACATCGCCGGCAGCAGCCTGTCGCGCGACATGGCGTAGAAGACGCGGCTCTGCCCCAGCAGCAGCACCAGCAGCACCGAGGTGAAGCCGCAGATGATGCCGATCTTGACCGCCAGCTTCAGCCACGGGAAGGGCGTGCGGTCGATGGCGGTGGCGACGGGGGCCGCGTCGCCCAGCATGTCATGGTAATTCACCAGCCCGGTCAGCACCAGCGAGAACGTCACATAGGCCAGGGTGCAGATCAGCAGGCTGCCCAGGATGCCGATCGGCATGTCGCGGGCGGGGTTGCGGGTTTCCTGCGCCGCGGTGGAGACGGCGTCGAAGCCCACATAGGCGAAGAAGATGGTGCCGGCCGCGCGCATGATGCCCGACAGGCCGAAATGACCGAACGTGCCGGTATTGGCCGGGATGAAGGGAACGTAGTTCGCCGTCTTGATATAGGGCAGGCCGAAGGCGATGACCGCGGCGATGATCGCGAGCTTCACCACCACGATGACGCTGTTGACGCGCGCCGATTCCGACACGCCGCGGATCAGCAGCGCCGAGACGACGCAGATGATGAAGGCGGCCGGCAGGTTCATGAAGCCGGTGACATGGCTGCCGTCGGGCAGGGTGACGGCTTCGAAGGGCGAGGCCAGCAGGCGGGGCGGCAGCGAGATGCCCCAGGTGCCGAGCAGGGAGGCGACATAGCGCGACCAACTGACCGAGACGGCGGCGGCGCCGACGGCGTATTCCAGCACGAGGTCCCAGCCGATGATCCAGGCCACGATTTCGCCCAGCGCCATGTAGGCATAGGTGTAGGCGCTGCCGGCGATGGGGATCATGCTGGCCAGCTCGCTGTAGCACAGCCCGGCGAAGCCGCAGGCGATGGCGGCGACGATATAGGACAGGACCACGGCCGGCCCGGCATTTTCAGACGCGGCGATGCCCGTCAACGAGAACAGGCCGGCGCCGATGGTGCAGCCGATGCCCAGCGCGATCAGGCTGGCGGGGCCCAGGACGCGGCGCAGGCCGTGGCTGTCGTTCGGGATTTCGATTCGCTTGCGGCGGAACAAGCCCGTGGCAGTCTGGTTGGCAGGCGGCTGCGCCATGCAGTGCGTCTCCTGAGAATAGGACGGGGAGGATAAGGCTGGGTCCCGCGGCAACGCCGTGTGGCCTCGCGACGCCAGAGACGCTAGAATGCGCGAAATGACAATGACGCGTGGGCAAAGGCCATTGGGATTCTTCCGATGACTGGCAGCGGCGTTGAAGGAACTGGAGATTATAACGATGCCGGACCAGATGAGCCAGAGCGGGTTGCATGCCTATTTCCGCGCGTCGCTGCGCGAGCGTGATCCCGCCGTCGCCGGGATGATCGCCGGCGAGCTGGAGCGCCAGCGCGAGGGGATCGAGCTGATCGCCAGTGAGAACATGGTGTCCGAGGCCGTGCTCGAGGCCCAGGGCAGCGTGCTGACCAACAAATATGCCGAGGGCTATCCCGGCCGGCGCTATTACGGCGGCTGCGGCGAGGTGGACAAGGTCGAGAGCCTGGCGATCGAGCGGGTCAAGGCGCTGTTCGGGGCGGATTTCGCCAATGTGCAGCCCCATTCGGGGGCGAATGCCAACCAGGCGGCCTTCATGGCGCTGGTCAGCCCGGGCGACACGATCCTGGGCATGAGCCTGGCGGCCGGCGGGCACCTGACCCATGGGGCGGCGCCGAACTATTCCGGCAAATGGTTCCGCGCGGTGCAGTATGGCGTGCGGCGCGAGGACGGACTGCTGGATTACGAGGAGATGGAGCGCCTGGCCCGTGCCGAGAAGCCGAAGCTGATCGTGGCGGGGGGATCGGCCTATCCGCGGACCATCGATTTCGCGCGCTTCCGGGCCATCGCCGATGAGGTCGGGGCCTATCTGATGGTCGACATGGCCCATTTCGCCGGCTTGGTGGCCGCGGGCCTGTATCCGTCGCCGCTGCAATTCGCCCATGTGGTGACCAGCACCACCCACAAGACCCTGCGCGGGCCGCGCGGCGGGCTGATCCTGACCAACGATGCCGACCTGGCGAAGAAGATCAATTCGGCGGTGTTCCCCGGCCTTCAGGGCGGGCCGCTGATGCATGTGATCGCGGCCAAGGCCGTGGCGTTCGGCGAGGCGTTGCAGCCGGAATTCCGGGCCTATCAGGAAGCGGTGGCGGCCAATGCCCGCGTTCTGGCCGACACGCTGCTGTCGCGCGGCTTCGACATCGTGACCGGCGGCACGGACAGCCATCTGATCCTGGTCGATCTGCGCCCCAAGAAGGTGACCGGCCGCGCGGCCGAGCGGGCGCTGGAACGCGCCGGCATCACCGCGAACAAGAACGCCGTGCCGTTCGATCCGGAGAAGCCGGCCGTGACCTCGGGCATCCGGCTGGGCAGCCCGGCGGCGACGGCGCGGGGCTTCGGCGTCGAGGAATTCCGCGCGGTTGGCGAGATGATCGACGAGGTGCTGACCGCGCTGGCCGAGAAAGGGGAGGAAGGCTGCCCCGAGACCGAGGCCGCGGTGCACCGGAAGGTGCGGACCCTGTGCGCGCGTTTCCCGATCTATCGCTGATCGGGCTGTCGTCGGACGGCTGAACTCTCGGGGGCCGGAATGCGCATGGCCAGGCGCACGGCCGTCTGGCCTCGTCCGGGGCGCAAATTGGGCATGACCAGCATGCAGTCCGGGTAGGGCGTGCGGATTTCGTCCGGTCCGTCCTGCGCCAGCAGGGTGCCGCGCCGGCGAATCGTCTCGCCCCCGCGGAACGGCCGGACGAAGCGGAAGCCGGGGGTCTGGGCCGTGACGATGTCGGTGACCATCATATGCCGGGGCATCGGCTGCGGCGGCGGCGCAGGTGCTTCGTCCCGCGGCGGCAGCAGGCCGGTATGGCGCAGCAGGGCGCGGATCGCATGGTCGGTCGCTTCGACCGTCGCGGGGGCCCAATGGGCGCCGGCCTCCAGCAGGCAGGCGGCGCCCGGGCTGTGGGGATCGGAAAACCGGACGAAATCGATCAGCCGCGGTCCGGCCCGGTGGCCGTGATCGGAGACGATCAGCGGCGGGTCGCCCACCAGGGCGGATAGCCTGCGCCCGCTTTCCGCGCCGCCCGCGAGCATCAGCGGCGTGCCCGGCCAGAGCA
This sequence comes from Nguyenibacter vanlangensis, assembly GCF_038719015.1. Classification (NCBI taxonomy): domain Bacteria; kingdom Pseudomonadati; phylum Pseudomonadota; class Alphaproteobacteria; order Acetobacterales; family Acetobacteraceae; genus Nguyenibacter; species Nguyenibacter vanlangensis. Next base: position 249,450 of record NZ_CP152276.1, read on the forward strand.
TGGAATGCAGATCCATCAGGATATCGGCGCTGTCGATCACCGGCAGGATCGCGCGGGCCCGGTCGAGTTCGTGCGAGCGGCGCGCGCTGGAGAGGATCTGCGGGCACCAGAGCCGGTTCATGTCCTCATCGACGAAGCGCGACGCGACGGGGGAGGCGCGGTCGAAATGCGCGAAGGCGGCGAGATTGGCGAAGACCAGCGACAGGCGGCCGCGCCGGGGGCGGACGGATTCGCGCAGCAGCCGGTCCAGGGCGATCGCCCCGGCATATTCGTTCCCGTGGATCAGGGCGGTCAGCACCACGTGCGGGCCGGGCCGCGCCGCCTGGTAGTGCATCACGCCGGGAATGCCGCAATTACCGGCCAGCCAGGGGGAAAGGTCCGGCGGCGGGATATCCACGTCGAAGCGCGGCAGCGGCGCGGGGGGCGGGGGCAGGGTGTCGCTGAATGTCGGCCGGCCGCGTACGCGGGGCGAGGGGCCGGGGCGCGTCGTGGAACCGCAGCTCATGGCGCCGCGCCGTCTTCCTGACCGGATGGCGGGCCAGGGACATGTTCGTCTTTTCCGAAGTCGCCAGCGGCGGTGAAAGGGAGCGGACCGGCCATGGCGCGAGTTTATCGACTCGCCCGGGCGCTGCAATGCCACCCGGCCCATGGAGGTGGGCACATCGCTGTGTGCTATGCATGGCGCACAGTCGATAGCCGATCGGGGGCAGCCGATCGCCTGCGCCGATGAAGCCCGCGCCTGAATTCCGTGTCCGAATCCCGCGTCAGGGGGCGTCGATCGCGACGATGCGGGCGCCGCTCCGTTTCTCGATCTCGCGCAGCAATTGCCGCTCCGCCGGGTCGCAGAGTGACAGGGCCGTGCCCCGGCGGCCGGCCCGCGCGGTACGGCCGATCCGGTGGATATAGGTTTCGGGCTGCTCGGGGATGTCGAAATTCACCACCAGGGCCACGTCGTCGATATCGATGCCGCGGGCCATGACGTCGGTGGCTACCAGGGCGCGCACCGTGCCCCGGCGGAAGGCCGCCAGCGTGTGGTCGCGCCTTGCCTGTCCGTGATCGCCATGCAGGGCGGCGGCGGCGATCCCGGCGCCGGTCAGGCTGCGGGCCAGAGAATCCGCGGCCTGCCTGGTGCGGGTGAAGACCATGGTGCGGCCGGAATCCTGCTGGCGCAGCAGGGCGGCCAGGGTGGCCGGCTTGCGGTCGGCCGGGGTGAAGATCACCTGCTGGCGGATGCGCGGCGGCGGGGCCGACTGCTCGGGCGGGGCGACGCGCAGCGGCTTGTGCAGCAACTGGCGCGCCAGGGCCGAGATGGCGGGCGACATGGTAGCCGAGAACAGCAAGGTCTGGTGCCGGGTCGGCAGGCGGGCGGCGATCGCGCGTACGTCGTCGACAAAGCCGAGATCCAGCATCCGGTCGGCTTCGTCCAGTACCAGGCAGCCCGTTTCCTCAAGCGTGATCGTGCCGTCGGCCAGGTGGTCCAGCAACCGGCCGGGGGTGGCCACCAGCAGGTCGATGCCGTTCTGCAGGGCGCGTGTCTGGCGGTCCTTGGGCACGCCGCCGATCGCCAGGGCGACGGTCAGTCCGCAGCCGCGGATGCAGGTCCGGATGGTGCCGGCGGTCTGGCTGGCCAGTTCGCGGGTCGGCGACAGGATCAGGGCGCGTATCCGGCCAGGGGGCTGGGGCGCGGCGGCGGGAGGGACGGCCTGGGCCAGCAGGCGGTGGACGGTCGGCAGGACGAAGGCCGCGGTCTTGCCGGTGCCGGTGCGGGCCAGGGCCTCGACGTCGCGGCCGTCGCGGATCGGCGGAATGGCCAGGGCCTGGATCGGCGAGGGCGCGGCATAGCCCGCCCGCGCGACATTGGCGAGAATGCGCGGATCCAGGCCCAGATCGTCGAAGCGGGTGGCTAGCTCGGTCATGATGGGAGGGGAATACCTGTCGGGCCCGGATGGGGAAAGCGATTCCAGCGCCGTGGACGGTGCGCCGTTGACGGGACGGGTACGCTGTCGGCAGATGGCCGCATGACGAGTCCGACTGCCCCCCGCTCCATGCCGCCTGCCGATCCTGCGATGGCGCCCCCCCCGGTCGCCGTGGTGGCCGAGGACCTGGCCGGCATGCGGTCGCAGGCTTTCGGACTGGCGGCGCGGGCCGGGATGGCGCCGTTTTTCTGCCCGGTACGGGCCCGGGGCCTGTGGCGGCGCCTGCCGGCCGCCTGGTGGCCGGCGCCGCTGCGGGCGATCGACCCGCCGATCGATCCCGGGTCGGCCGGCCTGGTCTTCAGCGTCGGCGGGACGGGGGGCGCCGTGGGGGCGGCGCTGCGCGGCGGCGGGCGGCGCGTGGTGCAGATCCAGAATCCGCGCATGCGGCTGGACCGGTTCGACCTGGTGATCGCCAACCGCCATGACGAGATCGCGGGGCCCAACGTTCTGCTGTCGCGGACGGCGCTGCATGGCGTGTCGGCCGAACGGCTGGTTGCGGCGCGGAGCGCATGGCAACCGCGCCTGGCGCACCTGCCGCGTCCGCTGGTGGCGGTGCTGCTGGGCGGGTCGAACGGGCGGTTCCGGCTGGACGAGGCCGTGGCCCGGGGGCTGGCCGGGCAGTTGGCGGGCATGATGCGGCAGGACCGGGTGGGGGTGGCGGTAACGCCGTCGCGCCGGACCGGCGTGCATGCGCGCGCGATCATCGGCGCGGCGCTGGAACCGCTGGGCGGCTGGGTGTGGGACATGCAGGGCGACAATCCCTATCTGGGCCTGCTGGCTTGCGCCGATGCCATCGTGGTGACTCAGGACAGCGTGTCGATGGTCTCCGAGGCCGTGGCGGGCAGCGCGCCGGTCATGGTGGCTGAGTTGCCGGGCCGGTCGCGGCGGATCGGGCTGTTCCTGCGCGACCTGGCGCAGGCGGGGCGGATCCGTCCCTTTGCCGGCCGGATGCAGGACTGGCCGGTGACGCCGCTGGACGACACGATCGCGGTGGCCGAGGACATGCGCCGGAAACTGGGGCTGGACGGCGCGGCGTGACGGGCGGGCCCGTGCCGATCCCGCGGGGGTTAATCCTTCGGGAGTGATTTCTGCCCGCCGGATTCTGCGGTATGAACCCCGCATGCTGGACATTCGTACCTATGACGCCCAGGCGGGCGGCAATGTTCTCTACAAGGCGCTGGCCCATCCTTTGGCGGCCGAGGCGCTGGCCGGGCTGGCGGCCGGGATCCGCGCGGCCGGGCCGGTGGCGGTATATGACCCGGAGGGCATGTTCGCCATGCTGCGGGCGCTGGGGCCGGATCTGGGCGTGCTGGAGGGCGTGTATGTCCACGACACGCTGCGCGTGGGACAGGAGAGTGCGGCGGGGCCGGCGCGGGCGCTGACCGACCTGCCGGAATCCGGCGCGGCGGTCGTGCTGGCCGCGACTTTCGACGGGGCGCGGACCGGCGAGCGGATTGCTCATCTGATGCCGCCGGGGGCGCGTTTCGTGGCGCTGGACGCGCTGCGCCTGCCGGACGGATTGCTGACGGTGCGCGAGCGCTATCTGGACAAGCTGAATTTCGCGACCAATCACGCCTTCTTCCGCGATGCGGACGGGCTGTCGACGCGGCTGGTCACGGCGAATTACTGGTCGCGCTATGGCGCGGCGGCGGTGCGGCTGTGGCTGCGCCTGTTCGATGCCGATGGGGCGGTGCTGGCGACGTGGGAGGAGACGGTGCCCGGCGACGAGGCCGCGATCGTCATCGACAGCCGGGCCGTGCGGGCGCGGTTCGGGCTGAAGCCCTTCGTGGGGCAGCTATTCGTCCACGCCGTGGGGGTGGCGGGCCATGACGTGGTGAAATACGCGCTGGATACCTATGGTACAGACGGCAATCGCAGCCTGTCGGTGACGCATGACGCCAATGCCTGGCCGTCCGACCGTTATGCCAACCTGCCGGCGCCGGATCGGGGCGAGGACGTGGTGCTGTGGGTGCAGAACAGCCACGCGGTGCCGATCCCGGCGGGGGCGATGAGCCTGAATCGGATGGGACGCGAGACACATGTGCCGATCGCGCGTGCGGTCGGCCCCTATGAGACGGTGGCGATTCGCGTCGCCGACTGCCTGCCGGATCTGGCCTGGCCGGCGCAGATCGAATTCCGGTCCGGCCGCCATGTGGTGCGCCCGCGCTATGAGGTGACGGGCGGAGGACGGACGCGCATCGCGCACCTGAATGTCGAGCGTGCCGATCTGCGCCCCGATCCGGGAATCCGTGACCTGGCCTCCAGCCTGGGGCGCGGCTATCTGCTGCCGTTCCCCATTCTGGACCCCGCGCGGTTCCGCACCATCGTCCAGCCGGTGCCGATGGCCGAATCGCAGGCCGATCTGCCGCTGCGGCTGGATTGCTTCGATGCGGCGGGTCGGCCGACCGGGCAGAAATTCCTGGGCTGCCTGCCGCGTGACCACGACCTGGCGCAGGACCTGGCCGAACTGGGCGTGCCCGGCGGCCATGGGGAACTGGTCTATGATTTCCGCGACGGCGGCGAGGCCGATGGCTGGCTGCACGCGCTGGTGCGCTTTGTCGCGCGCGATGGCGGCCATGTGGCGGAAACCAGTTTCGGTGCGCATATCTTCAACACGGTCATGACCTATCGGGGCGAGCCGCAATCCTATTCCGGGCCGCCGCCGGGGCTGACCACGCGATTGTTCCTGAAGGGTGGGAACGGGCTGGGCGATGCGTTCTGCTGCCTGATCTATCCGGCGTCGAATCCATGGCGGGCGGAATCGCGGACCGTGCTGAGCCTGCATGACGCGGCCGGGCGGACGCTGGCCGAGACCGGGTTGCGGATCGCGTGCTCGGGGTCGGCCATGGTGTGGCCGCACATGCTGTTCGCGGCCGACATGCTGGAGCGCGCGGGGCAGGGCGGATATGTCATGATCCGCGACACGACCTGCCGCCTGTTCGGCTATCACGGCGTGATGCGGGCATCGGACGGCGCCTTCTCGCTGGATCACATGTTCGGCTTTTGACGAATCTATGACGAGGCGTCTTGCGATGGGGGAGCGGATCCATTAAGAGGGCCCCACCGAGCACGGATGGGTGCGTAGCTCAGCGGTAGAGCATCGCCTTCACACGGCGGGGGTCACAGGTTCAATCCCTGTCGCACCCACCATCCGATCTTCCCGGCCGGGCCGGCACGGCGTTGAATGATACCCGTGGATCGGCGGCATGCGGCGGGTTGCTGCTACTATTTTCTTGACACCAATTTGTGATTCGCGCCATGTGTGACGTGTTGCAGCGTTGCGTTTGCGGCTGCTTCTTGGACGTTTCCTCCCTAAACTTTCGCGGTGCGGTAGCGCCGCTTTTTTTTTGCCATGCGCCATGGCGATGATTCCGTGATAAAATATGTATGTCTGGAGCGGATCGTGACGCGATGGGGTGCATCGCGGCAATCTGCTCGGCGAGATATGGCCTGGGCGTTGTTTGGCCCGGGCCGCCAGCGAGAGGCAGGTGGGATATGGCCGGATTGTTTGACGGGCTGCTGAACACGGTGGAGCAACTGGCCGGCCAGGCCGGGCTGGGCGAGATGCTGAACCAGCATCTGTCCGAGCTGACCTCGGCGCAGGGGATTTCGAACCTGGCGGCGCAGGCCGAGCAGGCCGGCCTGGGGGACAAGGTCCGGTCATGGATCGGCACGGGCCAGAACCTGCCGATCTCGGTGGATGAATTGCGATCGATCCTGACGAACCAGCAGGTCGAGGCGCTGGTCGATCGGACCGGCTTGCCGGCCTCGACCATCCTGCCGGCGCTGGCGCAGTTCCTGCCTGCGGCGGTGGATCAGCATACGCCGTCGGGGCAGGCGCCGAACGCGGGCTGAACCGGGCCGCGCAAGGCGGTCGAGGGGCGATTCCAGGGAATCGTATCTGGGAAATCGCGTCTATGATGTCGTGTCGGCGGAGCGGGCCAAATCCTGGGCCACGCCCGCGAGCGTGCGCAGCAGGTCGGTCATGGCGGCGCGGATCGCCGTGAATCCCTCATGCGGGACCAGGCGGTTTTCGTCCATATAGAGCGGGCGGCTGATTTCGACCTGCAGGGCGTGGCGGTGGCGTGCCGGCTGGCCGTAATGCCGGGTGACGTAGCCGCCCGCATAGGGTTTGTTGCGGCTGGTCGCGAAACCCTGGGCGCGGAGCGCGGCCTCGGCCGCGGCGCTGACGACGGGGGCGCAGGACGTGCCCCACCCGTCACCCAGCACGAAATCGGGCGCATCCGGTCCGGCGATGCCGGGCATGGAATGGCAATCGACCAGCAGGCAGGCGCCGTGGGCCGCCACCTGGGCCTGGATCAACGCCGCCAGCGCGGCGTGATAGGGCATCCAGAAATGGCGGATGCGCTCGGCGGCGTCGGCGAAAGGCAGGCGCGTGCGGTAGAGCGGCGCACCGGCGGCCGAGATGCGCGGAATGACGCCGAGCCCGGCGCGCACGCGGGGCGACGTGCTGTCGCAGCCGGGCGGCAGGGGCTCGGTGAACATGCCGGGATCCAGTTCGGTGGCGGCGCGATTGGCGTCACAATAGATTCGCGGGAAAGTGGCGCAGAGCAGGCTGGCCCCCAGGTCCGGCGCGTCGGCCAGCAATTCGTCCAGATGGAAATCCTCGCTGCGGCGCAGGGCCGGCAGGTCCAGCCGGGTCCGCGCCAGGAAATCGGGCGGATAGCTCCGGCCGGAATGGGGGGACGCCACGACCATAGGGATCGCTGTCCGGCGGGGCGGAACCAGGATGAAGGGGGCGTCCCGGGACGTTGAGATCTCGTTCACCTTGGTGGCTCGTCCACGGATCCGGCGCGGGGCTTCGCGGGGGATCAAGACAATTTAACCCGTATTCTCAATTGCTTAATGAAAACAGACACGGGATGTTATTTTTTCCGCACGGACGGGTTGCGCAACGGGACCAGCCCGGCTAGAAGCCTGTTCACCGAACGGATGGGCGCATAGCTCAGCGGTAGAGCACTACCTTGACATGGTAGGGGTCACAGGTTCAATCCCTGTTGCGCCCACCATCCTTCGGTTCTCCTTCTTTATACTTGCCGTGAAAACATATCGGCATTATGCCCCATCTTCGCCGTCGGCGGGTCTGGCCGACGCATCCAGCGCGCCCTGCAGCATGTAGGCGGCGGCCAGCTTGTCCACCAGTTCGGCGCGGCGCCGGCGGCTGATGTCGGCGTCCTGGATCAGCATGCGGTTGACCGCGCTGGAGGACAGGCGTTCGTCCCACATGGCGGCCGGCAGGCCGACCTGTTCCGACAGGGTGGCCATCCAGTCGCGCGCCGCCTGCGCCGCGGGGCCGAAACCGCCATCCAGGGACAAGGGCAGGCCGGAGACCAGGGCGCCCACATCCTCGCGCCGGGCGATCGCGCCGATTTCGGCGGCGACGGCCGACAGCTTGCCGCGGCGCAGCGTGCCGTAGGGCGATGCCAGCATCAGCGACACGTCCGACAGGGCCAGGCCGATCGTCTTCTGTCCCGGATCGAGCCCCAGCAGGCGCTGGTTGCGGCCCAGCCGGGCGCGGATCTGGTGCATGTTGAACAGGGGCATTATCTGGGTCTATGGTCCGCGCGATATTCTGTACGCAGGATATTCCCCCCAGATCATGATGGAAAGTTATGCTTCATGTCGCTTGATCCCGCGACCGTCCGACGTATCGCCAGGCTGGCGCGGATAGGTATCGATGAGTCCGATTTGCAGGCCCTGCAGGGGGAATTGAACGGTATCCTCGGCTGGATCGAGCAGTTGAACGAAGTCGATGTCGGCGGTGTCGAGCCGATGGTGGGCACCGGCCACGCGGCGCTGCGCATGCGCGAGGATTGGGTGACCGACGGGGAGGCGCGCGATGCCGTCCTGTCGAACGCGCCTGACAAGGCGGGGCCGTTCTATACCGTGCCGAAGGTGGTTGAATGATGCTGACCGAACTGACGATCGCTTCCGCCCAGGGGGGGCTGAAGCGGCGCGACTTTTCCGCCGTCGAACTGACGCAGGCCCATCTGGCCGCGATCGAGGCGCTGAACGGCCGGCTGAACGCCTTCATCACCATTACCGCCGAACGGGCGCTGGACGCCGCGCGGCGGGCCGATGCGGTCCTGGCGGGCCAGGACGCGCCCGCGTTGACGGGTATTCCGCTGGGCATCAAGGACCTGTTCTGCACCGACGGCGTGCGCACCACCGCCGCCAGCCGGATGCTGGAAGATTTCGTGCCGCCGTACGAAAGCACGGTGACGGCGAATCTGCTGCGCGACGGCGCGGTGTTCGTGGGCAAGACGAACCTGGACGAATTCGCCATGGGGTCGGCCAACATCACCTCGGCCTTCGGGGCGGTGGAAAATCCCTGGAAGCGCACGGGTGAGCCGGACACGGTGCTGGTGCCCGGGGGGTCGTCCGGCGGTTCGGCGGCGGCGGTCGCGGCCGGGCTGGCGATGGGGGCGACCGGTACCGATACCGGCGGGTCGATCCGCCAGCCGGCCGCCTATTGCGGGATTGCCGGAATCAAGCCGACCTATGGGCGGTGCAGCCGCTGGGGCACGATCGCCTTCGCCAGTTCGCTGGATCAGGCGGGGCCGATGGCCCGCACCGTCGAGGATTGCGCCATCCTGCTGCAATCCATGGCCGGATTCGACGTGCGCGACAGCACCAGCGTGGACGTGCCGGTGCCGGAGTACCGCGCCGCCTGCGGCCGCTCGCTGAAGGGCATGAAGGTCGGCATCCCCGCCGAATATCGGGTGGCCGGCATGCCGGCCGAGATCGAGGCGGCGTGGGAGCAGGGCATCGCCTGGCTGCGCGACGCGGGATGCGAGATCGTGAACGTGTCGCTGCCGCACACCAAATATGGGCTTGCGACCTATTATATCGTGGCGCCGGCGGAATGTTCGTCGAACCTGGCGCGCTATGACGGCGTGCGCTTTGGCCGGCGCGTGCCCGGCGAATCGCTGGACGCGCTGTACGAGGCGACGCGCCGCGAGGGCTTCGGGCCCGAGGTCCGGCGCCGGATCCTGATGGGGACCTATGTCCTGTCGGCCGGATATTACGACGCCTATTACCTGCGCGCGCAGAAGGTGCGCCACCTGATCCGCCGGGATTTCGAGGAGGCGTTCCGCATGGTGGACGTGCTGCTGACGCCGACCGCGCCCTCGCCGGCCTTCGCGCAGGGCGAGAAGATGGATGACCCTGTACAGATGTATCTGAACGACGTGTTCACCGTGCCGGCCAGCATGGCCGGCGTGCCGGCGATGTCGGTCCCGGCGGGGCTGAGCGGCAGCGGGCTGCCGCTGGGGCTGCAGGTGATCGGCCGGTCCTTCGACGAGGAAACGGTCATCGCCGCGGGCAGCGCGATCGAGCGGGCGGCGTCCTTCGCACATCGCCCCGCCCTGCGGGCGGAGGTGGCGTGATGGCCTATGTGATCGAGGGCCGCACCGGCCCGTGGGAACTGGTCGTCGGCCTGGAAGTGCATGCCCAGGTCATCAGCCGGTCCAAGCTGTTCTCGGGTGCGTCGGCGTCGTACGGCGGCGAGCCGAACACGCATGTCAGCCTGGTGGATGCCGGGTTTCCCGGCATGCTGCCGGTCATCAACCGCGAATGCGTGGCGCAGGCCGTGCGAACCGGGCTGGGGCTGAAGGCGCGGATCAACCTGCAGAGCCGCTTCGACCGCAAGAATTATTTCTATGCCGACCTGCCGACCGGCTATCAGATCAGCCAGTTCGCCCATCCGATCGTGGGCGAGGGCGCGGTGGAGATCGAACTGGCGGACGGGTCGACCCGCACCATCGGGATCACGCGTCTGCACCTGGAACAGGATGCCGGCAAGTCGATGCATGACCAGGACCCGGCACGGTCCTTCATCGATCTGAACCGCGCGGGCGTCGCGCTGATGGAAATCGTCAGCGAGCCCGATATCCGTTCGCCCGAGGAGGCCGGGGCCTATCTGCGCAAGCTGCGCATGATCCTGCGCTATCTGGGTACGTGCGACGGGAACATGGAAGAAGGCTCGATGCGGGCCGACGTCAACGTGTCGGTGCGCAAGGCGGGCGAGCCGTTCCGCACGCGCTGCGAGATCAAGAACGTCAATTCGATCCGCTATGTGATGCAGGCGATCGAGGTCGAGGCGCTGCGCCAGGTCGAGATATGGGAAGATGGGGGCGAGGTCGACCAGGAGACGCGCCTGTTCGATCCGGCGCGGGGTGAGACGCGGTCTCTGCGCAGCAAGGAAGATGCGCACGACTACCGCTATTTCCCCGATCCGGACCTGCTGCCGCTGGTGATCGCCGAATCGTGGGTGGACGAACTGGAATCGGCCCTGCCGGAGTTGCCCGACGCCAAGCGCGAGCGGTTCCAGACCGAATACGGTATTCCACGTTATGACGCCGGCGTGCTGGTGGCCGAGCAGGCGACGGCCGATTTCTACGAATCGGTGGCGCGCGGACGCGATCCGCGGCTGGCGGCCAACTGGGTGACCGGCGATCTGTTCGCCGCGCTGAACCGTACCGGCCGCACGATCCAGGACAGCCCGATCAGTGCCGAGGCGCTGGGCGGCATGCTGGACCTGGTCACGGACGGGACGATCAACGGCAAGATCGCCAAGGAAGTCTTCGAGGACATGCTGGAGACCGGTGATTCGGCGGCCGTGATCGTCGAGCGCAAGGGATTGCGGCAGGTGACGGATACCGGCGCGATCGACGCGGCGGTGCAGGCCGTGCTGGCCGCGAATCCGGACAAGGTGGCCGAATATCGTGGGGGCAAGGACAAATTGTTCGGTTTCTTCGTCGGCCAGGTGATGAAGGCGATGGCCGGCAAGGGGAATCCGGCCCTGGTGAACGAGGCGTTGAAGAAAGTTCTCTAGCGTTCTGACAGCCATCGGTTTGGGGTTTGACGGCGCTGTGGCGACAGTCTACAAGCAGCGCTGCAAACGCCGTGTGATGAGCACGCTCTTCGGCGGAGGGGTGGCCGAGTGGCTGAAGGCGGCGGTTTGCTAAACCGTTGTACGGTGTCAAGCCGTACCGTGGGTTCGAATCCCATCCCCTCCGCCAGTTTGAAAAAATTTCCTGAAAAATCAGTTTGTTGCGCGGGCCTCTGAGAGGCCCGTCCCTGTGCTTATGCTGGCATGCCGTCCTCTGCTTCGTAACGGCGGCGGAACGCCAGCGCCCAGCCCAGGAAATACCCTGCCAGTGCGCCTGAGAGTGCACCGCGCAGCAGGTCCAGTGCGACTCGCCGGTCCGGCATCGCCGCGACTGCGATCGCGATGGCGAATTGCGCGGCGAACAGCGTGACGTTGCGGATCAGCGGCCAGGGGCTGCCCTTGCGATGCACGATGCCGCGCGTCCGGTCGATCACCATGCGATTCGGACCGATCCTGTACCCGACCGGCGCCAGGCACATGGCCGCGATCAGCCAGGCCAGATAGGGCGTTGCCGTGCTCCCCGAATGCGCGACCAGGCCCGACAGCCCCCAGATGACGAACACCAGCGGCAGCAGCGCCACCCGTCGCACCGTTACGGCCGTATCCGACAGAGCGGCGCATCCCTGCCAGACCAGATAGGACAGCAACAGCCAGACCCAGAGCGGGACGTGTGAAAGGATCATCGGCAAAGACATGGCGGGGCATTCCGTTCGGGTTTCGATCGGGTCACCCTGCAAGATCCCAGTAATGCGAGGCAGTGCCCGTTTCGCGAAATGCTCGCCGCTTTCGTGAAACGATGCTTACATGCCGTTCGCGAAGCGTGGGCCGTTCGCGAAGCGTGGATGGAGGGCATGGAGGACGCGTTGACCGAGGCGATACGCGACGTGATGCGACGTGGCGGTTTTGTCCTGGCCACCGCCGCCGCCATGACGTTTCTCGCCCCATGGGGCACCCAGGCCATTCCTCTGCCCCGCCGTGCCTTCGACTGGCTGGCCTGCGGCGTCATATGGGAAACGGCGATCTGGCTGGCGCGCGACGGCGTGTCGCGGCGACGGCGCGGTGCGGGCGCCAAAGCGGGCCGTCCGCCGTTTGGGGCCTATCTTCTGACATTGGGCATCGCCTCGATTCCGGCCGTGCCGATCAGCATGCTCATCGTAAACGGGTCGGTCGGCACTGCCGGTGACTTTGCCGCCTTCTATGCCTACGCGCTGGGGCTCGGATTAATTCTGGCCGCCATCCGGTATGGCCTGCGGTCCGATGGTGCGGCGCGCGGGCACTTGGCTGCCGGGACCGTCGGAAGCGGCCCGCCGACCGCGTTGCCTGTCCCCGCCGCGAGCATGCCGGCACGCGATTTCCCGGCACGCGATTTCCCGGTGGGCGATTTCCCGGTGCGCGATTTCCTGGCGCGTCATGCGCCGGATCTGGCCGGGGCGACCCTGCTGGCGCTTGCGGCCGAGGACCATTACCTGCGCATTCATACCGACCGGGGGCAGGCGCTGATCCTGCTGCGTCTGCGTGATGCGATCGACAGCCTGGGAGAGGATGCGGGCCTGCAGGTGCATCGCTCGTTCTGGGTGGCGATGGATGCGGCTCCCCGGGTCGCGCGCCGGGGCCAGTCCTGGCAGTTGGAACTGCCCACCGGCCTGAATGTCCCCGTCAGCAGGGCCAATGTCCCGGCCTGCCGGGCCGTCGGCTGGCTGTAGCCGTCCAGGGACGGAACGATGCGCGGTCGGTGCCTTTCTTCATGCAAAGCGGCTCTTATGCAAAGCGCCGGGCACCGGCGACGCAAAGCATGACCAGGCCGGTCACGGCGAGCATCGTCCAGGCAACCGGCTCGTCGAGCAGGAAACCGGAAAGTGCGAGTCCGAAGAAGGGCTGGACCAGTTGCAACTGTCCAACCCCCGCGATGCCGCCGCGTGCCAGGCCGTGATACCAGAAGACGAAGCCGATCAGCATGCTGAAGACGGAGACATAGGCGAGTCCGATCCAGGCCGAGGGCGCAATCCCGCGCCAGGTGGCGGGAAGGGTCGCCAGGGCGACGGGCGCCATGACCGGCAACGCCAGCAACAGCGCCCAGGAAATGACCTGCCAGCCGCCGAGCCGTCGTGACAGCGTGGCGCCTTCGGCATAACCGAGCCCGCACAGGAGGATGGCGGCGACCATCAGAAGATCGCCGCTCAGCGTTGCAGGCCCGCTTTCGGTCAGGGCGAAGCCGGCGACCAGAAAGCTGCCTGCGATCGAAAACAGCCAGAAGGCCGGCCTCGGCCGCTCCCCGCCGCGCAGCACGCCGAAGATCGCGGTGCAGAGGGGGAGAAGACCGATGAAGACGATCGAATGCGCCGAGGTGACGTGCCGCAGCGCCAGCGCCGTCAGCAGCGGAAAGCCGGCCACCACGCCCAGCGCGACGAGGGCGAGCGCGCCCATGTCGCGCCGCCCTGGCCGTGTCTGCCGGAACGTCCGGAGCAGGACCAGCCCGAGCAGCGCCGCGATCACCGCGCGGGCCGAGGTCAGGAACAAGGGCGAGAAACCGCCGATCGCCACCCGCGTCGCCGGCAGGGAACCGCTGAAGATGATGACGCCCAGGAGGCCGCTGCCCCATCCGTCGGTCGTTGCTTTCATGTTGCCTCCGCTTTCGGGCGGATCGTTATCCGGCGGCGGCTGGCAGGGACAGGGACAATCCAATACGATATGGCCGAACTGTATGGGTAAGGACTACCGTACGGTCCGAGAAGATCGCATTGGTATAGGAATGATGACGCAAGGGCGATCGGGAACGCGTACGGCCGACGTGATGGCTGCGATCCGCGCGAAGGTGGCCAGCCGTGTACTGATCACCGGCGACCGGCTGCCGTCCATCCGCCGTTTCGCCGGCGTCATGGGCGTCTCGCCTTCGACGGTGGTCGAAGCCTATGACCGCCTGGTGGCCGAAGGGGTGATCCAGGCGCGGCCGGGTTCCGGCTTCTATGTCGCGCGCGCCGCGCCGCCGCTGGTGCTGGCCGATATCGGTCCGAAGCGCGATCGGGCGATTGATCCCTTATGGGTCTCGCGCCAGTCGCTGGACGCCGATGGCGCCGTGGCGAAGCCCGGGTGCGGCTGGCTGCCGGCCGACTGGATGCCCAATGCTGCGATCCGCCGCGCGCTGCGCGCCCTTGCCAGAGCCGATGACGCGGTGCTGTCCGATTATGGCGCGACGCGCGGTCTGCCCGCGCTGCGTCGTCTCCTTGCCCGTCAGTTCGCCGGCGAAGGGCTCGACGTGGGGCCGGAGCAGATTCTCCTGACCGGATCGGGCACGCAGGCGATCGATCTGATCTGCCGCTTCATCGTCAGGCCCGGTGACACGGTGCTGGTGGACGATCCATGCTATTTCAATTTCCAGGCGTTGCTCCGCGCCCATCAGGCAACGATCCTTGGTGTGCCCTATACGCAGGGCGGGCCGGATATGGAGCGTTTTGCCGAAATGGCGGCGACGCATCGCCCAAGGCTCTATATTACCAACTCTGCCCTGCATAACCCCTCGGGCGCGACGCTGACGCCGCAGGTCGCCCATCGCCTGCTGAACGTCGCTGCTTCATCCGGCATGACGATCGTCGAGGATGACATCTTCGGCGATTTCGAGCCCGAATCGTCGCCGCGTCTTGCCGTGCTCGATGGGCTCGCGCGTGTGATCCGCATCGGCAGCTTTTCGAAAACGCTCTCGGCTTCGATCCGTTGTGGCTATATCGCGGCGCGCCCGGACTGGATCGACGCGCTGATCGATCTGCAGGTCGCGACAAGTTTCGGCGGCGTCAGTCCGGCCACGGCCGAGCTGGTTTTCGCGGTGTTGAACGACGGTGGTTACCGCAAGCATATGGAGGCGGTGCGGCGACGGCTTGTCCGCGCCCGACGCGATACGGCCGTGCGGCTTGAGGCACTGGGCATCACGCCCTGGCTTATGCCGCGCGGCGGGTTCTACCTTTGGTGCGCCCTGCCCGCCGGCCAGGACGCCACGACGCTCGCCCGGGCGGCGCTGTGCGAGGATGTCGTGCTGGCGCCCGGCAATGTTTTCAGCGTCTCGCAGAGCGCCTCGGGCTTCATGCGATTCAACGTCGCACAGATGGGCGAGGCACGCATCTTCGACGTACTGGAACGCGCTCTGGCATCCGGCCGCTGTCGCGAAAAAGGTGGAGGTCGTCTGGAAACGTTATCTGCGGAAGATGGATCGATCCGCGCAACGATGTGACCCTGCCGGCGTTCAATAGGATTGCGCCAGGTTTCCGGGGCACGCAACAGGATGGGCGCGCCCTGCCGCGCCGGCCTGATTCTGTCCGAGATTTCTCTCATCCTGTGTCCAAAAAAGGGGAATTGGTTGGCTGACGGGTTTTTGGCGCTCCCTTACGCCAAGGAGGTGGCGGAAGCCGGTCTGGTGGAAGCCGATCTGGCGCGGGCTGGTGCGCTGGTTTCGATCATCGGAGTGAGGGAGAAGCCCGCGCGGATTGACGAGAGGCGCTTCGCGTATGGCGTGCTGCGGGTAAGCTTTGATGATATTCCGGTTCCGGAATGGGTGGCTGCGAACGGATCGCGCTGGTTTGGCCCGTATGAGGAGCAGGTGCGCGACGTGCTGGCGTTCGGGCGCCATGTGCGTGCGGCCGGCTGCGACCATGTCGCGGTGCATTGCCTGCATGGCCGCAGCCGGAGCCCGGCCGTCGCCGTTGCCATGATGGCCGACGCGCTGGGCCCCGGGCGGGAGGCCGAGGCAGTGTCGCGCCTGATGACCCGGTCCGCGCGTCCCGGGGCGGCCCCCGATCCTGACTCGGTCCGGCGCATATTGTGCAATCCGGGGGTGATTCGCCTTGCCGACGGCATCATGGGCCGTGGCGGCGCGCTGGAACGTGCGGTTGCCGCGGGGGTGCCGCTCTATGCCGCCTGGGCGGGGTTCTGGCAGGCGCAATGCCTGGTTCCCTGACCGGCCGGTGAGGTGGGGCCGGTAACGTGGCCGTTCCGCGCGGGGTCGCCACTCGAGGGTCGTGCCTGTATGGATGAGCGCCGACAGAGCAGGGACGACAAAGGCGCAATGACGGCGGATATGGCGACGCGGCGCAGCCGGGTCTTGGCGGCGGGCCTGTGGTGGATCGCGCTGGCCTTGACGATGGCGCTGCCGCTCTTTCAGTTGCGCGGCCGGGCGATCGGCGACGGGATCATGTCCGCCGTGGGGATTCTGTTCCTGGTCCAGTGCCGGATCGAGCGTGCCGGGACGTGGTGGCGGCGCGGGTGGTTTCCGTTCGCGCTGGCTTTCTGCGGCCTGGCGGTCCTGTCATCGCTGCTGCATGGATCGCGCCATGCGGTGGGGGAGGCCGCGGTTCTGGTCCGGTTCTTTCTGTTCGCCGCGGCGCTGGAGCATTGGGTGCTGCGGGGCGCGGCGGCGCGGCGGCGGCTGGGGACGGTGCTTGGGCTGGTGGCGGCGTGGCTGGTGGTGGAATGCTGGCAGCAATATCTGCTGGGCCATAACCTGCTGGGCTATCCGCGCTGGCCGGACGGCGCGCTGACCGGCCCGTTCTACGAACCCCGGGCCGCGACGCCGCTGCTGATGACGGCATTTGCCGGCGCCATGCCGGTGGCGCTGCGCTGGATGACGGCGCGGGGCTGGCCATGGCGCGCCGCGGGGGCGGCAATCGTCATGCTGCTGGTGCTGACGATGGTGCTGATCGGCCAGCGCATGCCCGCGCTGCTGTTCGGGCTGGGCCTGGCGCTGACCGCCCTGTTCGTGCGCTGGGCGCGCCTGCCGGTGCTGCTGGCGGCCGTCGCGGGCGGGGTGGGGCTGGCCCTGCTGCCGGTGCTGTCGCCGCCGGCCTATGCCAAGCTGGTGGTGCATTTCCTGCAGCAGATCCGCCATTTCTCGGACAGCGCGTACGGGCAGATCTATATCCGCGCGGCGGCGATCGTGCGGGACCATCCCTGGCTGGGGCTGGGCGCGGACGGATTCCGCGATTTCTGCGCCGATCCGGCCTATGTCCACGGGGTGCGCCTGTTCGGCTTGGACCTGCCGGCGCGCGGCGCCGCGGAAGGATGCAATATCCACCCGCACAATATCTACCTGGAGGTCGCGACGACGGCGGGCCTGCCCGGGCTGGCCTGTTTCATGGCGATGGCGGCGCTGTGGCTGGGCCGGATGATCCGGGCCCTGGACCCCGGCGCGGCGCCGCAGCAGGCCATGCTGTGCGTGATCTGCTGCGTGGTGCTGTGGCCGGTGGCGTCCAGCAGCGCGCTGTTCTCGGCGCGGACGGCGGGTTGGATCTTCCTGCTGGTCGGCTGGGGGCTGGCGGCCGCGCGCGACGTGGCGGGCGAGGCGCGGCTGCGGCGCGTCTGATCCGTTCAGGCTTTCGTCAGGTCCTCGGGCAGATCCTCGGGGCCGAACGCGTCCGGCAGCAATTCGCCCAGCGTCCGCACCAGCAGCACGGCGCCCGTCGGGCCGACCATGCGGATGCGCAGGTCCGGCGCGCCGAATTCGCGGATCTTCTGTCGGCAGCCGCCGCAGGGGGCGCAGGGCCGGTCGCCGCCGCCGCAGATCACGATGTCGGTGATGCGGCGCTGGCCGGCCGCCACCATGGCCGAAATCGCCCCGCCCTCGGCGCAGATGCCCTGCGGATAGGCTGCGTTTTCCGTGTTGCAGCCTGCGAAGATCCGGCCGTCCGCGCCGCGCAGCGCCGCCCCGACATGAAAGCGCGAATAGGGGGCGTAGGCATTGGCGCGGACCGCGACGGCGGCGTCGATCAGCGGATCACCGGACATGTCTGTTCTCTCCTTGCTCGGTTCCCGTCGCTCTATCGGATCGGCGGGGGGAAGGATAGCGCGGCGCTTGGAAGCAGGGGCGGGAACCGGTATCCTGATGAGATGACCGAACCATCTTCTTCGCCCATGGGGCAGGACCCGACCGTCGCGGACATGCTGGCCGGCCGGCCGCATCTGTCGATGCACGCGCTCGACGGGCTGGTCCTCGAGGACGTGCCGCTGACCGCCATCGCCGATGCGGTGGGCACGCCCACCTGGGTCATGGGCGCGGGCACGCTGCGCGCCCGCTATCGCCGCCTGACCGGTGCCATGGCCGGGGCCGGGCTGTCGCCCTCGGTGCATTTCGCGGTGAAGGCGAACGACCATCTGGCGGTCCTGCGCGTGCTGGCGCAGGAAGGCGCGGGGGCGGATGTCGTCAGCGGCGGCGAGTTGCTGCGGGCCCGGGCGGCCGGCATTCCGGCGTCGCGCATCGTCTTTTCCGGCGTCGGTAAATCCCATGACGAGCTGGGCCTGGCCCTGGCCGAGGCGATCGCTCATATCGCGGTGGAAAGCGCCGAGGAACTGGAGATCCTGTCCGCGGTGGCCGCGGCGGCCGGGCGCGTGGCGCGGATCACCCTGCGGGTGAATCCCGATGTCGATGCCGGCACGCACGAGAAGATCACGACCGGCCTGTCCACCAACAAGTTCGGCATCGCCTATGCCCGGGCGGTGGAGCTGTATGCCCGCGCCGCCGCGTTGCCCGGTCTGCATCCGCTGGGCTTTTCGCTGCATATCGGCAGCCAGATCACCTCCATGGCCCCCTATCGCGCCGCCTTTGCCCGCGTGGCCGACCTGGTGCGCGCCGTGCGGGCGCGCGGCCTGGCGGTGTCGCTGGTGGATTGCGGCGGCGGACTGGGCATCTGCTACCGCGACGAGGGCGAGGGCGCGCCGGCGGCGCTGGCCGGCGCGATCCGGGCCGAGCTGGGCGCGCTGGACGTGCGCCTGGCGATCGAGCCGGGGCGCTGGCTGGCCGGTCCGGCCGGGGTGCTGCTGTCGCGCGTGATCCTGCGCAAGGCGGGCGAGGACGGGTTGCCGCCTTTCCTGATCCTGGACGCGGCGATGAACGACCTGATGCGGCCCAGCCTGTACGATGCGTGGCATGGCATCCTGCCGCTGTCGGCGCGCGATGCGGTGCAGCCGCCGGAGGCGGTGAACGTGGTCGGGCCCGTATGCGAAAGCGCGGATTCCTTCGCCCGCAACCGCATGCTGCCGCGCCTGGGCGATGGGGCGGCCGTGGCCCTGCTGGATACGGGGGCCTATGGGATGGTCATGAGTTCGACCTATAACGGGCGGCCGCTGGCCGCGCAGGTCCTGGTCGATGGCGGGCGCTGGAGCGTGATTCGCCCACGCCAGCCGGTTGCCGAATTGTGGGCGGCCGACCGCGTTCCGGACTGGATCGCTCCCGCGCCGGTCGGCGCCTGAGCCCATGACGGGCGGGACCGCTTCCCCCCAGGAGATGGCCGGGCACATGGCCGGGCAGGGCGCGGTGCCGGCGTCGTTTCCGGCCCGGCTGGCCGCGGCGCGGCATCGGGCGCGCGCCGTGCTGTGGATCGAGGCCGTGTGGCCGGTGCTGCTGCCGGTGCTGGGCGGGGTGCTGGCCTATATGATCGCGGGCCTGCTGGGCCTGCCGCAGGGCTTGCCGGACGGGTGGCATGTCCTGCTGCTGCTGGTGCTGGCGGGGGCTGCCGTGGCGTGGCTGGCCTGGCGCGGGCGCCGTATCGTGCCGCCCGCCGCGCGCGGGATCGACCGGCGGATCGAACTGGCGTCGGGCCTGGCGCATCGGCCGTTGCAGGCCCTGTCCGACCATCCGGCGGAAGCGGGGGCCGGGCAGGCCGCGCTGTGGGCGCAGCATCTGCGCCGGACGGGGCAGGCGATCGGCCGCCTGCGCGCCGGCTGGCCGCGCCTGTCGGTGGCGGCGCATGACCGGTGGCGGCTGGGGATGATTCTGGTGCCGGGGCTGCTGGCCGCGCTGCTGTGGGCCGGCGGCGACGCGCCGGGGCGGCTGGCGGCGGCGTTCTGGCCGGGGCTGGACGATCCGGGGGCGCCGCGTCCGCATATCCAGGCCTGGATCACCATGCCGTCCTATGCGCCCGGGGCGCCGGTTTTCCTGGACGACCGTGCGGGAACGGCGGTCGTGCCCGAGGGCGCGGTGCTGAGCATCAGCGTGACCGATCTGCGCGGCCGGCCGTCGCTGCGCGTGGCGGCCGACGGAGAGGGCGCGGCGGCGAGAGGCGGCGCAGTGGCGGGGGCAGTGACCGGGCCAGTGACCGGGCCGGGCCGGTTCCGCCCGCTGGGCCCCGGTAGCTGGTCGGCCGACATAAAGTTGCTGGGCAGCGCGAGCCTGACCCTGCGCGGCCGTGGGCGGTCCTTCAGCCGGTGGAATGTGACGATCCTGCCCGACGCCGCGCCGGCCGTGTCCTGGAGGGCGGGGGCGGGCAGCATGCCGGGGGAATGGCGGACACGCCTGCCCTATAGCGCGCGGCAGGCCTATGGCATCGCCACGTTGCGGGCCGAGCTGCATCTGATTCGGCCGGGCAGGGAGCAGGCGCAGGGCCAGGGGGAGCGGGTATTATCCGTGCCGATCCCGGTGGATGGCCGGCCCAAGGAGGTGACGGGCACCGCCCTGCCGGACCTTTCCGCCGATCCCTGGGCGGGCGAGGAAGTAGCCGGGCGCCTGGTGGCGACCAGTGCCAGCGGGCGCGAAGGGCGCAGCGACGAGATCCGCTTTCGTCTGGGGGCGCGGCTGTTTCGCAATCCGATGGCCAGGGCGGTGCTGGATGTGCGCCGCCGGGTCGCCGTGGGACGGGAGAGCCGCTTTACGGCGGCGAGCGACCTGCTGGCGCTGGGCGAGACGCCCGATCCGTTCGCGCATGATGCCGGAATGCTGCTGAACCTGACCAGTGCCGCAGCCCTGCTGGAAAGCCGGGACGTCGAGGCCGGCGCGGCGACCGCCCGGGCCGTCGACCAGGCGCTGGCGCGGCTGTGGTACCTGGCGCTGGATATCGAGGACAGTGCGCAGGGCGGGCGCGCCGGAGCGCAGGCTGCGCTGGATGTCCGGGCGGCGCAGGAGGCCGTGGCCGCCCAGTTGAACCATATGCGGGCATTGGGCGCGCAAGGGCAGTCCCCGGCCGAACAGGCCGAATTGCAGCGCCGGGTCGAGGCGCTGCGCCAGGCGATCATGCGCCGCATGCAGGCCCTGACGCAGCAGGCCGTGCGGTCGCACACCGCCATTCCCGCCCTGCCGGGCCTGGCGCAGGATGGCGACAAGGCGTTGTCGCACATGATGCAGCAGATGCAGGATGCCGCCCGGAACGGCCGGTCGGCCGAGGCCATGCAGGCCCTGCAGCAGATGGAAGACATGCTGGAGCGCATGCGCTCGGCCACGCCGCAGGACCTGGCGGCCATGGCGCGGCAGATGCAGGCCCGCCAGCAGGCGCTGGAACAGCAGCAGGCGCTGCAGGACCTGATCCGCCGCCAGTCCGGCCTGCTGGACCACAGCCAGTCGCGGCTGGACCGGGCGCGCCGCGCCCAGGAGCGGGTCGAGGAGGCGCGGCGTGCGGCCCAGGGGGATCGTGCGCCCGACACGGATCGCGACCTGGCATCGATGCCGACCGCCGAATTGCTGCGCCAACTGGGGCTGAAGCCGCCGCCGGACATGCCGCCGGACGAAACGGACGGGCAAGAGGATCACCGGACGCCCCAAGGCGCCGACAGCCGGGAGGCGGACGGAAAGAGCGGTGGGACGGGGGATCAGCCCGCCCCGCACGATGCGGCCGATGGCGAGGCCCGGCATCAGGATCGCGCCGTGCAGCATGCGCTGGACCGTGCGCTGGACCAGTTGGGCAGCGAGTTCAAGGACCTGACCGGAAAGGGCGCGCCCGGCGGGTTTTCCGATGCGCGGGGAGCGATGAAGGCGGCCCGGTCCGCCCTGTCCGCCGGCAGCGATGCCGATGCGGCCGACGCGCAGCGCAAGGCCCTGGCCGACCTGCAGAAGGGCGCGCAGCAGATGCGTCAGGCCATGAAGGGTTCGGGCGGCGGAGCCGGCAGCTTGCTGCCGGCCATCGGCGGCGGATCGGGCGCGGGCGGCCCGGGTGACGGCAGCCAGGGCGATGGCGGGCAATCCGGTGACGATGCGCAGGCGGACGACCGCGGCGGGGACCGCGATCCGCTGGGCCGCCGCACCGGCGAGGGCAAGGACGGGCTGGATGCCGACACCCATGTGCCCGACACGATGTCGCGCGAGCGTGCCCGGGACATCGAGCAGGAATTGCGCCGCCGCGATTCCGACCGGACCCGCCCGCGTGAAGAGCTGGATTACCTGGACCGGCTGCTGAAATCCTTCTGAACGCGCCCGATTCCGGCCGTCAGTCGGGGGCCGGATAGGTCCGCGGATAGGTGATGTGCGAGGCCGGGCCGGGGGCGGAGGGCCCCCCCTTCTTGCCGCAGGCCGCAAGGCCGCCCGCCAGGGCGCCCAGCAGCAGCAGCGTGCCCAGCAGGCGGGTCGCGCCCTTCGTCATGCCGCCCATGCTTCTCATGCCGCGGGCTCTCCGAGGGCGGCCAGCCAGCGCGCGGCCTGGGCGCGGACATTGGCCGGCGCGGTGCCGCCTTCGCTGGTGCGCGAGGCGATCGAGGATTCGACGGTCAGCACCGAGAAGATTTCGGCGGTGATGCCGGCTTCCTCGGCCTGCATTTCTTCCAGCGTCAGGTCCGCCAGGTCGACGCCCCGCTTTTCGGCCAGGCCGACCAGGCGGCCCGTGACGTGGTGGGCGGTGCGGAAGGGCAGTTTCAGGACGCGTACCAGCCAGTCGGCCAGGTCGGTGGCGGTGGAGAAGCCCGACCCGGCATAGGTGCGCATCCGTTCGGTATGGGGCACCAGGTCGCGCACCATGCCGTCGCAGGCCGCCAGCGACAGGGCGGCGGCGTCGGTCGCGGCGAAGACCGGTTCCTTGTCCTCTTGCGTGTCCTTGGCATAGGCCAGCGGCAGGCCCTTCATGACCGTCAGCAGCCCGACCAGCGCGCCGCTGATGCGGCCGATCTTGGCGCGCACCAGTTCGGCGGCGTCGGGGTTGCGCTTCTGCGGCATGATGGACGAGCCTGTGGTGAAGGCGTCGGACAGGCGCACGAACGAGAACGGCGCCGAGCACCAGATCACGATTTCCTCGGACAGGCGCGACAGGTGCATGGCCAGGATCGAGAGCGCCGAGAGATATTCCAGCGCGAAATCCCGGTCGGACACCGCGTCCAGCGAATTGGCGGTGGGGCGGTCGAAGCCCAGGGCTGCCGCCGTCATCCGCCGGTCGATGGGAAAGGACGTGCCGGCCAACGCGGCCGAGCCGAGCGGGCATTCGTTCAGGCGCCGGCGCGTGTCGGCCAGCCGCCCGCGATCGCGCGCCAGCATTTCGACATAGGCCATCAGATGGTGGCCGAAGGTCACGGGCTGGGCGGTCTGCAGGTGGGTGAAGCCGGGCATCGGCGCATCGGCATGCTCCAGCGCGCGGCGGCTGAGCGCGCGCATCAGCGACGCCGCCTGCGCGTCCAGCCCGTCGATGGCATCGCGCACCCACAGACGGAAATCGGTGGCGACCTGGTCGTTGCGCGAGCGCGCGGTATGAAGCCGCTTGCCGGCCTCGCCGATCCGTTCGGACAGGCGGGCCTCGATATTCATGTGGATGTCTTCGAGCGCGGTGCTGAACGTGAACCGGCCGGCGGCGATCTCCGCGCCGATCTCGGTCAGGCCCCTGCGGATTTCGGCCTCGTCCGCTTCGGAAATGATGCCGGTCCGAGCCAGCATGGCGGCATGGGCCAGCGAGCCCGCGATGTCCTGCCGCCACAGCGCCTGGTCGAAGCCGATCGAGGCATTGATGTCCTGCATGATGGCCGACGGGCCACCGGCGAACCGCCCGCCCCATTGAGCGTTGGCCAGCGCACCGTCCTTGCCCGTTTGCTGTTCTTCGTTCACAGACATTCCATGCCCCAGATCTTGTCGAAACCCGTCGATCGCCGCGCCCTGCTCGCGAATGGCGGCACCCTACTGGCCGCATGGCTCGGGTGCAAATCCATCCTTGCGCCGTGCCGGGCGGCGGCGGAAGACGGGCCGGTCGCCGTGCCCTTGTCCAGCCTGCGACCGCATGCCCCGCGCGCCGTGCCGGACATGCGCTTCGCGGACGGGACCGGCGCGGTGCGGACGCCGGCCGACTGGCGGGGACGGATCGTGGTGCTGAATCTGTGGGCCACCTGGTGCCAGCCCTGCGTGGCCGAAATGCCGGCGCTGGCGGCGCTGGCCCGGCATGCGGCGCCCGGCGGCGACATCGCGGTCCTGCCGGTATCGGTGGATCACGGCGGGGCGGCGACCGTGCGCCGCTTCTATGCCGCTCACGGCGTGGCCGGCCTGCCGATCCTGTGCGATCCGCAGATGGCGATTCCGGCGGCGCTGCACGAGGACGGCGTGCCCGTGACCCTGGTGCTGGATCGCAGGGGGCGGGAAATCCTGCGGATCGGCGGTCCGGTCCTGTGGGATGCGCCGGATGTGCCGGCGCTGCTGCGCCGCATGGCGGGGTGAGAGGATTGGAACGAGGCGGGCGGGATGAGGCCGGCGGAATTCGGGGGCACGGTGCGGGACGATAATCTTTCGGGCCACGGTCTTTCCAGTCCGGGTCCTTCAGGACGAACGGGGTTGCTGGGGCCGCATGACCCGGCGCCCGTCATGATCCATGGGCGGGCGGGCGCGTCGCCCTTCGTCCTGGTCAGCGACCATGCGGGGCGCGCGGTGCCGGCCGGCCTGGGCGACCTGGGCGTGCCGGCGGCGGAGTGGGAGCGCCATATCGCCTGGGATATCGGCATGGCCGGCATGGGGCGGCACCTGGCGGGGCTGCTGGATACGATCCTGATCGAACAGGCCTATTCCCGGCTGGTGATCGACTGCAACCGCGCGCCGGGTCATCCGACCTCGGTCGTGCGGGTCAGCGACGGGACGGCGGTGCCCGGCAACCTGGACCTGGATGACGACGACGTGGCGGCGCGGGTCGCGGCGATCTTCCGTCCCTATCACGACCGGATCGCCGCCGAACTGGCCGGGCGGCCGGCGGACTCCACGATCGTGGTGGCGCTGCATAGCTTCACTCCGGAAATGGGCGGAGTGGCGCGGCCCTGGCATGCCGGCATCCTGCACAACCATGCGCCGCGTTTCGGCCTGATGCTGAAGGCGCTGCTGGAGGAGGAGACCGGGCTGCTGGTGGGGGACAACGAGCCCTATGCCTTGACCGATACCAGCGACTACACGATTCCCACACATGCCGAGGCGCGGGGGCTGCCGCATGTCGAGCTGGAGATCCGCCAGGACCTGGTGGCGGATGCGGTTGGCCAGCGGGAATGGGCGGAACGGCTGGCGCGGCTGCTGCCGCTTGCATGGGAGCGTTATCGGGCATGACCGGAACGAGCATGCCGCCGCCGGGGTGGCGGCCCATCGGCGGCGCCACCCTGCTGGCGGGGGTGATCGGCTGGCCGGTCGCGCATTCGCGCTCGCCCCTGCTGCATAATTTCTGGCTGGCCCGGCATGGGATCGACGGGGCCTATGTGCCGCTGCCGGTGCGGCCGGGAGATTTCGCGGCGGCGGCGCGCGGCCTGGGCGCGGCCGGATTCCGCGGGGCGAACGTGACCATTCCGCATAAGGAAGCGGCCTTTGCGATCGCGGACGACCTGCATCGTTCGGCGCGGCGCTCGGGGTCGGTCAATACGCTGGTCTTTGGCGTGGACGGACGGATCGCGGCGCGTTCGACCGATGGCGACGGATTCGTCGCCAGCCTGCAAGGCAAGGGCGTGGACGTGGACCGGGGGCCGGTGCTGCTGCTGGGGGCAGGAGGGGGCGCGCGGGCGATCGCGGCCAGCCTGCTGGACCGGGGGATCGCGGTGTCGATCGCCAATCGCACCCGGGCGCGCGCCGAATCCCTGGCGGAGGCGCTGGGCAGCGAGGGAGGGCGGATCGCCGTGATCGACTGGGAACGCTGGGCGGACAGCCTGGCGGACCATGCGCTGCTGGTGAACACGACGTCGCTGGGCATGCATGGCGGGCCCGACGGCCCGTTCATGCCCGACCTGTCGGCGGCGGCGCCCGATCTGGTGGTCAGCGACATTGTCTATGTCCCGCGCAGGACGCCGCTGCTGTGCGCGGCGGCGGCGCGGGGCCTGACGGCGGTCGAGGGGGCGGGCATGCTGCTGCATCAGGCGCGGCTGAGCTTTCACGCCTGGTTCGGGGTCGACCCGGTGGTGGATGCCGAGATCGAGGCGCTGCTCGACGCCGATCTGGCGCGATAGGATGCGCGTCCTGGGCCTGACGGGCGGGATCGGCATGGGCAAGTCGACCGTGGCCCGGCTGCTGGGCACGGCGGGCTTTGCGGTGTTCGACGCCGATGCGGCGGTCCATGCGCTGCAGGCGCCGGGGGGGCGGGCCCTGCCCGCCATCGCGGATCTTGTGCCCGGGTCGGTGCGCGACGGGGTCCTGGACCGCGCTGTGCTGCGCCGCGCGGCCCTGGCCGATCCCCAGATCATGCGGGGTCTGGAGCGGATCATCCATCCGATGGTGCGGCAGGAGCGCATGCGGTTTCTGGCGCGGGCCAGGCGGCGCGGCCGGTCCTGGGCGGTGCTGGATATTCCGCTGCTGTTCGAGACCGGGGGCGATCGGGCCTGCGACCGGGTGGCGGTGGTGTCGGCGCCCCGGGATGTGCAGATCAGCCGGATCGCCAGGCGGCGCCACGTTTCGGCCGACCAGGCGGCGGCGCTGATCGCCCGGCAGATGCCGGATCGCGAAAAGCGGCGGCGGGCGGATGATGTCATCCTGACCGGCCTGTCGCGCGGGGATACGGTGCGGCGCGTGCGGCGGCTGGTCGCCCGCCTGCGCGCGGAGGAGAGGAAGAGATGAAGCGTTCGATCCTGTTCGATACGGAAACGACCGGCCTGGACCCTGCGAACGGGGACCGGGTGATCGAAATCGCCGCGCTGGAACTGATCGACGATCTGCCGACCGGGCAGCATTACCATGTGCTGATCCATCCCGATCGGGACATCCCCGAGGAAGCGTCGCGGGTGCACGGCTTTACACTGGCCGACCTGGAGGGCAAGCCGCGCTTTCACGAGGTCGCGGCTTCATTCCTGGACTTCATCGGCCAGGACGACATGATCGCCCATAACGCGCGCTTCGATTTCGGCTTTCTGAACGCCGAGCTGCAGCGCGCGGGCCTGCCCGTCCTGGCGCTGGAGCGGATGGTCGATACGCTGGATATCGCGCGCGAGCGGTTTCCGGGCCTGCCGAACAGCCTGGATGCGCTGTGCCGCCGCTTTTCCATCGACCTGTCGGCGCGCACCACCCACAACGCGCTGCTGGACTGCCGGCTGCTGGCCGACGTCTATCTGGAACTGAGGGGCGGCCGGCAGCGCGGGCTGGGGCTGACGGTCGAGGATGGCGGCGCGGTCCAGGCGACGTACAGCTATGCCGGGGCCGCGGCGCGCATGCCCCGCCCGATCGTACCGAGCGAGACGGAACTGGCGGCGCACGCGCGTTTCCTGGAGAAGATCAAGGACCCGATCTGGTTGGCGTGAACGGGCCAGGGGACGGCCACGGGGCCGGTGGGACACGGCGGTCTTGGCGCTTGCGTTTCCAATGGCCTATGGTCGTACCATGACGGGGCGCGGCGCCATGGTAGACCAGGAAGAGAGCATTGTCCGCTGACGAGATCGTGGATCCGGCCGATGCACGGTCGGACCAAATGCGGCGTGTCCTGCTGCAGGTCGGCGTGCCCATCCTGGGCGTGGCGCTGGTCATCGCGGTCATTGCCGCGATCGGGGTGCATTCCTATCGCGTCATCCGTGACGGCGCGCTGTCGCTGACCCACGACCTGCTGGTCAGCCAGCAGGATTACATCGCGCAGGAAGTCGGGGATTATCTTTCGCCCGCGTCCGCCGGGACGGTGATCGCCCGCGACCTGCTGGAGCATGGCGCCCAGGACGTGACCGGCAGGATCTTCAATTCCTATGGCGGCAGCATGCTGCGCCACGTGCCGCAGATCCATTCCTTCTACCTGGCCGACGCGGATGGGCATTTCGCGCTGGTCGAGCGCGATCCCAAGGGGCAGGGGCTGGAAACCACGGAACTGACGGGACTGGGGGCCGGTGCGCAGTTCGTGCATCAGTTCCGTGACGCGCAGGACCGGCCGCTGCGCACCGAGAGCAACCCGACCGGCGGCTTCGACCCGCGGACGCGCCCGTGGTATCGGGGCGCGGTGCGGTCGGGGCAGCTTTACTGGTCCGACCCCTATCTGATTGCGCAGACCGGCCAACTGATCATCACGGCTTCGATCGCATTCCAGACCCTGGACGGGCGGCATTATGTCTTCGCGGTCAATCTGTCGCTGAACGAACTGACCAATTTCCTGGATTCGCTGAAGATCGGACAGAGCGGGCACGCGCTGATCCTGGACCAGGACGGGCACCTGCTGGCGGGCCGCCATATGGTGGACGTGGCCAAGAAGGCCGGCTGGGACCCGGCGAAGATGGTGCTCGACCCCGGGACCTATCCGATCCTGGCGCAGGCTTTCGACGTATATCGCGTGGAAGGATACGGGCCGCATACGGTCCGAAGCGGCAAGCGCAACTTCATTTCCATCGCCGCTCCCCTGCCGGTGACTGCGCGGAAATGGGTGCTGCTGCTGGTCGCGCCCGAGAGCGATTTCGCGAATTTCGCCCTCGCCGACGGGCGGCAGAACCTGGTGTTCTCGCTGGTGATCGTGGCGCTGGCCGGCGTGCTGGGGGTATTGCTGTTCCGCCAGGGGCGGCGCGGCGACCGGCTGGCGGAACAGCTTGAGCAGGCGCGTGCCGCGTCGGGACGCGAGAGCCAGGCGCTGCAGGCGGTGGCCGGCTATCCCAACCTGTTCGACCCGACGGACGACGCGCTGATCCTGACCCATGGCATGGCCGAACTGTCGCACGCGCGACGGGTGGCGATCTGGCGGCTGATGCATGACGGAGGGACGCTGCTGTGCGTCGATTCCTACGATTCGCGGCAGGATGCGCATTCCGGCGGGTTCGAACTGTCGCGGAGCCAGCTTGAACCCTTCTTCGACGCCGTGGCGCATGGCGATGCGATCCATGTCGCCGATGCGGCGGCGGATGCGCGCACCGCCAGTTTCCACCTGCTGTTCATGCGGGCCTTCGGCAGCCGCGGCCTGTCGCTGGTGCCGGTGCAGGGGGCGTCGGGACCGGTCGGGGTGATCACGCTGGAGGACGCGCCGCGTGCCGTCGCCGCATCGCATTTCATCGCCACGATTGCCGGGATCGTGGCCGCGCGTTTTTCGGCGCAGCGTTATGGCGCCGTGGCGGCGGCCGCTGCCGAACTGGCATCCGGCGAACGGACCGGCGGATCGTCCGCCGAGGAAGCGGATCATGCATTCGGCAGCGGCTTCCTGGTCCCGCCGGGCGGCGCTGTTCCGGTGGAGGGGGAGGCCATGCCGGCCGGGCTGTTCCCGGCGGTGGCGGTCATGGTCATCACGTTTTCTGACTTGATCGTGTCGGCGCGCGCCGATCCGGCGAAAATGATGGCGCTGGTCGAGACGCTGGCGGTGCGCCTGCAGGACGTCGCGCATCGCTGCGGCCTGTACGCGATCAAGATGCTGGGCCACCGGCTGGTCTGCGTCGCCGGCTGCAGCCGGACGCCCGATCCGGGGGCCGCGGAGCGGATGGCCAACGCCGCCCTGGCGATGCGCGAGGCCGCGTTGTCGGTCCTGGCCGAGGCGGACCTGGAGCCCGTGTTCCGCATGGGGATCGATGTCGGACCGGTCTTCGGCGGATTGCTGGGGCAGGAGCCGCGGGCCTTCAACATCTGGGGCGATGCCATCGGCATGGCCGAAATGATGGCCTACGGTGCGCCGGAAATCGGCACGATCCAGGTGACCGAGACGGTCTATCACCTGCTGCGGCAGCGTTTCCTGTTTCGTGAGCGCGGCAGTTTCTTCATGCCGCAGGCGGGGGTTACGCGCACCTATGTCCTGGCGGGGCGCCGATGAGCGAAAGAGTGGGGAGCGAAAGAGCCGGGAACGACGGGGCGGAGGCGCTGCCCGGGCCCTGGAGGGCGCGACTGGCCGCGCTCTTGGGGCGCGTCCGGCCGCCCCTGGCCGCGATCGGGCGGCTGACGCGGCATCAGGTCCGTTTCGCGCTGGTGCTGGTCGGGGCGGGCTGGGGCGTGCTGCGCGAAACCCTGCGGCCTTATACCTGGCGCCGGACGGTCCGGCAGGAATTCCGGCTGTGCCTGCGCCAGGTCGTGGGCGGCGGTTTTCTGAGCGTGCTGGTGACCGCGACCCTGGCCGGCCTGACCGTGGTGTCGCAGGCGGCGTACTGGCTGGGCTTCGCCGGCATGGCGCAGATGACGGGATCGATCCTGGTGTCGGTCCTGGTGCGCGAGATCGCACCGGTGCTGGTGGGCGTCATCCTGCTGGGGCGCAGCGGCATGCTGAGCCTGACGGAAATCGGCATGCTGACCCTCGGCGGGCAGATCCGCGCCATGGAGGCCCAGGGCCTGGACCCGTTCCTGCTGCTGGTCCTGCCGCGCACCTTCGCCTTTACGGTAGGCGGGTTCACGCTGGGCATCATCTTCGCGACCGTGTCATTGCTGATGGGGTTCATCGTCACCCACACGGCGGGCGTGATCAGCACGTCGGTCTGGACCTTCTTCTCGAACGTGCTGAGGGCGATGTCGGCGTGGGATTTCCTGATCATTCCGCTGAAATTCGTCCTGGTCGGCTATTGCATCGGGCTGGGGTCCTGTCTGACCGGGCTGCTGGTCGACCGGGACGATACGATCGCCACCCTGATGCCGCGCGGCTTCGCCCGGGGGATATTGCTGGTGCTGGGGGTCAATATCGTGTTCAGCCTGGGGTTCTGAGCGATGGCGAGCCGTGGCCCGATGCTGGAACTTCGTGCGGCGCGACCCTCGTTCGAGGAAAGCGGCATGGCGCCGGTGCCGATCGACCTGCGGCTGATGCCGGGCGATTGCGCCGTCATCGAATGCCGCGATCCCGGGCGCGCCACCCTCTTTGCCGATCTGTGCTCGGGTATGGTGAATCTGACGGCGGGTTCGGTCCGCTTCATGGGGCTGGACTGGCGCGAACTGGGCGACCGGCAGGCCAATGCGCTGCGCGGGCGGATCGGGCGGATCACGCAGCGCGCATCCTGGCTGGATCTGTTCGGCACGCACTTGAACATCATGCTGCCGCAACTGCATCATACGCGCCGTCCGGCGAGGGAACTGGTCGAGGCGTCGATCGCGCTGGGTCATGCGTTCGGCCTGCCGGGTATGCCGCTTTCCGGCCCGGGGCGGCTGTCGGCGGCCGACCTGGCGCGCGCGGCCTGCGTGCGCGCCTTTCTGGGCCGGCCGGACCTGCTGCTGCTGGAGGACGTGTCCGACACGCTGCCGCCGGACGCTGCGCCGGCGTTTTTCGCGGCCGTGACGGCGGCGCGGGATCGCGGGGCCTCGGTGTTGTGGTTTGCGCGCGACGCTGCGGCGTGGCGGGATTATCGCCGGGCGGTCAGCGCCCAAATGCGCCTTCTGGACGAAGGCCTGTTTCCGATACGGAGGGGATAGATGGCCCAAGGCCGGACAATGGGTCAGACGGCCGATCCGTCGCGCCAACTGGTGCGCGTGCGCTATGCTGACGAATGGGTGGGGCTGCTGGTGCTGGTCTCGCTGGCGATCTGCTTCGCCGCGATCGTCGAGGCCGGGGTGCTGCGCGATTGGCTGACCCCGGCCGGGCAGTTGCAGATCGTGCTGCCGGATGTGGGGGTCAGCGGCCTGGCGATCGGGGACGATATCGAGGTCGTGGGCATCCATGCCGGGACGATCCGGCGCATCCGCATCAACCCGTCGGGCGGGATGTATGCGATCGCCGACATCGATCCGCAGCTCGAGACCTATATCCGCCGCGACAGCACGGCCACCATCCGCCGGCGCTTCGTGGTGGCGGGGGCCGATTACGTGGACATCACGCGCGGGACCGGTGAGCCGATGGATTGGCATTACGCCGTGATCACCGCGCAGAACGCCCCGAATCCGGCGGACATGATCACCCAGACCTTCGCCGATATCCGCGCGCGCATCCTGCCGGTGCTGGACAGTTCCCAGCATATGATGTCGATGCTGGACGCCACCATCACGGACCTGCATGCCGGCAAGGGAACGGTGGGCCAGTTGATGACGAACGACGCGCTGATCCGCCAGGCGGACCAGTTGGTCGAATCGCTGAACGCCGCCGTCGCCCAGTTGACGCCGATCGAGCATCAACTGTCCGGGGTCATGACCAAGGCCGACGGCGGCATGGCCAATATGCGCGCGGTGACGGCGGACCTGCGCAAGGCCAGCCCGCGTCTGCCCGAGATCACCCGCAATCTGCAGGAGACGTCGTCCGAACTGCCTGCCCTGCTGACCCAGGCGCAGATCACGGCGACCAGCCTGCAGAAACTGACGGACCAGTTGCGCGGCCTGTGGCTGCTGGGCGGCGGCGGCACGGCCCAGCCGCCGCAACGGCGCCTGCCGGCGGAGAGAATCCAGCCATGAAGGGCATGGCCGCCCGTCTGGCGGTGCTTCTGATGGTGCCGGCCCTGGCGGGATGCGGCGGCGGGCGGGCCGGGCCGCAGGACGACATGCTGGACCAGGCGATGGAGACCGGCCGCCAGGCCGTGGCGCTGGATCGGCTGGAACTGGCGGAAATCCAGTATCGTCTGGCCGGGCGGCGGGCGATGGCGCGCGACGATGCCGGAGCGATCGGCGATGCGGGCTATGACCTGGCCGTGGTGCAACTGGATCAGGGACGTGCCGCCGACGCGCTGCGCACGCTGTCCGCCACGCGTGGTGCCATGGCGGTACGGGGCTGGGGCGGCCCGGATGCGGCGCTGGATCTGGTCCAGGCGACGGCGCTGCACCGGCTGAAGCGCGACGACGAGGCCGCAGCGCCTGCCGGCAGGGCGATGGGCAGCGCCGATCCCGCCACCGCCGAGCATGCGGCCCTGCTGAGCGGGTTGATCGCCGATGCGCGCGGGGACCGGGCCGGGCTGTCGGCCGCCCTGGAGCATCTCGCCCGGGAGCACACGGCGCCCCGCCGGCCCGTCACGCCGAAATGGCAGGCGGATGAGGACGAATTGCGGGCCCGCCTGCTGCTGGCGTCCGATCCGCTGCGCGCGCGCGACCTGGCCCGTGCTGCGGCCGATCGGCGCCGGCAGATCGTGGATTATCGTGGCATGGCGCGCGCGCTGGTGCTGGCAAGCCACGCCGCGGCGCAGGGCGGCGACGGGCAGGGGGCGTCGTCCCTGGCAATGCAGGCCGCGCAGAGCACCGCCGCCCAGGGCGAGAAGCCGCGGAACGTGATCGCCCAGGGCGCGGTGTCGGTCACGGTCGAAGGCGTGCCGGCGGAGGACGCCGCGATCGCGGCGCATGGACCCGATCCGTTCGCCGAGCCATCGCCGGGCCGGTAGGACGCCGGCGCGACGGGTCAGAGATCAGCGATGCTGTCATCCGCCCGGCGCCACCAGCATTGCGCGGGCGGGCGTGGCGCGGGCAGGACCTCCAGCGGGTCGCCCGTATACTGGACGGTGTTGGTCGGGGTTTCCTGCAGGGTGATCTCGGCACAGACCAGATGGCCGCCATCGTCCGCCAGCAAAGCGTTCAGCTTGGCCATCATCAGGCAGGCCATCAGTTCCGTCGTCGGGTCGCCCGGGGTGACCACGATGCGCCTGGCCCGCTCGGGTTCATGCGTGCCGAACCAGGCCAGCAGCGGGTCGTCTTCGGCCAGTTGCAAGGCATGGTCCAGCCGTTCGTCGACGAAACGATGCCAGCGTCCCTTGGCGCGCTGGAAGGACACGACCATGTTGCCGGCCCCGTCCAGCGCGCGTGGCGCGGTGGGGCGCAGGCGCACGGTGACGAATTCGTTGTGGCCGTGGGGCAGGGCGCAGCTTTCGCTGGCGCCGTGGATCAGCCGGTGCCCCATCGAGAACCGGCGGGTGAAGACCAGGTCAAGCATTGGCGGGTCCGGTCCCCGAGCCCGTCGCGGGGTGTATCGCGGGCTGCGCGACATAGCGTTCCCACCCCGCGCGGCGCAGCATGCAGGCCGGGCAGGTGCCGCAGCCATGGCCCCAGGGATGCATCACGTCGCGTACGCCCAGATAGCAGCTATGGCTTTCGCGGTTGATCAGGTCGACCAGTGCCGGGCCGCCCAGCGATTCGGCCAGGCGCCAGGTGTCGGCCTTGTCGATCCACATCAAGGGTGTGTGCAGGACGTAGCGGCTGTCCATGCCCAGGTTCAGCGCCACCTGCAGCGCCTTGATCGTGTCGTCGCGGCAGTCCGGATAGCCCGAATAGTCGGTTTCGCACATGCCGCCGACAATGTGCCGCGCACCGCGCCGCGCGGCCAGGGCGGCGGCGAAGGTCAGGAAGATCAGGTTGCGGCCGGGGACGAAGGTGCTGGGCAGGCCGTTCTCGCCCATCGTGATCGCGGCGTCCCGGGTCAGCGCGGTTTCCGAGACCGCCCCAAGCGCGTCCAGCGCCAGGGTGTGGTCCTGGCCCAGCCGGGTCGCCCAGTCGGGATTCAGGCCGGCCATGCCGGTGCGCAGCGTGGCGCGGCAGGCCAGTTCCACGGCATGGCGCTGGCCGTAGTCGAAGCCGAGCGTTTCGACCCGGCCGAAGCGCGACAGCGCCCAGGCCAGGCAGGTCGCGGAATCCTGGCCGCCGGAAAACAGCACGATCGCGGTTTCCCGCGTCGGGTCGGCGGG
Organism: Nguyenibacter vanlangensis; assembly: GCF_038719015.1. Lineage (NCBI taxonomy): Bacteria > Pseudomonadati > Pseudomonadota > Alphaproteobacteria > Acetobacterales > Acetobacteraceae > Nguyenibacter > Nguyenibacter vanlangensis. The sequence continues at coordinate 283,944 of NZ_CP152276.1, forward strand.
GGTCTGGAACGCGGTCATGTCAGGGAATTCCGATCAGCTTGTGGGTCTGCAGCGACAGGCGCCAGCGCGGATTCGCCTGGCAATAGGCGACGGCGGCCCGGATATTCTCGCCCTGGGCGGGGCCGTCCATCGGCTGCAACCAGAATTGCTGGAAATCCAGCCCGGCCACGGAGTCGGGCGGCAGGGCGGGCTGCGGATAGACCAGTTTCAGCTCCTGCCCCGATCGCTGAACCAGGTCGGCCCCGGCCTTGGGGCTGACGCAGATCCAGTCCACTCCGGGCGGGACCGGCAGGGTGCCGTTGGTCTCGATCGCGATCGAAAAGCCGCGCGCATGGACCGCGTCGATCAGGGCGCGATCCAGTTGCAGCAGCGGCTCGCCGCCCGTGAAGACGACGAAAGCCTGCGTGCGGTCGACGGCGGGCCAAGTGGCGGCGATGGCGTCGGCCAGCGCCGCGGCGTCGGCGAAGCGGCCGCCGCCCTGGCCGTCGGTGCCCACGAAATCCGTGTCGCAGAACCGGCAGACCGCCCGCGCGCGATCGGCCTCGCGCCCCGACCAGAGATTGCATCCGGCGAAGCGGCAGAACACGGCGGCACGGCCCGCCTGCGCGCCCTCTCCCTGGAGAGTCGCGAACATCTCCTTGATGGCATACGACATGGCGGTGATTTCGGGCACCGCGCCCGTCCGCGCAAGTCCTAAATGCCCGCGCGGCATGCCGCGCGGGCCGGATGGGCGGAATTCAGCCCTGGATTTCGCCCTGGGTGATGCTGGTATGCATCCCCAGCCGGGCCAGCAGGCGGGCGTCGCGGCTGGCTTCGGGGTTGGGGGTGGTCAGCAGCTTCTCGCCATAGAAGATCGAGTTCGCCCCGGCCAGGAAGCACAGGGTCTGGGCTTCGTCCGTCATGTCCTCGCGCCCGGCGGCAAGGCGGACCCGGCTGGCGGGCATGGTGATGCGGGCCGCGGCGATGATGCGGACGAAATCGATCGGGTCGACCGTTTCAGCCTGGGCCAGCGGCGTGCCGGCGACGCGGACCAGCAGGTTGATGGGCACGCTTTCGGGGTGTTTCGGCAGGCTGGCCAGGCTGGCGATCAGCCCGGCGCGATCCGTCTCGTCCTCGCCCATGCCCACGATGCCGCCGCAGCAGACATTGATCCCGGCGTCGCGCACATGCGACAGCGTGTCCAGCCGGTCCTGGTAGGTGCGGGTGGTGATGATCGCCCCGTAATGCTCGGGCGAGGTGTCCAGGTTGTGATTGTAGTAATCCAGCCCGGCATCGCGCAGGCGACGGGCTTGGCGATCATCCAGCATGCCCAGGGTCACGCAGGTTTCCATGCCCAGCGCCTTGACGCCCTCGACCATCGCGCAGACCGTCTCGAGGTCGTGGTCCTTGGGCGAGCGCCACGCGGCGCCCATGCAGAAGCGCGCGGCCCCGGCGTCGCGCGCCGCGCGGGCTTCCTTCAGCACCGATTCGACCGCCATCAGGCGGGTGGCCTTCACGCCGTCCTCATGCTTCGCGCTCTGCGGGCAATAGGCGCAATCCTCGGGACAGCCGCCGGTCTTGATCGACAGCAGGGTCGAGATCTGCACCTCGGTGGGATCGAAGCGCGCCCGGTGCACGCTCTGCGCCCGGAACATCAGTTCGGGGAAGGGCAGGGCGATCAGCGCCGCCACCTCGTCACGCGTCCAGTCGGTGCGCACGGGCGGCAGGGGCGAGGGAGCGTGATACGGCGATGTGGCCGTGATGACACCATCGGGCATCGGGCGGGTTCCTGGTATTCGTGACGTCGGTAGCGAGTCACGCTGTGCCACAGAAGCGGGGAGACTGTCACCCGTCCCGACCCCTTCAGGCCCCCTTCGAGCCCCGTCGGGATCGGGCGGGGCGTTCAGCGGGACGCCAGGATGCCGGCCAGGGTCCGGCCCAGCAGGGCCGGGCTGGGGGCGATGTGGATTCCCGCTTCCCGCATCGCGTCGATCTTGGCCGCCGCCGTTTCGTGCCCGCCGGTGATGACCGCGCCGGCATGGCCCATGCGCCGCCCGGGCGGGGCGGTGGCGCCGGCGATGAAGCCGACGACGGGTTTCCTGGTGCCGCTGGCGCGGATCAGGTGGGCGGCTTCGATTTCGGACGTGCCGCCGATCTCGCCGATCATGATGATCGAATCCGTATCCGGATCCTCGATGAAGCGGGTCAGGACATCGGTGAAATCCAGCCCCTTGACCGGGTCGCCGCCGATTCCCACGCAGGTGCTCTGTCCCAGCCCGGCTTCGGTCGTCTGGGCCACGGCCTCGTATGTCAGGGTGCCCGAGCGCGAGACGATTCCCACATGGCCGCGCCGGTGGATCGCGCCGGGCATGATCCCGATCTTGCATTCATCCGGCGTGATGATGCCCGGGCAGTTGGGGCCGATCAGCAGGCTGTTCGAGCGGACCAGCACCTGATGCACGCGCACCATGTCCAGCACCGGAATCCCCTCGGTGATGCAGACGATCAGCGGGATCTCGGCGGCGATCGCCTCCAGGATCGCGTCGGCGGCGCCGGCGGGCGGCACATAGATCACGCTGGCATCGGCCCCGGTGGCCGCCCGGGCCTCGAGGACCGTGTCGAAGACCGGCAGGCCCAGATGGGTGCCGCCGCCCCGGCCCGGAGTCACGCCACCCACCAGCCTGGTGCCGTAGGCGAGCGCCTGTTCGGAATGGAAGGTGCCCTGCGCGCCGGTGAAGCCCTGGGTCAGGACGCGGGTGCCGCGATGGACGAGGATGGACATCAGGCCGCTCCTTCCGCGCCGGTCGCCGGGGTGGTTTCTCCGCGGACCGCAGCGACGATCTTGCGTGCCGCGTCGCCCAGATCCTCGGCCGGGATGATGCGCAGGCCGGATCGCGACAGGATGTCGCGCCCCTGCGCGACATTCGTGCCGGCCAGCCGCACCACCAGCGGCACGTGCAGCCCGGTATCGCGCGAGGCGGCGACGATCGCCTCGGCGATGATGTCGCAGCGCATGATGCCGCCGAAAATGTTCACCAGGATGCCGCGCACCTTGCTGTCGGACAGCAGGATGCGGAAGGCCGCGGCCACCCGTTCGCGCGTGGCGCCGCCGCCGACATCGAGGAAATTGGCCGGTTCCTCACCTTCCATCTTGATGATGTCCATCGTGGCCATCGCCAGCCCGGCGCCGTTGACCATGCAGCCGATGGTGCCGTCCAGGCCGACATAGGCCAGGCCGTGGCGCGCGGCCTCGCGCTCGCGGGGGTCTTCCTCGTTCTCGTCGCGCAGTTCCTCGAGTTCGGGGTGGCGGAACAGGGCGTTGTCGTCGAAGCTCATCTTCGCGTCCAGCGCCACCATCTCGCCCGTGCCGGTCACGACCAGCGGGTTGATTTCGACGATCGCGGCGTCCAGGGCGGTGAATGCGTCATAGGCCGCGCGCAGCACCGCGGTGAAGGCGCGGATCGACTTGCCGTGCAGGTCCAGCCGGGCCGCCAGGTTGCGGGCCTGGTAGTCGGACAGGCCGGTGGCGGGGTCGATCGGTTCCTTCAGGATCCGTTCGGCGGCGGCGGCGGCCACGTCCTCGATCGCCATGCCGCCGTCCTGCGACGCGACGATGACGATCCGGCCGTCGGCGCGGTCGACCAGCAGGGAAAGATACAGTTCTCGCGCGATGTCGCATCCGGCCTCGACATACAGGCGGCGCACGATGCGGCCGGCCGGCCCGGTCTGGCGCGTGACCAGCGTGTGGTCCAGCATGGCGCTGGCCGCCTGTTCGGCTTCCTCGGGCGTGCGGGCCAGGCGCACGCCGCCCTTGCCGCCGGGATCGTCGGCGAAATGCCCCGCGCCGCGGCCCCCGGCATGGATCTGCGCCTTGACGACCACCAGCGGGGCCCGCAGCGCGCGGGCCGCCGTCACGGCTTCGTCCGGCGAACGGGCGACGCGGCCGTCCAGTACCGGCATGCCGAAACCCTTGAGCAGGGTCTTCGCTTGATATTCATGTATGTTCATACGGTGTGATCCGCGTTCGTTCTTGTTGCGCCGTCCGGCGAACGGGCCGCACGCTGGGGAACGCGCGAGGGCCGATCAGGACTGCATGGCATAATCGAGGCTTTTATGCCATCTCGGAAGCCGAAAACCATTTGTGCGTGGTCCGGGCGGGGGCCGGCATGGGCGCGCGCCGGGGAGACCGGGTATTGATGAAAGACGGGGTACGATGAAGCATTGGCGCATTGAACAGATGGATTGGGACAGTTTCGACCCTGCGCGCGTGGACCCCGACATCATTCCCGTGGTCAAGGCGGCCTCGGTCGTCGAGCGCAACGGCGTCGACTATGCGACCTATCTGAACAATGTGTTCTCCGACGATCCGGCTTTTCGCGATGCCGCGGACAATTGGGCGGTCGAGGAAGTGCAGCATGGCGACGCGCTGGGGCGCTGGGCGATGCTGGCCGACCCCGAATGGAACTATCCCGAGGCGTTCGCCCGCTATCGCGAGAGCTATAAGCTGGATCTGGACGTCGATCGTTCGGTACGCGGGTCGCGCACCGGCGAGTTGATCGCCCGTTGCATGGTCGAGACCGGGACCTCGTCCTTTTATACCGCGCTGGCCGACGCGACCGAGGAGCCGCTGCTGAAGGCGATCTGCCAGCAGATCGCCGCCGACGAATACCGGCATTTCAAGCTGTTCTACGACCATATGCACCGCTATCTGAAGCGCGAGCGCCTGGGTGTGTGGCGGCGCACCCGCATCGCCCTGGGCCGCGTGACCGAAAGCGAGGACGACGAACTGGCCTCGGCCTATCACACGACCAACGAGCCGGTCGGCCGGCCCTATGACCATCGGCGCTGTATCGCGGCCTATATGTCGCGGGCGATGCGCTATTATCAGCCCAAGCACACGATCCGGGTGACGGGCATGATCCTGAAGACCATCGGGGTATCGCCTCATGGCTGGGTGCATGGGGTGATCGCCCGCGTCGTCTATCGGCTGATCCGCATGCGGCAGAGAAAATTCGCCCGCCTGGCCGCGCTGGCGTCCTGATCGTCCGGCCCTGGCTGAAAAAGGTAAAACGGAATCAATATTTAATGGCCTGATGTCCCGCTTCGTTCTTTCATGACACCATCAGGAATGCAGCAGCGCGCGGGAGCGGTTCATGGTCAGACGTTTCGGTAGTGTCGGTTCGGGCGTCGCCTGGGCGGGGCTCGGCCTCGCGGCGGCGATGGCCGCGCCGTCCGTGCCGGCGTTGGCCCGGCCTTATTCGCTGCCGATCGCCAGCTCGCCGCCCGCCCTGCCGGCCCCCGACGCCGCGGCCGTGGCCGCGCAGCAGGAACTGGCGCAGGTCGGGGCCGCCGCCTTTACCGCGCCCGGGTTCCGGCCGGGGCTGGTCCGGCATGTGGTGCTGTTCCGTTTCCTCCGCGGCGTCACGCCGTTCCAGAAGGCCGAGATTGCCCGCCGGTTCCTGGAGCTGGCGGTCGATTCGCGCCGCCCGGATGGCCGGTCCGTGGTGCGGTCGATCGAAACCGGCCTGCAGAATGGCGGCGAAGGACAGGATGACGGGTACGAGATGGGGTTCCTGGTGACCTTCGGGTCCGAGGGGGACCGCAATTACTATGTCGGCCGGCCGGTCGTGACGCGGCCCGGCTTCTTCGACCCCGCGCATGACGCGTTCAAGACTTTCGTGGCGCCCTATCTGGCCGGGGTCTTGTCGTTCGATTATCGGGTGGCGGCCGAATCGCAGCCGCCTTCGGCATCGCCGCCGAAGAGCGTGAAGCACCATGCCAGGCGCCGGAAGTGACCGGTTCGCGACCCATGCAGGCAGGAGACGAAGGAAGCAGCATGTCTGATATCGGAACAACCGGGGGAACAGGCGGGGAAACAGCCCGGGCGCGCTGGCGGGGCGGCCTTGCGCGGATGGCGCTGTCGTGCGGGACGGCGGTCCTGCTTGCCGCGGGGCCCGCGGCGCGCGCGGCGGATCCCGTGCCGGCCTATGGTGCCGCGACGGATGCCGCGCCGTCCTACGGTTCGTGGGGCTTCGACCTTGCGGGCCGGAACCCGGACGTCACGCCGGGGAATGATTTCTTCGGCTATGCCAACGGCCGCGCCGTGCATGACATCGTGATTCCGCCCGACATGACGGCCTATGGGCCGTTCAACATGCTGTTCGAACTGTCGCGCAAGCGGGTGCAGGCCATCCTGCAGGCGGTTTCGGCCCATCCGGTGGCGGAACCCGTGACGATCGACCAGAAGCTGGGCACGTTCTATGCGACCTTCATGGATGAAGGCGCGATCGAGGCGCTGGGGACCCGTCCGCTGGCGGCCGGGCTGGAGGCGATTCGCGCGGTGACGGACCGGTCGGCCTTCGCCAGGCTGCTGGGGCAGGGGCAGACGGGCTTTCAATATTCGCTGTTCGGGCTGGCGATCCAGCCGGACGCCAAGGACCCCACGCGCTATGCCCTGATGCTGGACCAGGCGGGCATCGGCATGCCGGACCGCGATTATTACCTGAAGCCCGGCCTGGCGGCGAAGAAGACGGCCTATCAGGCCTATGTGCGGCAGGTCCTGACCATGATCGGCTGGCCTGACGCCGACCGGGCGGCGCCGGCGATCGTGGCGTTCGAGACGCGCCTGGCCGGCGTGCATTGGGCGCGGCAGGATATGCGCGACCCGGATCGCATCTATAACCCGATCAGCGTGCCCGACCTGCGCAAGCGCGCCCCCGGCTTCGACTGGGCGTCCTATCTGGCCGGGGCGGAACTGCCGCCGGCGATCGTGAAATCGGGCACGCTGATCGTGGGTGAGCCCGACGCCATCGTGGGGGAGGCGCGGATCGCGTCCGAGACCGGCCTGGACACGCTGCGCGCCTGGCTGGCCTTTCACCTGGTGGACAATTCCGCGCGCGACCTGCCGCGGGCGTTCGTGCAGGCATCGTTCGATTTCAACGACAGGATCCTGTCCGGCCAGCCCCAGTTGCCCGAACGCTGGAAGCGCGCGGTGTCGGCCACCAGCGGCGCGATGGGCATGGCGCTGGGCCAGTCCTATGTCGCGCGCTATTTCCCGCCCGCCTACCGCGACACGATGCGCGACCTGACCGGCGAGCTGAAGGCCGCCTTCCGCGTGCGGTTGCAGCATAATGGCTGGATGGAGCCGAAGACCCGCGCCGCGGCCCTGCAGAAGCTGGATCATTTCACCATCCAGATCGGCTATCCGAACCGCTGGCGGGATTATTCGACGCTGCGGATCCGCCTGGACGATGCCTATGGCAATGCGGAACGCGCCATCGGCTTCGAATGGCGCTACTGGCTGGGCCATCTGGGGCACAAGGTGGATCGCGACGAATGGGACATGACCCCGCAGACGGTCAATGCCTACAACAACCCGGTGTTCAACGAGGTCGTGTTCCCCGCCGCGATCCTGCAGCCGCCCTTCTTCAACCCGAAGGCCGATCCGGCCGTCAATTACGGCGCCATCGGCGGCGTGATCGGGCACGAGATGACGCATTCCTTCGACGACGAGGGGCGGAAGTTCGATTATCTGGGCCGGCTGAAGGATTGGTGGACCAAGGACGACGCGGCGCGTTTCGACGCGCTCTCGGCGAAGTTCGGAGCGCAATATGACGCCTTCCAGGTGCTGCCCGGCGTGCATGTGAACGGCAAGCTGACCATGGGCGAGAACATCGCCGACCTGGGCGGCCTGACCCTGGCGCTGGATGCCTATCATGCCTCGCTGCACGGCAAGCCGGCGCCGGTGCTCGGCGGGCTGACCGGCGACCAGCGGGTGTTCCTGGGCTGGGCGCAGGTGTGGCGGCAGAAGCTGCGCGACGACATCATACGGCAGCGGATCATGACCGACCCGCATTCCCCGCCGCAGGCTCGCGTCAATATCCCGATGCATAATATCGATGCCTGGTACCGGGCCTGGAGCGTCACCCCGGGCGAGGCGCTGTATCTGAAGCCCGAGGCGCGCGTGAAGATCTGGTAGCGGACGTGCTGTCGGCCTCCGTCGCCGGGTGGCGGGCCGGGGGAAGGGCCGGCGTTTTTTGCGGCGCCGGCCCTTGCGCAATCTTGCGTCACCTGCTGGAACGACCCCGCTATCGGGGAGAGACGAGATGACGACGGTGACGCTGGGCCATCCGGATTCCATCCTGCACGCGGCGGAGGCTGCATCCGTTGTGCGCGTGCTCGAGGCCCATGAGCTGGAAGTCGCCTATGTGACCGGCGGCAAGGCCGAACTGGCCGCCGCCATGACGGCGGGCCGGATCGATCTGTTCGTTTCGGCCTGGCTGCCGGACATCGATGCCGCCTGGGCGTCCGGGCTGCCGGGCATGGAGGCGTTCGGCCAGTTGTACAAGCCTGTCTTCGGCTGGTCGCTGCCCGAGGGGGCCGCCCCGCAGGTCGCCGGAATCGGCGATCTGGCGCATGACGAGACGGTCAGCCGCAACATTGTGGCGGCGGAGTCGGTGCTGGAGCATGTGCGCCAGGCCGTGGCGGCCTATGGGCTGGCGGCGCGCGGTTTCACCATCGAGGCGCGGCCGGACGACGAGGCTTACGACCATGCCGGGAGGGCGATCGCGTCCGGCGAGGCGGCCATCCTGCCCCTGTGGCAGCCGAATTTCCTGCATCACGGCAGCCGCCTGCGCACGCTGGGCGACCCGAAGGGGGCGCTGGGGAGCGAGCAGCATGCGCGCATGCTGCTGCGCCGTGCGGCCCGGGAGGATGTGCTGGATTCCGACCTGCTGGACGAATTGGACGAACTGACCCTGGGTAACAAGGTGGTCAACGCCCTGGATTATGCCATGCGCCGCGAGGGCATGAGTGCCGATGAGGCCGCCGAGGCGTGGCAGCGCGGCAAGCTGCTGCCGCGCTGACCGCGCGGCCTTTCGTCCCGTGACGATGCGGCCCATCGTGATCTTCGGTGCCGGGGTGCGTCCCGACGGCACGCCGACCGCGACCCTGCGCCATCGGGTGGCTGCCGCCGCGTCCTATGGCCTGGCGCGGCAATCGGTCCTGTTCATCCCGACCGGCGGCACGCCGGACGGCCGCCCGGCCGAGGCCGCGATCATGGCGGACCTGCTGCGCGCCGCCGGGGTGGCCGAGGCCGCGATCCTGCGCGAGGAAACCGCGGGCGATACGCTGGACTCGGTTCTGGCCGTATCGGCCATGCTGCGGCGGATGGGACATCATGGCCCGGTCGCGGTGGCGAGCAGCGCCTATCACCTGCCGCGCTGCCTGGCGCTGATGCGGCTGGCGGGCTGGAAGGTGGTGCGGGTGCCCCCGCCCGACGTGCCGGCGTCGCGGCGCTTCGCTCGGCGCTGGTACTGGCGGCTGCGGGAAATTCCGGCCGTGCCGTGGGACCTGCTTCTGCTGGCCCGCCGACGCAGGGGCGGCGGCGCGGGCGATTGACAGCGGCGGCGCGCTGCCGCCATGTCGCCCGGCATAGGAATCATCTGGATGGCGAGGACGCGATGCCTGTTCATGCTTTTATCTTCCCCGGTCAGGGCAGCCAGTCCGTCGGAATGGGCAGCGAACTGGCGGCGGCCTTCGCGCCGGCCCGCGAAGTCTTCGAGGAAGTCGACGACGCGCTGGATCAGAAGCTGTCCGCGCTGATGTTCGGCGGGCCGATGGAGGACCTGACCCACACCGAAAACACCCAGCCGGCGCTGATGGCGGTGTCGCTGGCCGTGTTGCGCGTGCTGGAGAAGGAAGGCGGGCTGGAACTGAAGCGTACGGCGGCGCTGGTCGCGGGCCATTCGCTGGGCGAATATTCGGCGCTGGCGGCGGCCGGCGCGTTCGGCATCGCGCAGACGGCGCGGCTGCTGCGGCTGCGGGGCAGCGCGATGCAGAAGGCCGTGCCGGCGGGCGAGGGGGGGATGGCCGCCCTGATCGGCGTCGATCTGGACCTGGCGCGGGAGATCTGCGCGGAAGCCGCGATCCTGCGCGCCGAGGGCCAGCCGGACGTGCGCGAAACCATCGAGGTCGCCAATGACAATGGCGGCGGTCAGATCGTCGTGTCCGGCCGCATCGGCGCAGTGGAGCGCGCGGTCGCGGCGGCGAAGGCGCGCGGGGTGAAGCGCGCCGTGATGCTGCCGGTCTCCGCGCCCTTCCATTGCTCGCTGATGGCGCCGGCGGCCGATGCGATGGGCGAGGCGTTGGAACGGGCCGAGATCGCGCCGCCCGTGGTACCGGTAATCGCCAATGTCTCGGCGGCGAAGGTGACCGATCCGCAGGCGATTCGCGACCTGCTGGTGCGTCAGGTCACCGGGACCGTGCGCTGGCGCGAGAGCGTGGAGGCGATGGCGGCGATGGGCGCCGACAGTTTCGTCGAGCTTGGAGCCGGGAAGGTGCTGTCCGGACTGGTGCGGCGGATCGTGCCTGATGCGGCTGCCCGTTCGGTCGGAACGCCCGCCGATATCGAGGCGTTCCTGGCGACCCTGTGACGGAGCGGCCATGTGACGAGACGGAATGACGGATCGAGAGAATGATGGGCGAGAGAACGACGGACGGGGAGTGGATGGGCTGATGTTCAGTTTGGATGGCAAGACCGCGCTGGTCACGGGAGCATCGGGGGGAATCGGCGCGGCGATCGCGCGGGCCCTGCATGCCCAGGGGGCGCGCGTCGTCCTGTCCGGCACGCGGGAGACGGTGCTGAACGGGGTCGCATCCGAGATCGCGCCCGATGGCGAGCGGGTGCATGTCTGCGTGGCCGACCTGTCCGACCCGGCGGCGTCCGACGCGCTGGTCGCCGCCGCGGAAACGGCGGCGGGCGCGCCGCTGGACATCCTGGTCAACAATGCGGGGCTGACCCGCGACGGACTGGCGATTCGTATGAAGGACGAGGACTGGAACCGGGTGCTGGAGGTCGACCTGGCTGCGCCCTTCCGCCTGTGCCGCGCCGCGCTGAAGGGCATGCTGCGCCGGCGCGCCGGCCGCATCGTCAGCATCGCCTCGATCGTCGGGGTGACGGGCAATGCGGGGCAGGCCAATTATTCGGCGGCCAAGGCCGGCATGATCGGCATGAGCAAGTCTCTGGCGCAGGAAGTCGGCTCGCGCGGGGTGACGGTCAATGTCGTGGCGCCCGGTTTCGTGCAGACCGCGATGACCGACGTGCTGCCCGAGGCGCAGCGCGAGAAGCTGCTGGGCGGCATCCCGCTGGGCCGGATGGGCCGGCCCGAGGATATCGCCGCCGCCGTGGTCTATCTGGTCTCGGACGAGGCGGGCTGGATCACCGGGGCGACGCTGAACGTCAATGGCGGGATGGCGATGCCGTAGGGCGCCGCGGGATGGGATCGCGATTGATTCCGCCCGACCGATTCCGCTGGACGAGGCGGGGGATATCGCGGAAAACGGGGTGATTTTGTCGGATTCGTTCCGGTGCCGCGGCGCGGATTGTGGCGGAAACACGATCCCTGCCTTGGCGACGACCGAGGAACCGTGCTAATCCGCCGCTGCTTCGTCCGAGGCGGGCTGGACGCGTTCTCGCGGCTCCGGTTTGCGGGACGTCAGACAGGACGAATGATTTTCGAACCGCCCGTATCTCATGGGGCACACAGGAAGCGAAGACAGATGAGCGAAATCGCCGACAAGGTTAAGAAGATTGTGGTCGAGCACCTCGGGGTCGAGGAAAGCAAGGTCACCCCGGAGGCCTCCTTCATCGACGACCTCGGCGCCGACAGCCTGGACACGGTCGAGCTGGTGATGGCCTTCGAAGAGGCGTTCAGCGTCGAGATTCCGGAAGATGCGGCCGAGAAGATCGCCACCGTGAAGGACGCGATCGACTATATCGAGAAGCAGAAGGCCGCCTGAATTCGGCATCGCCAATCGGCATCGCCGGATAATCGGTTTTCGTCATCTAGGGAGCAGAGCGGGTTGGTACAGTCTACCGGAGTGGCGTCGGGAGCCCGTCGCGTTGTTGTCACCGGTATGGGCATTGTCAGCCCGCTCGGGCTTGGGCTCGAACATAACTGGTCGCGCCTGATCGCCGGGGAAAACGGTTTTGGCCGGATCACCTCGTTCGACCCGTCCGACCTGCCCGCCCAGGTGGCGGGCGAGGTTCCTGCCGGACCGACCGACAGCGGTGGCCTGACCTTGTCCGACTGGGTGTCGGTCAAGGACCAGAAGAAGATGGACCGGTTCATCCATCTTGGCCTGGTGGCGGCGACCGAGGCGGTGGAGGATTCGGGCTGGACGCCGGAATCCGAAGAAGAGCGTTGCCGGACCGGGGTGATGATCGGCTCAGGCATCGGCGGCCTGCAGACGATCTATGACGCATCGATCACGGTTCATGAAGGACGCGCGCGGCGCCTGTCGCCCTTCTTCATTCCGTCGGCGCTGATCAACCTGGTTTCGGGCCACGTCTCCATCAAATACGGCTTCAAGGGACCGAATCACTCGGTGGTCACCGCCTGCGCCACGGGCGTGCACGCGATCGGCGATGCGTCGCGCCTGATCATGCTGGGCGACGCCGACGTCATGATCGCCGGTGGCGCCGAGGCCGCGGTGTGTCCGCTGGGGATCGCCGGATTCTGTTCGGCCCGCGCGCTGTCGACCAGTTTCAACGACACTCCCGAAAGGGCCTCGCGCCCGTGGGATCGTGATCGTGACGGGTTCGTGATGGGCGAGGGCGCGGGTATCGTGGTGCTGGAAGAATACGAGCACGCCAAGGCCCGTGGCGCGAAGATCTATGGCGAGATCGTCGGGTACGGCCTGTCGGGCGACGCCCATCACATCACGTCGCCCGCCGAGGGGCATGAAGGTGCGTATCGCGCCATGCAGGCGGCGGTGCGCAATGCCGGCATCGACGTGACCGATATCGGCTACGTCAACGCCCATGGCACCTCGACCATGGCCGACGATCTGGAGTTGCATGCGGTCGAACGCCTGTTCGGCGATCATGCCGGCGCGCTGGCCATGTCCTCGACCAAGTCTGCCATCGGCCATCTGCTTGGGGCGGCCGGCGCGGTCGAGGCGATCTTCTCGATGCTGGCGATCCGCGACAATGTCGCGCCGCCGACGCTGAACCTGGACAACCCGTCCCGCGAGAGCGTCATCGACCGGGTTGCGCATGAGGCTCAGCGCCGCAAGATCGACATCGCCTTGTCCAACAGCTTCGGCTTCGGCGGCACCAACGCCAGCGTCATCATGCGCCGCGTCTGAGGACGCTGCCCGAGCGGCTTGCCGGGCGGCCAGTCAGCTTTTTCTGATGGGGCGCGTGATTGGGTGAACCGGTCACGCGCCCCATTTCTTTTGCTCCATCGCCTTTGCAGCGCGGCATGGCCGCGCGATGCGATCTTGCCCGGATATGCAGGATGGTCAGACGCCTTGTCACCCTGATGGCAGTGTTGTTGATGCTGGCGGCCGGTGCCGGCATCGGTGTCGCCGGCTGGGGCTGGTGGGCCTATCGCGCGCCTGGCCCGGCGGCGGAGGCCCGTGCGGTGGTGGTGCCGCGCGGCGGGATCGGCAGCACGATCGCCGCCTTGCAGCAGGCCGGCGTGCTGGCCGGCGGCCAGGCTCGGGCGCTGCTGTTTCGCGCCGCGGTTCATCTGACGCGCCGCGACGGCGTGCTGCATGCGGCGGAACTGGAATTTCCGGCCCATGGGTCGATGGCCGACGTGCTGTCCGTGCTGCGCCATGCGCATCCGGTCCTGCATTGGGTGACGGTGCCCGAAGGGCTGTCGTCACAGCAGGTCGCCGATATCCTCGATCGCGCGCCGGTACTCAGCGGCGCCTTGCCGACGCTGACCGAGGGCGGAATCCTGCCGCAGACCTATGATTACGAATGGGGCACGCCGCGCGCGGCACTGCTGGCCCGGATGCGTTCGGCGATGAATGCCGCGCTGGATACCGTTTGGCGAGACCGGGAGGTCGTGGCCGAAATCCCCGATCGCCGGACGCTGCTGATCCTGGCCTCGATGGTCGAGCGGGAAACCGCCATCCCGGCGGAACGCAGGATGGTGGCCCGTGTCTTCATCAACCGGCTGCGGCAGGGGATGCGCCTGCAATCCGATCCTACGGTGGTGTACGGCATCAATCGCGGGGCGGGGCCGCTGGGACATGCGCTGACGCGGGCCGAACTGGAAACGCCCAGCGCCTATAACACCTACACGCTGCCCGGCCTGCCGGCGGGGCCGATCTGTTCGCCGGGGCTGGTGTCGCTTCAGGCCGTGGCGCACCCTGCCGGCGGCGATGCGCTCTATTTCGTGGCGGACGGGAATGGCGGCCACATCTTCGCCGACAGCCTGGCGGATCATAACCGGAATGTCGCGGTCTATCGGGCGCACCGGCAGGGCATGCCCCGCTGAGGCGCGTCTTTACCCGTTCAAACGATTCCGTTTGAACGGGGTCTATATTATTTTAGTGGCCTGCTGATCCGAGAAATTCTCACAAGAATTTCTTGGGCAGGGCACTAGGGTCTGTGGGGATTTGGGATTCCTATTTTAGCGGAGATGTGATTCACCCACTGGATGGATCGCTTAGTACTGACCGATGCCCCATGGGCGAAGATAGAACCGCATTGCCTGGGTAAGCTGTCTGATCCCGGACGCAGTGGCCGCGACAACCGGCTATTCATTGAGGCGGTTCTTTGGATTGTCCGAACAGGCAGCCCATGGCGGGACCTTCCTGCCACATTCGGCAACTGGAATACGGCATTCCGCCGGTTTCGTGATTGGCGCGAAGCTGATGTTTTCAAGCGGATTTTTGATGCCTTGTCGGGAGACCCCGACATGGAATACGCCATGGTTGATGCCACTATCGTCAAGGTCCACCGGCACGGCCAAGGCGCAAAAGGGGGACTCAGAGCCAGGCCATTGGTCGTTCCAAAGGCGGGATGACGACCAAGATCCTGGCCCTGACCGATGCCTTGGGTAACCTTGTTCGCTTCAAACTGCTACCGGGGAACCGCTACGACACGATCGGCGTCGCCCCTTTGATCGATGGCATCAACTTCGAAGCCCTGCTGGGCGACAAGGCCTTTGATGCCAACTGGATCATCGAAGAACTCGACCAGCGAGGCGCGAAAGTCGTCATCTCACAACGGTCACAGCGCAAGAACCCGCGCGCCATTGACGAAGAGATATACAAATGGCGTCACCTGATCGAGAACTTCTTCTGCAAACTCAAGGAGTTCAAGCGCATCGCCATGCGAGCCTGCAAAACCGACCGGAGCTTCGAGGCGATGATATATCTCGCCGCAGGTGTCATCAACTCACGCTAAATCCCCACAGACCCTAGCGCGGTGCGCCCAGGGGCTGGCTGCTGACGGTGCCGGTGGGTGCCGGGGCGACTTGCATCGGCTCGGCGCCCTGCGGGCCATAGGATTGGGCGCCATAGGCGGCCGACGCGCCCATGGAGGATTGCCCATAGGCTCGCGCTCCCAGGCCGGGCTGATAGGCGGCGCCGCCCGACGCCGTGGCCTGGGCCTCGCTGAGCGCGCTGCGCAGCGGATCGGCCCCGGGATTGTTGACCCGCATCGAGATCACGATGTCTTCCGGCCCGACGATCTGGCTGTAATAGGCCCGGTTGGCGCCGCTGTTGACCGACAATTTCGACCCGCCAAGCGCCGCGCCGGCGAACAGGCCCTTGGATTTCTGCAACGCCATGATGTCGGTGTTGCTCTCTCCGGCCGTGCCGCTTTCGATCCCCGAGCCCATGGTGGCGAAGGATGCCGACGCGTCAGCCCCCAACTGGAATTGATTGTCCAGCAATGCCTGAAGGCCGCGATCGGTCATGATGAAGAAGATGACCTCGGAATCCTGCATGCCGAGCTGGATGCCGATATTGGCCGAGCTGAGCGTATAGAAGGCCGGGTCGGACCATGAGCCGCGCGCGTCGCGCGACAGCAGCACGCAGCCGCCGCCCGAGCCGCCGATGCCGATCGACATGCGGAAGATCGACGGACAGACCATGACCGCTCGGGCGCGGACCATATAACGGGTGATCTTGCTGTCGGGTCGGGCACCGGCGAACATGTCGCGCACGGTCAGGGTCGCGCGGTCTATCAGGGATTGCTGCGACTCGCCGGCGGCAAGGGCCGGCGCCGAGGACAGCGCCAGGGACGCGGCCAGAAGGGCGGGCACCCCGCGGGAAAGACCGTTCGGCAAAGCCATGCTGCGTGTACTCCTGGCCGGTGGCTGCTGCGGGGCGGACTGTGGCCGGTCCATCCCGGTTCCGATAGTGATGTTTTGTGTTCTAACCATGGCCGCCGGTCAGTCCAGCGATACCGCCAGGGCGGCGGACAGATCGTCGGCGATTCCCGGAGCGGCGGCAAGCAGCGTGGCGCCGCCCTCCAGCCCGCCGTCGCGCAGGAAGGGCGAGACCCGGGCCCCGGCTTCCTCCAGGATGGCGAGCGCTGCCGCGACGTCCCACAGATTGATGACCATTTCCAGATATCCGTCCAGCCGGCCGCAGGCGACATCGGCCAGGGCCAGCGCGCCGGACCCGCCGGAACGCGGCATGGCGCCGAGACGCAGGATGGCCGCGACCTTTTCCTCGAACACACCTTTGGGGACGCGGTTGCTCCATCCCATCTCGACCATGGCCGAGCGCGTATCCGTGACGGGCGAAGCCTTGATCGGCCGTCCGTTCAGGACGGCGCCGCGGCCGCGCACGGCAGTATAGACCTCGCCCAGCGCCGGGGCATGGATGATGCCCGCCACCGGCAGGTCGCCATCCAGCAGGCCCAGCGAGATGCACCAGCGATTGCGCCCGCGGGCGAAATTGGACGTGCCGTCGATCGGATCGACGACCCAGCGCAGGCGGCCGGTGCGGGTGCGGCCTTCTTCCTCGCCCTGGAAGCCGTCTTCAGGGAACAGGGCCCCGATCCGGGCGGAAATCAAGGCTTCTACGGCGCCATCGGCCTCGGTCAGCCAGTCCTGGGCGCTTTTCAGCGTGGCGGCCGGTCCGCCGGAAGGCGGGCGCATGGACATGGCGAGGTCGGCGGCATCGCCGACGATGGATCGGGCGGCTTCGAACCGGCACAGGATGGCGTCGGACATCGGGGGCCTCTCTTGGGGCGGGTGACAGATGTGCATGGCGCATATCGTGGCGCCTGTCAGCCCCGCCCGGGCTTGCAATGCGCCACTCATTCCACGCGGCGCGCCGCGCGCAGTGCGGCTGTGATCGCCGGGTCATTCAGCCGTGCGAGCCGCTCGGCGGCCTGCATGGCGAACAGATGGGTCAGTTTCCGCCGGCGCGCCGGCGCCAGCGTGTTCTGCGGCGCATCGCGCAGGATGGCAGATTCGGCGATCACCTCCAGCCCGGTCGGCAGCAGGCCGGTATCGGCGACCATGATTCCCGCGGTCTCGGGCAGCAATGCCAGGGGAAATCCATGGTCGACCGCGAAGAAAAGCTGGTCGCTCCACTCTTGATAGGTTTCCCATTTGCCGTCGGCCAGGAAGTCGCGCGGACCGGATTTGATCTCGATGCATACAAGGCCATTGTCCGGACGCAAGGCCATGATGTCGGCGCGCCGCCCGTCCGGCAGAACCAGCTCGTTCAGGGTGGCCCAGCCCAACTGGCCGCAAAGATGCAGGATGGCGCGGCGGATGGCGAACTGGTTTTCCGCAAGGTCGGTCGGCATGGCCGGGCAGGGTGCCATGATCGGGCGGCCCCGTCACGGCGGCCGTTTGCGATCGCCGCGGGATCGGGTAGGCGTGGACGAACCGGGGCGTGCCAGGGCGGGATGCCGGACAGACGAAAGGCGGGCGGAAGACGGTATGGGATTGCTGCGGACGGATATCTGGCGGACCGGCATCATTGCCCGTCCGATGTCCGACATCCTGGCGCGCGGGACGGTCGAGGGGTTGCCCGTGACATGGCTGCCCGACCAGGGCGCGTTCCGTTTCCTGGCCGATCCATTCGGGCTGTGGCGGGACGACCGGCTGCACGTCTTCGTCGAAGCCTATGATTATCGTGACCGGATCGGCCGGATCGAGATGTTCGTCCTCGACCGGGCCCTGCGCCTGCTGGACAGCAGGCCCGTCCTGTCCGAGCCGTGGCATCTGTCCTATCCGGTGGTGATCGAGGACGGCGATGCGGTCTATCTGCTACCCGAGGCCCATCGATCGGGGCGGTTGAGCCTGTATCGTGCGGTCTCGTTTCCCGATCGGTGGATGCGGGTGGAGGATTTCGCCTTTCCGGTGGCGGCGATCGATGCCTCGCCGCTGCGGGTCGGCGACCGCTGGTGGATCTTCTTCAGTCCGCCCGGGGGCAGCCCGGCGGACCGGCAGAGCCTGCTGCATGCCGCCTTCGCCGACAGCCTGCTCGGCCCGTGGCGGCTGCATCCGGCCAATCCGCTGCGCTGGGACCGCAGCGCAGCGCGCCCCGGCGGCACGCCCGTGATCGTCGACGGGCGGATCATCCTGCCGACGCAGGATTGCAGCGCCACCTATGGCGGGGCGATCACTCCGCTGACCGTCACCGAACTGGGGATGGCGCGCGTCATGACCCGGCCCGGGCCGCAGATCCGTCCGCCATCGTCCTGGACGCCGTTCACCGACGGGCTGCACAGCCTGTCGGCGGCGGGGGACGTGACGCTGCTGGACGCCAAGACGATCACCCGCTCGCCGCGCCGGATTGCGATCGAACTGGCGCGGCGTGGGCGGCGGCTTATCAGGAACGGGTAGGGCGCGAAGCGGGCTGTACCCGATCCAGGATCGCCCGGCCGGCGGCGGCGAACCGCTCCGGCGCGAATCGGTCCAGCACTTGCGTGCGCGCGGCTTGCCCCATGCTGGCCAGCCGGTCCGGCCGGCGCAGCGCCCGTGCCAGCGCAGCCGCCAGCGCCGGCGGGTCCCTGGGCGGGACCAGCCAGCCGGACATGCCGTCCTGCACCGTATAGGGGATTTCTCCCACGGCCGAGGCGATCGGCGCCAGGCCGGCCTGCATGGCCTGATGCACGCCGATGCACAGCCCCTCGTGCAGCGAGGGCTGGACGTAGCCATGTTGCGTCGCCAGGAAGGGCGGCACCGCGTCCTGGAACCCGGCCAGATGCAGGTTGGTCAGCCCGTATTGCCGGATCAGCGATTCGAGGTGGGGCCGTTCCGCGCCCTCGCCGGCGATGGTGATTTCGAACGGCGGCAGCGTCGTGTCGGCCTTCAGTATCGCCAGAGCGTGGCACAGGTGATCATAGCCCTTGACAGGATGCAGGCGCCCCAGCGAGCCGATGCGCACGGGTTCACCCGCTTGCCAGGGCCGTGCGACCGGGCAGCCCGGATCGGCGCGGAAGATCGGCCACAGCATGGCGCGACTGGGCGGAACGGCCAGGCGATCGTGCATGAAGGCCAGCACGCATCGCGAATCGGCCACCCAGAGGCGGCTGAGTCCGCGCAGGGCGCGCAGCAGGCCCGTATTGGCAGGGCTGAGTCCCGCCGAATGCTGCCAACTGACTACCGGGATGCGCCGTTTCAGCCCGATCATCTGCCCCATCACCGTGGCGCGGGTCAGCGATGTCCAGATCAGGTCCGGACGCCAGGAAGCGACCTGGCGGTCCAGCCAGCGCAGGGCGGCGACATGGTCCTGCCTGCTGCCCGCGCGCACCGCCGCTTGCAGGCCGCTTGCGGTGATCGCCGGCAAAGCGCGGCCGTCGCGGCGCAGCAGCGCGAAGAGCGCGACCTCGTGCCCGCCATCGCGCATCAGGCGGGTGATGTCGGGTACCGGAAAGGCGGCGCCGCCGCCCTCGACCGAATTGATCACATAGGCGATGCGCATGATTCAGCCCCGGTGCGGGCCCCAGTGCGGGCCCCGGTACGGGTCCAGGCGCGGGACAGGATCGCCTCGGCCTGCGCCAGGTCGGCGGGCTTGTCGATATCGACCGCGGCGCGCCCGTCCGGCAGCGGGACCAGCCGGACCGTGGCGTGGCTCAGGACTCCGATCCGTGCGCACAGCGCCGCCCGGGTCAGCCGTCCGGTCGCGTAGCGCAGCAGGAGCATCGGCCCCAGCAGGCGGGCCATGCGCAACGGGTGCTTGCGCTGTCGTTCGATCCGTTGCCACAGCCGCACGACGCCCAGGGCGGCCGGGGTGCGGAACAGGAACAGGTTGCAGCCGGAAAAGGCGCCGTCCGCCAGGCGGATCAGCGTACGCCTGCCGCCCGGCGCATCGCGGGCGATATCGCCGGCCATGGCGATGGCGGCCGCCATGTCGCACTGGGTGCCGGCCGAGGCCAGGAACGCATCGATCCATTCGGGGCGAAGCAGCGCGTGGTCGGCCGTGGTGACCAGCAGGGGCGTGCCCAGCGTCGACAGGGCCTCCATGACGCTGGCGCTGGGTCCTGGCGCCGGGGGCAGGACGCCGACCGGGTGGTCCAGGACCCCGTCCAGGATTTCGGGTCTTTCGATGCTGACGACGATCCGGCCGACGCGTGGATGGGCCGCCAGCGCGTCCACCACCCGGGCGATCATCGGACGGCCGGCGACGGGCAGGATCGCCTTGTGCGACACGCCGGCGGCCCGGGCCATCGGGTCGGACGTGCCGGCGCGCGTGCCTGCCAGGACCAGGACGGTCAGCAGGCCGTTCGTCACGCCGCGTTCCGCTGGGGCGGCGCGCCGTCCGGCTTCTCGCGCGGCGGCGCGCCGGTCAGGTCCATCACCCAGGGATAGAGGGTGGCTTCCTGGAGGTCGTAACCCAGGTTGAAGACATGGGCGCTGCGCGGCCGCGCGCGGGCGTCGGCGTAGTAGCTGCCGAACAGGCGGTCGACGAAGAAGCTGGTGATGCCGTAATTGCCGTCCTCGTGATGGAAATGATGCAGGACGTGGCGCTGCTTCATCTTCTGGATCCAGCGCATGCGCGGCTTGTAGTTCAGATGCTGGATGCAGTGGAAGAATTCGTAGATGCAGGTGACGGTCAGCCCGGTCCCCATCGCGGCGGCGGCCCCGCCGAGATGCCCGATCGAATAGCCGACGGGCAGGGTGATGAGCGCGATCGTCGGCAGGGTGTTCAGCGGCGAGCCGAACAGCACGTCCAGCAGATGCGGATCCTGATGATGGTCGAAATGGATGCGCTTCCACAATGAAGCGGTCCATTTCATCCGGTACAGGAAGCGCCCGTGCAGGATGAAGCGATGGATCAGGTACCACGCGACCGGATAGATCGCGATGACGGCGCCCATGGCGACCGCGGTAGGCAGGATGCCCGGGAAATGGCGGCCCAGCATCGCGAAGCTGGCCACGGCCAGCGCGATATAGAGCAGGATGGTCGGATAGGTCAGGTAGGCGATCCACAACTGGCGGAGATCCATCTTGCCCAGATCGAAGCTCCGCCCGGTGCGGAGGGACCCATTGCGCAATGTCGAGCCGATCATCTCTCTTCTATCCTCAGCATCACGACGCCGACCGCGCACGTGAAGATCACGACGCCTGGCAGGGTCGCCAACAGTGCCGGCAGCGTGCCGGCATTGCCCAGGGCCCGCAGCAGTCCCTGGAACACCACGAACAGCAGGCCAGCCCCCAGGCACCAGACGGGCAGCCAGCTTCGCGTACCCGTCCGCGGTGGGATATAGACCACCGGCAGCGCCAATAACAGCATGACGACGAAAGTCAGCGGGGTTAGCGCGCGATCCAGCAATGCGGTCCGAAGATAGCCCGGCGGCTGGCTGGATGGCGCGCGGCCCTGCAGCATGGAAATCGCCGCCGCGGCCGATAGCGGCGGCGTATCGGCCGCCAGGCGCATCACCTGCGCCGGGGTCAGCGGATCCGGCCCGTCCAGGTCCCGTATCGGGCCGGATGGCAGAGCGGCGGGCCGGACCGATACGGAGGCGACATGCAGCCCGCGGCCGAGGCCGCCGATCCAGTGTCCGTGTGCGTAACGGGCCGAATCGAGATGGCTGGCTTGCGTCAGCCGCCCGGCCGCGTCGCGCCGATACAGATCCACCTTGCAGAGCAGCCGCCCGCCCTCTGCCGCATAGCCGACATCGACCAGCGTCGCGCCGCTACGGAACCAGAATCCGTGCCCGGCTTCGGGATGGGGGTCGGTTTCGTTCCACCATTGCGCCAGCACCAGTTCGGTGCGCGGCGTGACCTGGTCGTCCAGCACCATGTCGGCCAGACCCAGCCCCAGGACGGCCGGCAGGCACAGCGCGACCAGACCGGGCGTCGACAGGCCCGCCGCCCGCAGGATGGCGATTTCGCTGTTCGTCGTCATCTGGACCAGCAGGAGCAGCGCGCCGATCAGGACGGCCAGCGGACAGATGGTGCCCAGCAGCATCGGCGCGCGCAGGAGCGTGAAATAGAGCACGCCGCCGAGCCCGAGATGCCGTTCCAGGATCGGGGTCAATTGTTCCAGCAGCGCCAGGATTTCCATCAATGCAACCAGGATCGCGCCCGTAGTGGCGACGCGCAGCACCAGCTCGCGCGACAGATAGAAGAGCAGGACGCGGGACCTGCGCGACGACGTGGGGACCGTGGCGTGCCGCATCAGGACGGGCCGGTGGCGGGACGCCGCCGCCATGTCCATGCCCATATCCATGCCTGGCCGGCCCCCGCCGATCCTGCGCGGCGTAGCGCCAGCCAGGTGCAGGCGCAGCAGAACAGGGCATAGGGGCCCCAGATCGCCGGCCATGGCGACAGGCCGCGGCTGGCGACCAGGCTCTGCCCCAGTTGCAGCGCGTGGTCGAACCCGACCAGGCTGACCGCCGCGATCGCCAGGCCCAGATTCTGCCGCTGCCGCTTGGCCAGGCCGGCCAGGGCGCAGGCCAGAAGCGGGATGAACGGAATGGCCATGGCGCGCGCAAGGCGGAAATGCAGCTCGGCCAGCAGGTGGGACCGCCGGATGGCGGGATCATGGCCGCGGATCGCCCGGCGCAGTTCGGGCACGGTCAGTTCCCGCTCGTCATTGCCGCGCGGGCGGAAGGCGCGGGCCGTGTTGCGCGTGCGGAACAGGCGGGTCGTGCTGTCGAAGAGCGTCAGGGTCGGCCGGCCGTCGTCCCGGTCGGTGACGATGATGCCGTGCGCCAGGTCCAGGCGTACGACGTCGTTGTCGCCAGTCATGAGCAGCCGGCCGGCGGCGGCGGTGATATCGCGCTCCAGCCCCGGGCTTCGTTCGCGCAGGAAGACGTGGAACAGGCGGGTACCGGCCCCTTCGACCTGGTCGGCGGTCAGCATCAGCGTGCCGCTGGGCGTGGCGAACATCCGGCTTTGCAGGTGCGGCGCCCACCCGGCATGGCTGGCCAGGTACAGCGCCTGACGGAAATCGTAGCGGGCATAGGGCTGGATGAAGCCATACAGCGCGAAGCTGATCGCCGCCAGTGCCAGGCCGGAGGCGACGAAGGGACGGGCGATGCGCAGCAGGGACGTGCCGCCGGCCATCAAGGCGTCGATCTCGTTGTTCTGGCTCATTCTCCGTACGACGGAAAACACGCTGACGCAGATCGCGGCCGGCAGCGCCAGCCCCAGATAATGCGGCACCAGGTCGGCCAGCAGGCCCGCGAAGACCTTCAGCGTCCCGCCGTCGGCTGCCAGGACGTCGAACAGGACCAGCAGCCGTTCCAGGAGCAGCGCGGTCATCACGACGCCCAGCGAGATCGAGAAAGGGGGAAGCATCTGCGCGATCAGGTACCGGTCCAGCGTTCCCGGAAGGATTCGCCGGACGGAAGGAGGCCAGGACGGAGGAATGAGAGACGCGCGCATCATGGCGTCCAACACATACGCGCCGCGTTCAACGGACTCAAATCGCACCGGGCTCAAAACTCAAAATCGCACGCGGGCGGCTCTTTCCGTCTCGATCGACCAGCAGGGCAGTTCGCGTACGACGTGTCCCGAGGTGACGATGCGGCGGTGGATCTCGGCCCGGTAGCCCCGGGTGGTGGCGGTGACGGCGATCCGGTGCCATGCCGCCGCCCGTTCCTGGCGCCTGGCGTGCATCGATGCGGAGGCGATGCCCAGGACCGGAACCAGCCCCTCGGGCCCGGGCAGGGTGGACATGCAGGATATGTGCGCATGGCCGTGCAGGACCATTTCGGCGCCCGTCCTGGCGATCGCGGCGGCGAACAGGCCGGCATCCAGCAGCGACTTGCGGTGCGATACCAGGCCGGTGATGGGCGGATGATGGATCATGACCACGCGGAAGCGGCCCTGCCGCCCGGCTTCATGCAGGATATCGGCCAGGCGGGCCGCCTGCCTGGCGCCGATCCGTCCGGCGGCGGAGAACCAGGCCATCGGCCGTGCCGAATTGACGCCGATCAGCGCCAGCGGGCCGATATGGCGCAGGTAAGGGAAACCGTCGGCGTCCGCTGCCATCCACGGGGCCCACTGGCCCAGCGTCTCGGACCACGATTCGCGGACCAGCATGTCGTGATTGCCGGGAATGGCGCAGATCGGACCCGGCAGGCGCGTATGCAGCCATTCGGCCGCCTGCCGGCATTCGGCCGGCAGGCCCAGATTGGTCAGGTCGCCCGTCAGCGCCACGACATCCGGAGCCATCGCACGGATATCGGCGGCAACGGCGTCCGCCACCGCGCGGACATGCAGGAAGCGCCGCTTGCAGCGCCAGGAGATCTGACTGGTCATCCGCTTGTTCAGCAACGCCCTGGCCGGAATGCGCAGCCTGTCATGCGGCAGATGCAGGTCTGAGAGATGGGCCAGCGTGATCTCGGGCAAGCAAAGCACTCCTGTGGCCGGCGCAGGCGGGCGCGGGGCTTCGTGGACGGGGCATCGATGTTCCCGCCTTGCAATGGCGTCTGGAACGCGGCTTATGAGCCTACGAATGTACGACGCACAGAAAAAGGCCGGCGCGGCGTGAGCGAACCGTTTGCCCTGATCCATAATTCGCGCAGTCGGCGCAATGGGGTGGAGGATGGCAGTTTCCGCAAGCGGGCGGCCCGCGCGCTGGGGCCGCTCTTCTTCCATTCCACCAGCCGGACCCTGCTGCCCGAAGCGGTGGCTGAACTGGCGCGGCGCGAGGTCGGGGTCATCGCCGTCGATGGCGGGGATGGCACGGTCAGCGACGTCATGTCGGCCATCCATCGCTTCTACCCGACGGATGCGCTGCCGGCGCTGGCGGTCCTGCCGTCGGGCAATACCAACCTGATTGCCGCCGATGTGGGGTTCGGCCTGCGCGGCCGCGCGGCGCTGGAACGCCTGACGGTCATGGCGCGCGCGGGCACGCTGCGCAGCACGGTCGCCCGGCGCGACGCGCTGGCCATTCGATGGTCCGATTCTACGCGCCCGGTAGCCCTGGGCATGTTCCATGGGGCGGCGGCCTTCACAAAGGGGGTTCGCATCGCCCACCGGCCGGCCATCCTGAACCGGTTCTCGCACGATATCGCGGTCGCCGTGGCCATCGCGTCGTCGTTGGGACGTCTGATGTTCCGCTCCACACGCCGCAAATGGCTGGCTGGGAATCCGGTCACCCTGGCCGTCGGGGCGGAGGCGCCGCGGACGATGGATTGCTTCCTGTTCATGGCCACGACCCTGCGTTGCCTGCCGCGCGGCATGTGGCCTTTCGCCGCGCGGCAAGGGGCGGACGACGGAGCAGGATTGGCCTACTTGAACGTGCGGGCCTTTCCCGAGCGGCTGCTCGCGGCGACATGGGCTTCGCTGCGGGGCGAGACGCCGGCCTGGCTGGACAGTGCGCCGGCCTATGAACGGGGGCGGGCCGACTGCCTGTCGCTGCGGATCGACGGGTCCTTCGTTCTGGACGGCGAAATCTGGGATTCCGGCCCGGATGGGCGAACGATCCTGACGGCCGGCCCGCGTTTCGATTTCATCCGGGGGGCGTGATGGGGTCCGATCATTCCGCCATGGCGGCGGCAGGGCGGGTGGGGCACCTGCTGGCCGGTGAACTGATCCAGTCGGTCGACCCTGCCGTCACCGATTTCGTGGCGCGGCTGGTGGGCGACGCGCCGGTGCTGGGGGTCCTGTTCTATGGCTCGGCATTGCGGCAGGCAGATCCGGACGGAGTCCTGGATTTCTATGTGGTGGTGGCGCGCCAGGCCGACTGGCCGCGCGGCCGTGCGGCCAGGGTGGCCAACGCTTTGCTGCCGCCGAACGTGGAATATCATGAAGCGACGGCCGGTGGTCGGTTTCTGCGCGCCAAGGTCGCGATCGTCACGCTGGCCCAGTTCCGGGCGCTGACCGGTCGCGGCACGCTGGACACCACGATCTGGGCCCGGTTCTGTCAGCCGGCGCGGCTGGTGTGGGTGCGGGATGCCGATGCCGCCGATGCCATTCTGGGCTGCCTGATCCGGGCGATTGCGGTGGCGTCGTGGTGGGCGGCCTGTCTCGGCCCCGTGCAGGGAACGGCGGAACTGTACTGGGATGGGCTGTTTGCCCGGACATACGGTGCCGAACTGCGCGTCGAAACGGCGGCCCGGGCCCGCAGCCTGCTGGACGGCCGGGTGGCGCGCTACCGCGCCCTGCTGGAGGCGGCATGGCAGGCATCGGGCCTGTCCTTTACCCAGACGGGTGACCAGTTTCGTCCCGCGCTGCCGGACGCGGTCCGGGCGCGGGCATGGCGGAGGTGGGCGCTGCGCAGCCGGCTCGGGCGTCCGTTGAACGTGGCGCGCCTGGCCAAGGCCGTGTTCACCTTCGCCGGGGGGGCGCGCTATGTCGCTTGGAAGATCCGCCGCCATTCCGGGGTCGAACTGCGGCTGACGCCGTTTGCCGAGCGCCATCCGCTGCTCTGCCTGCCCCGGCTGTTATGGTCGCTGCACCGGGCGGGATTGTTTCGGCGGACGGAACAGCGGGACGGCAGCCCCTGACCAGGCTGTGCCTTATTGCCGCAGGCCCAGTTCGCCGGCCACGGTGGCGAAGACGTCCACCGCGCGGTCGATCTGCGCGGCACTGTGCGTCGCCATCACCGAACTGCGCAGCAGAGGATGCTGGTCCGGCGTCGCGGGCGGCAGGCTGAGATTCACGTAGACACCCAGATCCAGCAGCCGGTTCCAGAACCGTACCGCCTGCGCGACGTCGTCCAGCACTACGGAGACCACCGGGCTGGCCTGCGGGCCGGTACGTAGGCCGGCGGCATTCAGCCCGGCATGAAGCCGGCGTGCATTGTCCATCAGAGCGTGGCGCAGTTCGGGCCGGCTTTCCAGTTCGCCCAATGCGGCCATCGTCGCCGCGATGACGTCGGGCGGCAAGGATGCGGTGAACATGTAAGGGCGCGAGCACAGGCGAATCAGGTCCAGCCCGTCATGGTCCGATACGCAATAGCCGCCGACCGTGCCCAGGCTTTTGGAAAACGTGCCGACCACGAAGTCGACATCGGCTTCGACGCCGTCGGCTTCCGCCACGCCGCGGCCGTGTGCGCCCATGACGCCGACCGAATGGGCCTCATCGGCCAGCAACCATGCGCCGGTCTCGCGTTTCACGGCGGCGAATTCGGCCATCGGCACGACATCGCCCATCATGGAATAGATGCCTTCGACCACGATCAGCTTCGCTCCCGGCGTGCCGTCCAGGCGGCGCAGGCGCTTGCGCAGGTCCTCGGGATCATTATGGCGGAACCGAATCACCTGCGCATGGCCCAAGCGGCTGCCGTCATAGATGCTGGCGTGGCTGTCGGCATCCAGCAGCAGGTAGTCGTCCTTGCCGGCCAGGGCGGAGATCACGCCCAGATTGGCCTGGTATCCCGTCGAAAACACCATGCAATGGCGTCGCCGGAAGAACCGGGCGATGCGCTCCTCCAACTGGCGGTGCAGGCCCTGGGTCCCGTTTGCGATCCGTGACCCGGTGGTGCCCACGCCGTGGGTGCGCAACGTGTCGATCGCGGCCGTGACAGCGGATTCGGACTGGCTGAGGCCCAGATAATTGTTGGTGCCGAACAGCAGCGTCTCGCGTCCTTCGATCAGCCCGACGGTCGAGGAGACCGGCCGCTCGATCACCACGGCAAACGGATTGCGGCCGCCACCCGCAGTGACGGCGGCCAGCGAACGGGCCAGCCCGTCATACTTGCTGAAAATCGACATCGGGATCAGCCGCCGTGTTTCAGCGACACGATGCAGGCGGCCAGGTCGTCGATGGTCCGGATATCGGCAAGCCGGTCGAGCGGCACGGAGACGTCGAGCGAATCCTCGATCTCCATCACGAAATTCATGACCGCGAGTGAATCGAACGCCAGGTCCTCGACGATCTTGCTGCCGCCATCGATGTCCCGGGGAACCTTCGGATTGGCCAGCAATGTCTGGATGATCAGGGCAGAGACCTCTGCCGTCGTTTCACTCATCGATGTCTTCCTTTTGCAGAGCTGCCCGGTTACGCGACCGAGGCAGTCTCGGCAATGGTTTCGAACGCGCCGGACAGCAGCATCGCCTTGGCTCGGGCACGCGTCAGCTTGCCGGACGAGGTCTGGGGCAGCGTGTGCGGCGGGACGAGGATGACCGACACGTCCACGCCGTGCTGCCGCCGGAAGAGATTGGCGGCCTCGGTCCGCAGCAATTCCCGTGCCTCGGGGGTCGAGGCACGGCACTGGATCAGGGCCACGACCTTCTCGCCGGCTTCCTGGTCGATCGAGAACACCGCAACGTCACGGCTGCGCAGGACCCCGATTTCGGTTTCCGCGGACCATTCCAGATCCTGGGGCCAGATATTGCGGCCATTGATGATGATCAGGTCCTTGGCGCGTCCGGTCACGACCACCTGCCCGTCGAGCATGTAGCCGAGATCGCCGGTATTCAGCCATCCCGCATCGTCCAGCACGCGCTGGGTTTCCTGCGGCTGGTTGAAATAGCCGCGCATCAGGCTGGGGCCGCGGGCGAAGATGGTACCGACCTTGCGGTCCGGCAGGGCCTGGCCCGTGGAGTCGCGGATTTCGAGTTCATGTTCCTCCAGCACCTTGCCGCACAGGACGAAGGTGCGCAGCGCCTGGCCCGGGTCGTCGGAGGGGCGGGCGATCCCCTGGGTCTCCAGGACGCGCAGATCGACCGTATCGGTCTGGATGCCCGATGCCAGCGGAACGAAACTGATGGCCAATGTCGCCTCGGCCATGCCGTAGCTGGCGGTGAAGGCTCGGCTGTCGAAGCCCGAGGCGGCGAAGCGCTCGGCAAATTCTTCAAGGATGTGGTGACGGATCATGTCGCCGCCGATCCCCGCGATTCGCCAGCAGGACAGGTCCAGGGCGATGGAGGTGGCGCGCCGGGCGCACAGTTCGAACCCGAAGGAGGGGCTATAGGCGATCGTGCCGCGGTTGCGGCTGATCAGGTCCAGCCAGACATGGGGACGGCGGGCGAACTCCCGCGTCGGCAGCATATCCACGCTCAACTGGCAGGTGACCGGGGTCAGGAAGAAGCCGACCAGCCCCATGTCGTGATAGAGCGGCAGCCACGAGACGCAGCGATCGCCGGTATCGCGCACTTTCAGGCCGTCGCGCGCGATCGCGCGGGCATTGGCCATCCCCGAGCGCTGGGTCACGGCCACCCCCATCGGGAAGCGGGTGCTGCCCGACGAGAATTGCAGATAGGACAGGTCGTCGGGGTTCACGGTCGGCAGGGCGAGGTCATCCGCCGGCAGGGCCATCAGTTCGGCCGGCCGACCGCCGAAGCGCAAGGTGAAGCCGTCGATAATCTCGTCGGTCCAGGATGCGATGATCTCGGGAATGATGACGGCCGACGCACCGGCGCTTTGGATCATGCCGCGCAGCGTGGTCACGTAGCCCTGGCGCCCGCCGAAAGCGACCGGCAGAGGCATGGGGGCGGGGATCAGTCCGGCATACTGGCAGCCGAAGAAGATGCGTGCGAAGTCGCCGTCGCTCTCCGCCACGATGGCGACCCGTTCGCCCGGCCGCAGACCCAGGGTCAGCAATCGCCGCGCGACCTCGTGGGCCTGGGCACGCAGGGTGCGGTAGGGCAGGGCCTCCAACAGTTGGCCGCGGCCGGAATAAATATTGAATCCGGCATTCCCTTGGGCCGCGTAATCCAGCGCGTCGGGGAATGTTGCGAAATCACCCAGGCGGCGTGCCTGACCAGAATCTGTCGGAGTCGGAAGGCGTATCATGTCAGGCAATGAATCTTCCACCTGGAACTATCGAATAAACGGTGTGTCATGAACGGGAACAGCGTTCATGACACGCCTCCCGAAGAAATTCCACGATGGCATCCGCGCCACGCGGAGCCGTCGGACCCGGGCCGTCCAGCCCGAATGTGTCGTATATATACGATTCTTGCCGCTCTAGGAAATCGGCATGGGTTCTAAAGGCCTGTTCCAGGTCCGTTTCCAGCGTCGCCGTGCCGTGGCTGACACGCCCGAGAGACCAGAAACGGTAATCGGGATTGCCTTGCCAATCTGTCTCGTGGGCATCCAGGAACAGGCAGGGGCGCGGGCGAAGCAGAAACTCGGCGACCTGGCTGCTGACATCGCCCAGATAGAGATCCGCCGCCATCGTGTAGGTCATGTCGATGCTCTTCGGACTCCCTGGATCGATCAGCATATGGGGTATTCCGCTGAACCGGCGCACGATCTCCGCTCCCTTGCCGCGATGCGCGTCGAACAGCCGGTAATGCGGTGCGAAGACAAGGTTGTACCGGTCCTGCCGGGCAAAATAATCCAGAACCTGCAGCCCGAATTTATGCCATGAAGACAGGCGCGTATTGAAATGCGGATTATACAGGATTGTCGGGCGTCCATTTCCGAACAGCGGTGCTGCGTCGCGATGCAGCAGCCGCACCATGTCGAATTTGGCGTAGACCCCGGTGACATACCGTCCGGGGCGCAGCGCCTCCTGCATCAGCAGTCGGCGTTCCAGTTTTTGTCCCGCCATCAGAATGAAGTCGAAATGCCGGACATCCCGCGCGAAGCCGATCGCCCGATCGCCCGCGCCATGTCGCGTCCAGATCAACCGGGGCCGACGCACGCCCATGTGCCGGAGATGGAGCGAGGTGCGCTCGGGAACCACAATGGCTTGAAAATTATTGAAATAATTCGTGTTCCATAGAAGCGCGGCCAGCTTGCTCAGGACGCTGGGACCGCGACGAGCGAGTCGCCGCCGCAGAGAACCGGGCAACGCAAGCCGATCGAATATGAGCTGTGATTCGGGATAAAATCCGGCCAGATGACGGATATAGGCTTCATGTTCCGGCGTCAGGCAGGCGACATGGACGGCGAAGTCCGGATGACGGCGAGCGATCTCCAATGCGATGGGCAGCGCGTGCAGCGTCTGGTGC